>DATBOX010000114.1:0-16174 GCA_036561685.1 Candidatus Limnocylindrales bacterium | reverse complement strand
CGCTGGAGCATTGGGTGGACCGACCTGGTTGCCGAGCGGAAAGTTCAGGAACGCCGTGCGCGGCGCCTTCACCCGCCGGGTGATGTCGAGGGCCGACGACAGGGTCACCGTCGGTATGCCCTCCCGCTCGAAAACCCGGGCGACCAGTCCCACGGACTGGTGACAAACGGGTCAAAGCGGGACGAGCAGCGCGGCGTCGGCCTCAGCTTCCCGAGCAGCGCGAACCATCTCGACCGCCAGCTCTGAGACGAGGCTGGTCAGCTTCTTGATGGTTCCAAGGAAGCTCAGATCGAAAGGTGCGACGCTGCCGATGACACCTTCTGTGGCGAGCTCGGCCATGCGATCACGCGGGAAGACGACGTTCAAGTCCTGCTCCGCTGGCCGTCTCACCGGCGTCGGATGGGACGGGACGAGCAGCGAGCTCGGCACAGTTTGGGCGATCCTCCTGAAGCTCATGTCGTTGGTCGGTCGGAATGGCGGCTCGCTCTTCAGCCGGATGCCGGCGCTCGTGACGATGATCACGCGCGACTCTCGGAGAGGCTTGCGCAGCCGTCGTAGGAGCGGTCGCCCCAGCGCAGCGATCGGCAGCGGCGGCAACTCGGAAGTGACCGAGTTCACGAGCTCGATGTACCGCAGGGGTCTCATCGGCCCAGGTCGCGTCTCTTCGGGCGGGGCTGTGCTAGCATCCGAGCGCAAGTATTGCGCACTACGCCCGTAGTGATGGAGGGCCCTGCGGGCCTCACGCAGCGATGGGAGTCCCGATCATGAATGCCCGTGCATGAATCCGCTGCCGACATAACCGAACGGCTGACCCAGCTCGGCTTCTCACAATATGAGGCTCGCACGTATGTCGGGCTCCTTATGGCGGGCGGGGCCACAGGGTACAGCGTCGCCAACGACACCGGCGTACCTCAGCCCAAGGTCTATGAAACGCTACGTCGACTGGTCGACAGGGGCGCTGCGGTCCAGACCGCCCAGCGCCCGGCCCGATACGCCGCGGTACCCCCCGCCGAGCTGCTGCAGTCCCTGCAAGCCGAGTTCGACAAGCGGTTCGAGGCGGCACGGGTCAGTCTCGAGAGCCTGCCCGATCGAAAGGTGCCACAGCCCATGCTTCCGCTTTCGCGACTCGACAGCCTGCCGGTCGCGACCGGGTGGGCAGCCGAGGCAATCGCGCGAGCGCGGACGCGCGTCTACCTCAGCGGTCGTCACGACGAGCTGAAGGGACTGGCCGGCGCTGTTGGCAACGCCTCCGATCGGGGCGTCGAGTTCGTCATCGTCCATTTCGGCCGGCTGCCGTTCGAGGCTCCTAGGGGCAAGGTCATGCGTCATGCCAGCACCGAAGGAACGCTTTACGCATCGCGCAAGGCGCGCCACCTGGCGGTGGCTGTCGACTCGACATGGTCGATGTGGGCGCTCGCGCGGGACGGCCGCGACTGGGAGGTCATGTATGGCGAGCTGCCCCTTCTGGCAAGCCTGGTCAAGGCATACATCCGCCACGATCTGTTCGTGCAGAGGATCTTCTCCGAAGCCCCGGAGGAGCTCGAGGCCCGCTACGGTCCAGGGTTGCTCGAACTGACCAACCTATCCGACGCGGGCGACGAGGCCGGCGGCGAGATGGCCGAAGGGGCCGGCTGATATGACCATGACGCTTCGTTTGTCGAGCCCGGGCTGATGCGGAGGGTCGACCTTCACTGCTACCCCGGGACACAGCCGTGGCTCGCTTCACAGGGGCCATATGTGGAGGCGCTTTCCGTCTACTGGAAGCGCGACTGGGTGGCGAAGGAAGAGGACGTCGTGATCGAAGAGTTCAAGGCGGCGGGTGTCGAGGCGGTCCTGGTGGCCTTCGACATCGAGTCGGTGACCGGGGCGCCGCCGTGCACGAGCGAGTACGTGGCAGGCATGCGCGACCGGTACCCCGGCACGATTCTTCAGGCGTGGGGCGCTGTAGATCCGTTGAAAGGCTCAGCGGCTATGGAAGAGGCGACCCGCGCGGTGAAGGAGTTCGGTGTCCTGGGCTTCCACTTCCACCCGATCATGGGCCGCTTCTCTGTGGACGACCCCCAGCTGCAGCCTTTGTTCGAGGTGATCGACGGCCTTCACGTGCCGGTGATGATCGACGTCGGGACAACCGGGATGGGAGCTGGCCTCCCCGGAGGCCTCGGGTCGAAGATTCGGCACGCACATCCCCTCGCCATCGACGACCTGGCATCCAACTTTCCGAACCTCACGATCGTCGCCGCCCATCCCGGCTGGCCGTGGGTTGAGGAGATGACGGCCGTGGCGCTGCACAAAGGCAACGTCTACTGGGAGATGTCCGGCTGGGCCCCGAAGTACTTTCCCGACAGTTTGAAGAAGGACATCCGCGGCCGGCTGCGAGACAAGGTCATGTTCGGCAGCGACTACCCGAGCATGCCTTACGAGCGGATCCTCCGCGAGTGGGATGAGCTGGGCTACTCCGACGAGATCATGGCCAGGGTTTTCCACGAGAACGCCGAACGGGTGCTGGGACTGCGACCGCGGGTGGAGCCGAGAACAGAGTCGCACCAGGCCGCGTCGTGACCCCGAGCGCGGCGAGCCGACCGGTGGCGCTCGTCACCGGCGCCGCGCGCGGCATCGGGCGAAGCGCCGCCATCGAGTTGGCGCGCCGCGGATACGACGTGGTCGTGAACTTCAGCCGCAGTCAGGCCGAAGCTGAGTCGACCGCGACAGCGATCGAGGCCCAGGGGGTTCGGCCCCTGCTGATCCAGGCAGACGTGGCCGACGAGCCTTCGGTGCTCCGCATGGTGGCGCAGATCGGAGACGCCTTCGGGCGACTCGACGCGCTCGTCAACAACGCGGGCATCACCATCCCGACGCCGCCCTCCGATCTCGAAGGCCTGAGCATGGCCGATTGGGACCGCGTGTTCGCGGTCAACGTCCGGGGTGTCTTCCAGGTGACGCGAGCGTGCGTGCCGATGCTGCGGCAGGCGCCGTCAGCCGCGATCGTCAACCTGTCCAGCATCGTGGGCCTGCGGCCCGGTCCGCAGCCGTTTCCATACGCCGCAAGCAAAGCTGCCGTCGCCAACCTGACGCGAACGCTCGCCGGCGCCTTGGGGCCAAAGATCCGCGTCAACGCGGTCGCGCCGGGCTGGATCGTCGGCGAGTGGATGGAGCATGCGCTGGGTGACAACTACCAGCGCCTCATGGAGCGGCGGGCACAGATGACCCCCCTCAAGCGCTGCGTGACCGCCGACGAGGTCGCCATCACGATCGTCAACCTGATCACCAGCAATCCGTTCGTCAACGGCGAGGTCGTGGTTATCGACGGCGGCTATTCCGCCACAACCTGACCCGCCAGATGCGCATCGATGGCGTGGTGCCGTTTCCTCCGGAGTTCGCCGCGCGCTACCGGGCTCGCGGCTACTGGCAAGACCGCACGGTCGACGAGGTGTTCAGCGAACTGTTCGATGTCCACAGCGACCGGATCGCCCTGCTCTGGGGCGACGAGAGGATCACCTACGCAGACGTGGGCCGGCGAGCCGCCGCCCTGGCGGCGGTGCTGCACGACCGCGGGCTACGGCGCCTCGACCGCGTCGTGGTCCACCTGCCCAACTCGCCAGAGTTTCTGTACCTGTACTTCGCCCTCCAGAAGCTGGGCGTGATCCCCATCCTCGCGCTGGCACCTCACCGCCGGCTGGAGATCGACCACTTCGTGCGCCTGGCGGAGGCGGTCGCCTACTTCGGGACCGACCCCGATCTGGCCGCCACCGTTCAGGCGCAGAACGGCTGCTTGCGCCACGTGCTTCTGCTCGAGGATCTCAGGCCCGACCCATCCGCCGGTGATCCGCCCCTCGTCAAAGTCGACCCTGACGACCCGTGCGCGCTGCTCCTCTCCGGTGGCACGACCGGAATCCCCAAGCTCATCCCACGCACGCACAACGACTACCTCTACAACTCACGCGCGGCGGCGGCCGTGCAGGACATCACGCCGGACAGCTGCCAGCTCTGCGTCCTGCCGCTGGCCCACAACATGCCGCTGGCCTGTCCCGGCGTCCAGGGCTTCCTGATGCACGGGGCAAGCATCGTGATCGGCCCGAGCACGCGAGCGGCCGACGTCTTCCCACTGGTCGAGCGCCACCGGGTGACGCACGTGGCCGCGGTGCCCGCCCTCTACATTCGCTGGCTCGCCGACGCCGCCGTCAGCCGCCACGACCTCGGGTCGGTGCTGCTGCTGCAGTCAGGAGGCCAGCGCCTGCAGCCCGAGGTCCGGCGCCGGATGGCCGAGGTGTTTCCAAACGGCTTCGTCCAGGAGAACTTCGGGATGAGCGAAGGCACGCTGTTCTTCGTGCGGCGCGACGCTCCCGAAGAGGTCCGGATGGATACGGTGGGAACGCCGGTCAGCCCCGACGACGAGGTTCGGTTGACGGACGAGGAGGGTCGCGACGTCCCCGACGGTGAGGTGGGCGAGCTCACCGTCCGCGGGCCTTACACGCTGCGCGGCTACTACCGCGCCGCCGAATACAACGCTCGCCAGTTCACTCCGGACGGCTTCTACCGCTCCGGCGACCTGATGCGACGCCACCCGTCCGGCGCTTATCTGGTCGAGGGTCGGATCAAGGACCTGGTCAACCGTGGCGGCGAGAAGATCAGCGCCGAAGAGGTGGAGAACCTCATCCTCATGCATCCCGCGGTGCGAAACGTGGCCTGCGTACCCGTTCCCGACCCGGTGCTCGGGGAGCGCATGTGCGCGTGCGTGATCACACGTGATGGCAAAACGGTGACCCTCGAAGAGCTCATCGCCTTCCTGCTCGGCATGGGGATCGCCAAGTACAAGCTGCCGGAGCGCCTCGAGCTGGTCGACGACTTCCCGCTGTCGACGTTTGGCAAGGTCTCCAAGAAAGCGCTCACCGAGCGCTTTCGTTGACCTGCGTCCTCCAACTTACGAGGACGAGCGCCCTGCTGCGGGCTCTCGCCGTGAGGCGCCGCGGATCAGGTTCCACAGCTTCAACGGTGTAACCGGTACCGCGTCGACGCAGACCTCGTATCCCATCGCGTAGAGGGCGTCCTCGATGGCGTTCGCGATGGCCGCGGGTACCGCGATCGTCCCCGATTCCCCTGCCCCCCGAAAACCTTCGGGGTTGTGCTGGGTCTCGGTCTCCGAGTGGATCAGCTCCGGCCCGGTGCCGATCTCGGGCGCGCTGACAATCGTGTAGTCGAGGAAGGACGGTGACTGGAAGTTGCCATCGGCCGAGTACGCCGCCTCCTCGAACAGCGCGTAGCCCAGACCGTGTGCATAACCGCCGTGGAGCTGGCCGTCCAGCATGAGCGGATTGATAGCGTGGCCTGAGTCATGCGCGATGACGTAGCGCTCGATGTCGACGCCGCCGGTCTCGGCATCGACGCGGATGACGGCGACGTGGCAGCTGGATGCCCATGCGTTCTTGCCTTTGGAATCCCAGACCTCAGCAGCCTCGAGGCCATCGCCCACGAGGTCTCCAAGCGCGACGCTGCGATCCGGAACTCCGCGCACGCTCACGCCCTCGACCCCGACCACCAGGTCTTCGGTCGATGCTTCGAGCCTTTCCGACGCTCGCTCCAGCAGCAGCCTGCGGGCCGAGGCTGCCGACAGCGCGATCGAGTTGCCGACCTCGAGGGCGCTCCGGCTGCCCGCCGTGACGAACGAGAAGGCGACGTCGCGGCTGTCGCCCGCGCGCACCTGGACCTTCTCGATCGGCCAACCCAGGCGGTCGGCGACGACCTGCGCGACGAATGTGTGATGCCCCTGGCCCTGGGGCGTGCTGCCGACGTACGCGATCACCGTACCGTCCGGGCGCACCGCGACCCGGGAGGGCTCCGGCATGCCGATGCCGGTGGATTCCACGCACATGGCCACGCCGATGCCGATCGGCTCGCCGGCTCGCTGGCGCTCTCGAATTGAATCAGCGCCCGCGCGCCCGACCGCGAGCTCGAGGAGTCGCGGGTAGTCGCCGCCGTCGTAGACGACACCGTGTAGTCCGGTCTCATAGGGCATCTCCGCCGGCCCGATGAGATTGCGCCGGCGAAGCTCGATCGGATCGATTGCCAGGCGACGCGCCAGCCGGTCCATCAAGCGCTCGATCACGAAGTTCCCCACCGGCCGCCCGCCGCCTCGGATGAAGGCTGCGGGCGGTGTGTCCGAGGTGCGCGGAGCCACCTCCACGTCGAATGCCGGCATGCGGTAGGCCGACATGGCGTGGACAGCCATGCTCTCCACCTGGAAGGCGCCGCGCCCGAGATATGCTCCGACCGTCCATGCGAGCCGCCCACGCAGACCCGCCAGATGACCGTCTCCGTCGGAGGCGATCTCGAAGTCGAGCTCGGCCGCATGGGCCTGGCCGGTGGTGTGCCCGTCCTCGGAGCGCGTGGCGACCCAACGGACCGGCCGCATCAGGATCCGGCTGATCGCCGCTGTCATGACGTACTCCGGATAGGGGTGGTTCTTGGCACCGAAGCTTCCCCCCACGTCCTCGGCCAGGGCGACCACGTGCGTGCGCTCGAGCCCGAGGCACCGCGCGAGCGTGTCTCTCAACACGTGCACACCGCCGACGCTGGCGCGGATGTAGAGCGTCTGCTCTGCATCGTTCCATTCGGCAAAGGCCGCGCGCGGCTCGATGGCGGCGCCGCAGATGCGGGCCATCTCCAGGTGCTGGCGAACCTTGACCGCAGCGCGATCGATGTCGCCTGGATCACCTTTTCGAAGGCTCTGCCCCGGCAGCGATAACGCAGCCTCCGTGACCGGCTTCAGTTCGACCTCGATCGCCTCCGCCGCGTCCTGCGCCTGGTATTCGGTCTCAGCCGCGACCACGGCGACGGCGTCCCCTTCGAAGCGCACCTCGTCCTGCGCCAGGATCGGCCGGCGGACGGCGAGGGGCTGCTGCGGGTTGGGATCCGGCATGTAATCGTCGGCGAGTCCGAGCTGCCCAAACGTCCACGCACCCATCACCCCGGGCATCCGCAGCGCCGGCGCAACGTCGACCCTGAGGCCACGTGCGCGCGGCAGGCCGGCTCGGCGGACCGCGATGTGGACCGTGCCCGCCGGTTGATTGTCCGCCGCGTAACGCCCGCGTCCCTCGATGAGGGGCGGATCCTCGCGACGCCGCATCGAGCGTCCGATCCAACCGTCTCCGGGATACGCGCCCAGTGAGCGCCCGCCGTTGCTCACTACCTTCGCAAGTATTATCAGACGCGCATGGTCATCGACGCCTACTCTCACGTCTTCCCGATGCGTCTCATCGATGCCCTCGCGGAGGTGAGGCCGAGCGCCGAGCTCGCCGCCCTACGCGCCCAGAGCCCATACAACTTCGAGCATGAACATCGCATCGCATACATGGACGAGCACGGCTTCGACGTGCATGTGCTCATCCTGGCCAGACCACCCGTATGGCTGGGCATGCAGCGGGAGGATGTCCACCGGCTGACGCGCGTGGCCAACGAATCGATCGCAGAGTTCGCGTCGCGGCGGCCGGATCGCTTCGTCGGCGTGGGTGTGCTGCCGGTCGTGGACGACGTGACGATGGAGGAGCTGGAGCGCATCCACGGTGAGCTGGGCCTCAAGGGCGTCCTGATCTTCTCGAACATCGAGGGCAAACCCCTGGACGACATATCGATGTGGCCGCTGTACGAGCGAGCCAGCCAGCTTGACTTTCCGATCTGGATACACCCTCAGCACGCACCCACGCATCCATGGATAAGGAAGGACGTACTCGATCGCGTGCTCGGCTGGCCGTTCGACACGTCACTCGCGATGGCGAGGCTCGTCTACGGCGGGGTGTTCGAACGCTACCCGAACATCAAGTTCGTCACGCACCACATGGGTGGCATGATCCCGTACTTCAGCGCCCGCCTGGCCGCCTTCGCCGAGACCAGCGCAGCGGAATACGCGCATCTCGGCATCGGTGAGGAGAGCGGCCCGCGGCTCAGCGGCTCGCCGCTCGATCATTTCCGCCGTTTCTACAACGACTGCATCAGCAGCGGTTCACCTGCCGCCGTGAAAATGGCCGTCGACTTCTTCGGTGCCGACCACATCCTGTTCGGCACGGACTTCCCCTTCGGGCCGGACGACGGAGAGCGGTGGCCGCTGGACGAGCTGCGCACGATCAAGACGATGCCGATGGCGGAGACAGACCGGGCCAAGATCCTGTATCAGAATGCCCAGCACGTGCTGAAGCTGCCCTCCGCCACCGCGAGCCCACGTTGAGCACGACAGGAGCCGGATAGGTCCCAGCCTGTCGCTAGGCTTCCTCGCCCGGGGGCTGTGGCGCCTTCGCTCCCAGGAACATCTCGCGCATCTCCGGCTTGCGCAGCACCTCGGCTGCCTCCGCCGACATGACGACCCGCCCCCTCACCATCATGTACGCCCAGTCGGACACCTCCAGCGCGGCGACGGCCTTCTGCTCGACCAGCAGCACCGCCTTGCCCAGGTCGCCCAGGGCACGCACCTGGTTCTCCAGCACGTTTCTCGACAGCTCCGGAGCAAGCCCGGCGGTGGGCTCGTCGAGGACCAGGATGGACGGGTTCAGCATCAGCACCCTGGCGATGGCCGTCATCTTGCGCTCGCCGCCGCTGAGCGTCTCCACGTAGCGGTTCAATTTGTCCCGCAGTTGGGGAAACACCTCCAGGGTCTTCTCGGCGCGCACGGCCCGTTCCTGCCTGCCCAGGAGGTAGCCGCCCATGTCGAGGTTCTCGCGCACCCGCAGCGCCTCGAACACGTCATCGGTCTGCGGCACATACCCGATCCCCATCCGCGCCAGGTTCTGGAGGGGCAGGCCCGTCACGTCCTTGCCGTGCAGCTCGACCCGGCCGCTCATCAGCCGCGCGATGCCCAGGATGGCCTTGAGCAGGGTGCTCTTGCCCGCCCCGTTGGGTCCCACCAGCGCCACGACCTGGCCATCAGCGACCGTCATGTCGACTTCCCGCACCACCACGGCGTCCCCGTAGCCGGCCGTGATGCTCTTGAGCGCCAGCGCCGCGACCGGAGCGGGGGCCGGGGCGGCCGCCTCAGCCGATGACATACGCGTCCTGCACGTTCTTGCGCGTGCGCAGCTCCGCCATCTCGCCCTCGGAGATGACCTTGCCCTGGGCCATCACCACCACCTTGCTGCACACGCGCTCAATCGTGTCGAGCTCGTGCTCGACCAGCAGCAGCGACAGGCCTTCGTCACGCAGCTTGAGAAACATCTCTTCCAGCTGGTGCGAGAGGCTCGGGCTCAAGCCGGCCATGGGCTCGTCGAGCAAAAGCAGCTTCGGCTTCATCATCAGAGCCCGCATGGTCTCGACGGCACGCTTCTGGCCGCCGCTGAGGTTGCGCCCGTACTCGTCCTCCTTCCCCTCCATGCCGAAGCCTTTCATGAGCTGCTTCGCCTCGGCAACGAACTCTTTCTCCTGGCTGCCCCAGTAGGCCCTTCCGCCGAGCACGCCGCGGGCTGTCTCTCCGCGCTGCCGCGGCGCCGCGACGAGCAGGTTCTCCAGCGCGGTCAGGTTGCCGAACACGCGAGCGAGCTGGAACGTCCGCACCAGGCCGGCGCGCGCGAGCGCGTGCATCGGCTTCCCGGTGACGTCCACTCCGTCGAACCTGACCGTCCCGCTGCTCGGCGGGAGGTAGCCGCCGATGACATTGAGGGCGGTCGACTTGCCGGCCCCGTTCGGCCCGATCAGCCCGGTGATCGAGCCCCTGCCGACGGTGAACGACACGCCGTCCACCGCGTGCACGCCTCCGAAGTGCTTGGCGAGGTTCTGCACCTCCAGGATCGGCTGAGCCTGAGCGCTCACGGCGACTGACCGCCGTACTTCGGCCGCCGCTCGGGAAAGATCCCTTGTGGCCGCAGCCAGATGAAGGCGATGGTCAGGGTGCCGAGGAGGATCCAGCCCAGGTCCTGCTTGAGCCCCTCTCGGGCGGTGATCTCAGGCAGGAACTGCAGGCCCTGCAGGAGAAGAGTCGCGATCACGAACGTGCCCACCGTGACCCCGCGGTCGTTGCCGACGCCGCCGACGATCACCGCCGTGAGCAGCGCCAGCGTCTCGACGTAGGCCCAGGCCCCTGGGTTCCAGCCCCCTATGAAGGCGACGAGCAGCGCACCACTCAGGCCTCCGAAGGCGCCGCCGACCGCCTGCACCATCAGCCGCAGGAGGACGATGTCCTTCCCCACGGCCGCGGCGGCGTACTCGTCGTCGCGCATGGCCCGCAGGGTGCGGCCGATGGGCCCGGTGGTGAAGCGCCGGAGCACGAAGAAGCCGGCGACGCACGCCAGCGCGACGATGCCCACGTACGCCCATCGAAACACCTCCGGGTCCTGGTCCGAGAACGGTCCCGGGATGAGGGCAAGGCCGGAGTTGCCGTTGAGGAGGCCCTGGTCGGCGCTCACGACCGTCACGGCCATGAGAGAGATGACGAGCATGACGACGGCCTGGTAGTCCGGACGCAGGCGCTTCAACCCGGTGATCCCGATGAGCACGCCGGCAACCACGCCCCCCAGCGCGCCGGCGCCCACCGCCACGGGGAACGGTAGCGTGTAGCCGCCGATGTACTGCTGGAAGCCACTGTGGTTTGAAGACGGGCCCAGAGTGCACACGGCGTACGTGTAGGCGCCGGCCGCGATGGTCACGATGTAGGCGAGGTTCGCGATGCCGGCGACCCCGAACTCGAGGTTGAGGCCCCAGGCGGCCAGGAGGTTGGTGCCGAGGTAGACGAGAAGCACCACCAGGTAGAACTCCTGACCTGTCGTCATGCCATCAGCCTCCGCGCCGCCCAGGCGGCTCCGAACAGGCCGCGCGGGCGCACCAGCAGGATGACGATCAGGATCAGGAACGCGACGACCTCTCTGTACTCGGGATTGCTGTAAGCGGCCACGACCTCACCCGCCACGCCCACCGCCAGGCCGCCCAGCATGGCGCCGTAGGGCTGCCCGATGCCGCCGAAGACAGCGGCGGCGATCATCGGGATGAGGAAGACGGCACCGAGCGTGAAGTCGAAGCTCACAGTGGTGATCGCGAGTGCGACGCCTGCCGCTCCGCAGAGGGCGCCGGAGAGAAACCATGCGGCGTCGCTGACGCGGCCGGTGTCGATGCCGCAGCTCTGGGCCAGGATGCGGTTGGAGGCGGTGGCCCGCATGGCCTTGCCCAGGGTGGTCCGCGTGAGGATGAGGTGCAGCGCCAACATCAGCGCGACAGCCAGCGCGATGATCGTGACCTGGCCCGCCGTCAGGATCATGCCGAGGAAGTGGACCGTGTTGCCGCTCTGCTCTCCGTACGTCTGGGTGTCGGGGCCGACGATGGCGACGATCACGTACTGCAGGACGATGCCCGCCGAGACGGTGACGATGACGATCGAGAACGCCCTCGTGCCGCGGCGCACCAGCGGCGCCAGCAGGAGGCGGTGGTAGACCACCGAGGCGAGGCCGATCACCACACCGGTCACCGCGAGGGCGACCCACGGGTTGGTGTTGCGGTCGATCATGAAGAGGCCGAGATAGGCCGCGAGCGTCATGAAGGCGCCGTAGGTGATGTTCAGGATGTTGCTCATCCCGAACTGCACCGAAAAGCCGACCGCACCGAGCGCGATGACTGCGCCCGATGCGATCCCGAAGCCTATGGCCTCGATCAGCAGGCTCATTCAGTTCTGGGCGACGGCCACCTGGCCGTCATCAGGAAAGGAGCTTAAGCACCTGGCTGCCCGGGATCGTGCCGACCTGAGAGGCGCTGCCGTCGGCCGCGAAAACGTTGGCGACGAACTCGCCGGCCGAGTTGTGGTTCGCATCGAAGCTCGGCGTCCCGAGCACGCCGACGTACTGGATGGTGTGGCCGGCCTTGAGCGCAGCCGCACCGTCGGCGAAGTTGTTGACCACGACCGCTCCCGCCTTCGGCTTGAACACGTCGATGATGTACTTGTTGTAGTACGAGCCGACGGTGGTGCCGGCCTCGATCATGGCCAGCGCCATGGCGTTGATGCCGTCATAGGCCCCTGCCGGCGGCCCGACCGCGGCCAGCACCGGCGCGATGTCATGAGTCTTGGAGTCCGCCAGCAGCGCGGCCTTATAGGTGTTGAACGCAGGCGTGCTCTGGTCGAGGAAGGAGCCGACCAGGTAGATGTCGTGCGTCACGTAGTCAACGCCGACGACCTTCGAAACCGGGCCGAAAAAGTCCGGCGTCAGCGAGTCCGTGGCCGTCACCATCGGCGGAAGCTGGCCGTTGTTGAGCTGCTTGTAGTTGGCCATGAACGTGGCCGTGGTCTGGGGGTCCGCCGACCAGATGAGGACGTCGGGCTGGGCCGCGATTACCCGCGCGACCTCGCTCGAGTAGGAGGAGGCGTCCGCCGGGATGGTCAGGTTGATCGCGATGCTGCCATTCAGCTTGGGGACCGCGGCATTGATACCGGGCAGGTTGCCCTCGGACCCGATGCCGTTCTGCAGGATGACGGCGACCTTCTTGAATCCCTTCTGCGACGCCCACACCGCGAAAGCCGCGCCGTTGGCGTCATCGCTGGCGGTCAAGCGGTAGTAGTACGCGTAGCTGTTCTTGGTGAAGGACGTGTTGCCGTTCGTGGTGAAGAACGGGATCTTGCTGCTGTTCACGATCGGGACGGTGGTTTCGGCGGTGTTGCTCTCTAGGCCGACCGCCATGTCGAAGTTGGTGGTCGTCGCGATCGCCTTGGTCACGTTCGGGACCGCGTCGGCAGGGTCCCCGGTGTCGTCGACCGATGCGCAGTTGACCTGGTGGCCCATCACGCCGCCGGCCGCGTTGATCAGGTCGGTGGCGGCGTAGCACGGCGCCGAGAGCAGCTTGCCAAATTCGGCGGCCGGCCCGGTGAAGGGTGCGATGACGCCGAGGCTGATCGGGCCGGTCTGGGTGGGCACGGTGCCTCCGGAAGACGTGCCGCAAGCAGCCAGAATGAACGCCAGGCCCAGCGCCAGGGCTGGCACGTGCCGACTTCTCAGGACGCCCATCCAAAACCTCCTCGTAACGGGTGCGACACGGGCCGCCGGCCGCGGTCAACGGTGCGGGCCAGCTTACTCCCTACCGCCGTGATGAGTACCATAAGTGCCGCGGGTCGCGAGCGCAAGGGGAGCGGAACCAGACCCCTCCCGGAGGACCAGGAGCTGCCTATGGCCGGCGAAGCTTTCGAAACGAAGTACCTGCCCGGGCTGGCGCCCGCCGAAGGCGGTTGCCCTCCGCTCGAACACCGTTTGGTTCGCGCGGACGGGATGCTCATCGAGTACGACGCACCGGTCCGGATGCGGGACGGAGTCGAGATCTACGTCGACGTCTTCCGGCCCGAGACAGGGGAAAAGGTACCGGTGATCGTCGCCTGGGGGCCCTACGGGAAGCACGCCCCGGTCAAGTACGACATCTTTCCGAAGCACGGGGTCGACCCGGCCTGGGTCTCGAAGTACGCCGGCTTCGAAGCCCCCGACCCTCTCTACTGGACGCGCCACGGCTATTCGGTGGTCAACGTCGACCCTCGCGGGATGTGGCACTCGCAAGGGGATGCCACCTTCTACAGCGCCCAGGAGGCGAAGGACGTCTACGACTTCATCGAATGGGCCGGCGGCGAGCCCTGGAGCAACGGCAAGGTCGGGATGTCAGGCGTGTCCTACCTGGCCATCGTCCAGTGGCGCGCGGCGGCCGAGCGTCCTCCCCACCTCGCCGCCATCAACCCGTGGGAGGGCGTCAGCGACCGCTATCGCGAGATGGCCTATCACGGCGGCATCCCCGAGGACCGGTTCGGGCCCATGTGGCGTTCGAGAAGGGTCCCCTACTCCGATCACCGAGTGGAGGACACGGTGGCGATGTACGCCGACCATCCGCTGTGGGACTCGTACTGGGAGAGCAAGACCCCAGACCTATCGCGCATCGAGGTGCCCGCGTTCGTGGTCGCCAGCTGGTCGGACCAGGGGCTCCACACGCGGGGCACGTTGGAAGGCTTCAGGCAGATTCGCTCGGAGCACAAGTGGCTCGAGATCCATGGCCGCAAGAAGTGGCAGTACTACTACCAGCCGGACAACGTCGATCGCCTGAGACTCTTCTTCGACCGCTTCTTGAAGAGTGCCGACAACGAGGTCGACGGCTGGCCGAAGGTCCGCCTGGAGGTGCGCGACCGGTTCTATGCCGGAGAGTTCCGCGTCGAGGATGAGTGGCCGCTGGCCCGGACCCGCTACCAGAAGCTGTACCTGGACGCCGCGAAGGGCACCCTCGGCTCGTCGCCCGTCGAACGCGAGGCGCTGATGAGCTACGAGGCGACCGGCGCCGGCAGGGCGGAGTTCGTCCACCGCTTCGACTCCACTACGGAGCTCATCGGTCCGATGAAGCTGCGCTTGTGGGTCGAGGCGCAGGGGTCCGACGACATGGACCTGTTCGTGGGCGTCCGGAAGCTGGGCACAGATGGCGAGGTCGTGCCCTTCTCTTACCTCAACGCCCTCGAGGACGGCCCGGTGGCGCTGGGCTGGTTGCGGGTGTCACACCGCGAGCTGGACCCGCGGCGCTCCACGCCCGAGCGGCCGTGGCACACGCACCGGCGGGAGCAGAGGCTCGAGCCCGGTGAGATCGTCCCCGTGGAGATCGAGATCTGGCCGTCCGGAACCCGATTCGCGCCCGGAGAGCAGCTGCTTGTGGTGGTGCAGGGCAGCGACGTTCAGAGCTACCCGCCTGGCGTCGTCGCGATGGGCCACTCGGTGACCCGAAACTCCGGCACGCACGTCATCCACGCCGGCGGCCGCTACGATTCGCACCTCCTGGTGCCCGTCATCCCGCCGCGGCAGCCGCAATGAGCTTGATCGCTTCGAAGTGGTCCTCCACCATGCGGTGCCGGGCCGGCACGGGATAGATGATCGGGTAAACGTTCTCACGTGCCATCCAATCCAGCTTCGCGCGGCGGGCATCGCGATCGCCCATGATCGCGAACTTGGCGACCATCGCATCGCTCACGAGGGACGCTGCCCGCTTGAAATCACCCTGCTGCCAGATCGCCTGGATGTCCTTCGCCTCACCGCCGAAGCCGGCCGCATCGGCCGCCGGGTGGTAGTGAGGCGAGGCGAAATAAAAGGCCAGGCCGTGCCGCATCGCCTCGACGCCGGCATCGTCATCGAGGCCTGTCATGGCGAGCGTGAGGACCCGCACCTCCCTGGGATCGCGGCCGGCGGCGACGGCCCCATCGTGAATCTGCACCCGATACATGGCCAGAGATTCGGGCGTCAGCCAGTTGGCGATGAAGCCGTCCGCGACCTCTGCGGCGAGGCGCACCATCCTGGGTCCCAGTGCCGACAACAGGATGGGCGGGACCTTCTCCAGCGGTCCCTCGCGCAGGTGGAAGTCGCGCACCTTGAACCACTCGCCCTCATAGCTGAAGCGCTTCTGCGAGAGCAGGCCGCGAACGATTTCCACCGTCTCGCGGGCTCGGGCCAGCGGCCTCTCGATCGTGATGCCATGGCCTCTTTCCATGAAGCCGATGCCGCCCGTACCGATGCCGAGGACGAATCGGCCGCCGGAGAGGCGCTGGATTGTGCCGGCACCCATGGCGAGCAGGGTCGGAGTCCGCGAGTAGAAGTTGACGATGCCGCTGCCCAGGGTGATGCGTGTCGTCGACCCCGCCAGCAGCGCGAGCACGGCGAAAGCCTCCTTCCCGGACTCCTCGGTGAGCCAGAAACCCTCGTAGCCGAGCCGCTCCGCCTCGCGCGCGTAGTCGAGCAGCTGGTCGAAGGACATGTCGCCCGTATGAAGGGTGACCCCGATCTCGCCGAGCGGCGCCCTGCCGGCGTTCATCAATCACCTCCACCTCCAGCCGGCCGACTCGCAGCAGTGTATTCAGTTTGGCGATGAGCAGGCTAACCGGGGTCACACCTTTCCCACCCGACTTCGCGGCCCGATACCGGTCGCTCGGCTACTGGGGGGATCGGTCGCTCGGCAGCGTCTACGACGAGCTCTTCCAAACCTATCGCGACCGGATCGCGATCGTGGCCGGTCCAGAGTCGATCACGTACACCGAGCTGCGCGAACGCGTGCGGCGGCTGGCGCTCAACCTGCTCGAGCTGGGGGTCCGGCCGCTCGACCGGGCCGTCATGCAGCTGCCCAACATCCCGGAGTTCGTCTACGTGTACTTCGCGTTCCAGCTGATCGGAGCCATTCCCATCATGGCCCTGGCGCAACATCGTGAGCTCGAGCTCGACGC
>DATBOX010000113.1:0-9626 GCA_036561685.1 Candidatus Limnocylindrales bacterium | reverse complement strand
CTTGCCGTTGTAGATCACCTTCGAGAAGCGCAGGTGGTAGCCGGTCCGTTGGGCGATCAGCGCGACGTCACCGCTGCACGCCTCGTTGAACGTGACCGCGTCCGGGCGCGCTTCACGGACCCGGGTGATTGCCTCCCGCACCACCGCGGGGTATTCCACCTTCGCGTAGCAGCCGCCCAGGCCGGACAGGCACAGGTTCATCTGCATCAACGTGTAGGCCGAGCCTGGGGACGGCCGCGCGGCCGCAGCCGCGGCTGTCCCCGAGGGTCCGCTGCAGCCGCCGAGGGCGAGGACAAGCCCGCACCCCACCGCAACGAGCGGGACCGCAGACCTCGCCGAGCGCTCGGCGCCACGGCGGACCATTATCTTCACCGTTCCTCGACGGTACATCCGCCCCAACTACAGCAGGTAACACGCGCGTCATCCAAACCACGTGGGTCCACAGCTGGACGGAGCCCCGGCCGCGGTGGGCCCGACGCGGCCACTCCCAGTACCGCCCCACTGCCCCAGCACCCCACGACCTACATCATCTGCGAGCAGGACCAGGTCAGCCGGCCGCAAGCCCAGGAAGCGATGTCTTCCGCCGCCGACCACGTCATCCGGCTGCCGTCCTCACACTCGCCCTTCCGTATCCCCAGCCCGAGAATAAATTATTCTGCCCGGCCACCTGCCGTAGGCCAGCGAAGCCCAACACAAAGCGGTCACGTCGCCCCAGCGCAAACCGGCGAACGCGGCCAGCAGCACCAGAGCGCGGTAACGAGGCGTACGCGGTAGCCATCAGTTTCCACTTCCGAACCAGGTGGTCAGGGCGTCGCTCAATGCGGTGTCGGTGCCATCTCCCACCCAGGCGACGTACCCGTCAGGGCGGATCACCACGGCGGCCGGGGCGGTGACTGAGCCCAGGACCGGAAGCTCCCACGGGCCGCCATATTCAGCATCGATCACCTGGACCTGGTCGGTCCAAGGTGTGATGTCGAGGACGCGTGGCTGATCGAGGTTGAGCAGCACCGGCTTGGCGCCGTGCAGGAGCTCATAGACGCGGAGCGGGCCATCGGCGGTCGCGATGTCCAGATCGGGCATGCGTCGTCCGAGCAGGGGATGTCCCGGTCCGAGGTCGTAGTGGATGTCGAGACCCGACATCATGGCGGCGATACTCTGACGCGGCTCGTCCATGCTGAGTAGCTCGGTCATGGTGTTGCGCAGGGCCTGGTGACGGTCGCCGGGGCTGGTCAGTGCGACTTGGGCCATGGTGTTCTGCAACACCCGGGCGCCGACCGGATGACGTTCGTCGTGGTAGGTGTCTAGCAGGCTCTGGGGTGATGTCTTCTTGACCACCTGGGCCAGCTTCCACCCCAGGTTCACGGCATCCTGGACACCGGTGTTGAGACCTTGACCACCGAGCGGGGCATGCACGTGTGCAGCATCGCCCGCCAGAAGGATGCGCCCCTGGCGATACGAGGCCGCCTGCCGGGTGTTGTCCGTAAAACGGGAAGTCCAGCTCAGGCTGTGCACGCCGTAGTCCGTCCCGTCGGCGGCGATGAGTGCCTCGCTGACGTCCTGCAGGGTGGGCTCGCTGGTGTGCTCGACCTGGCGTTCGGTCAGGACGATCCGAATCCGGTCTCCGCCCTCGGCCGGGCCGATCCCACCGCCCGGACGCAGGCCGAACTCCGGCTTCCCGGCCATCTCGACCTCGGCCATGAGCCAGCTCGTCGATGGATCCCACCCGGCGAACTCGATATCGGCCGCCTTCCGGATCACACTGCGGCCCCCGTCGCACCCGACCAGATAGTCCGCCCGGATCGACGTGCCGTCGGACAGCGCGACGTCGACGCCGGTGCCGTCCTGGGTGAACCCTGTCACCTCACGTTCGCGCATAGTCGGCACCTTGAGCTCTTGGACCCAGGCAGCCAGCAGGCGCTCGGTCTGAATCTGCGGGAGGGCGAGCCCGTAGTTGTGGCGGGATGGGAAATCACTGATGTCCAAGCGGATTCGGCCGAATCCCTGGATCTGCATCGCCTTCCCCGCCTCGAGAAACCGATCGGCGACGCCGCGCTGATCGAGCACTTCGATGGTGCGCGCGTGCAGACCGCCGGCGCGTGCGCGGTCGGGATCCGCAGTGGCGCGTCGTTCAACGATGACGACATCGACCTGGGCCAGGGCCAGCTCAGCCGCCAGCATCATTCCTGTCGGGCCCCCGCCGGCGATCACCACCGCATGCTTGGCCATTCGCCACTCCTTCGCTTCCCTCGCCTGTGGTTCAGTCTGAGACTGTGCACCACCACTGGGGTCTGGCCGCAAGACCCTAGTGCGCTCCTACGTTGAGGCGGGAGGGAGGATCAGGGGCGGTTCTCATTTCGGCTTCGTGCGATGTACGTGCGATCTGGGTCGGCGCCGTGCGATGGGCACTCAGTCGAGACAGAACTCGTTGCCCTCGATGTCCTGCATCACGAGGCACGACTCGTTCTCGTCATCGGCAAGCAGTAGCCGCACGCGTACCGCGCCGAGCGGGACCAGTCGTGCGCATTCGGCCTCAAGCGCGGCCACGCGCTCGTCACCCACGAGCCCGGTGCCGACCCGCACGTCAAGATGCAGCCGATTTTTGACGACCTTGCCTTCGGGAACGCGCTGGAAGAACAGTCGCGGGCCCACACCTGAGGGATCAATGCATGCGAATGCTGAACCCTGATGCTCAGGCGGCAGCGCGCGATCGAAGTCGTCCCAGGTGGCGAACCCCTCCGGTGGCGGCGGTACGACGTACCCCAGCACCTCGCACCAGAAACGAGCGACGCGCTCAGGTTCTGCGCAGTCGAAGGTGACTTGAAACTGCTTGACCGACGCCATCAGTCCACCATAGAGGCGCATGCCCACCGGCCGCGCCGGCAAAGTAGGAGAGCCCGGCTTTCCAGGTCCTCAGGCTGATCGCCGGTCATGCCCGATCTCCGGATACAGGTGGGATACCTCTCGTGCGGATCATGACGAGGTACCCGCACGCCAACGTGACGATGCCGGTGGAGGAGTGGCCCATCCGGTTCATGGGCTCAGCCAGCGATGCACCCGCCTCGCCGGTCAGACTGGGTCGCTCGTCAGCTTCCGGCGGGGTCGGTGCTGCGGTCGGCGAGGGAAGCTAGCAGGTCGCGCCACCAATCGGCCAGGCGCTGCTGGAACACAAAGAGCGGGAAGCCGTGGCGGGCGGCGTGCTCGGGCGGTATAGCGTCCCAGCCGAGGTGCTCGACCACCACTCTGCTGCCTTCGGCGACGGGTTCGAAGCCGACGTGCACCTCTGTCTCCTGGTCGGGCCCGAACGAGGTGGGCCGCCACGTGAACACGAGCCGGTCCGGCGGCTCCCACACCCGGATTCGCCCGATCTCGACGACCTCGCCGTCGTCGTGGGTCTCGGTGATGCGCCCGCCGACACCCGGCTCAATGGCCATGCGGCCGGCGGGGCGACGGCTCGATGGGAACAGGCCGTTGGGCCGCCACCACTGGCCTATCTCCGCGGTGAAGGCCTCGAAGACCCGGTCGGGCGGTGCCGCGATCCGCAGCGCGACCAGGACCCGGGAGGTCATGCGCCCCGCTCCACGTGAGCCTTCAGGGCGGTCAGCTGCTCGGCCCAGCCCTGCTCGACAGCATCGAGCCAGGACCGCAGTCCGGCGGTAGCCCCCGAGCGCAACGAGTAGATCCGGACCCGGGCATCGAACGCCGGGCTCGCCTCCTCGACCAGATCGCTGTCGCGCAGAACCTTGAGGTGCCTGCTCATGACCGATGGGCTCATCGACAGCGCGGCAGCCAGCTCCCCGGCCCGGCGTGGCCGCTCCCGGAGCAGGTCCACGACGCGGCGGCGGGCCGGGTCGGCGAGCGCCGCCAAGGTGCGGTCGAGCGGGTCGGGGATGGGCGCCGTCGCGGCCGCGCCGCTCATGCCCAGTTGGCAGCCTGGATCGTCAAGCCGATGGCCTCCTCGGCCTCGACGCGGGTGACATCGCGAACGTGCTGGGAGAACGTCCACACGTGGCCCTCGGGGTCGGCGGCCCGGTAGGTACGGTCGCCGTAGAACTGGTCCTCGGGCTCGGCGACGATAGTGGCGCCCGCCGCCCGGGCCCGCTCACAGTGGGCGTCGAGGTCGCTTGCCAGGTCGATGTGGGTGCTCTGGGTGTTGACCCCGCCGACTGATGCCGGGCTGCGCGTCCAGTCGGCCCACTCGCCGCCGATCATGATCCGGCCCCGGCCCTCGATGGCCATCTCGTAGTGGGAGTTGCGCGGGTCGCCTTCGTTGTCCTCGATAGCCATCGTGACCTCGAAGCCGAAAGCAGCGGCGAGCCACTCCAGCGCCGCCTTGGGGTCGCGGTAGAAGGTGGCGGCCGTAAACGTAGGCGTTTCCATGGCGATCTCCTTCTTGATCTAGGAAACAGTTTCCTAAATCAGAAAGGATCTGTCAAACCTGCCGGCTCCATCAGCCCGGCGGCCAGGCTGAGCAGGGTTGTCTGGCCCGCCCCGTTCGGGCCGACCAGGCCGACCACGTGCCCGGCCGGGATCGAAAGGGTGCAGTCGGCCAGTGCCCACACCCGCCGGTACCGCTTGCCCAGCCCCGTGGTCTCGATGACGGCGGTCATGCTATGTCCTCTTCTGCTGCGGACCGAAAGGTGCTGGCGAACAACGCCTCAATGGACTCGTCGTCCAGCCCGGCCCGGCGCGCCTTGGCCAGCCACCGCTGCAGGTCGCGGCGCAGCGGCCGGTGCGCGGCCAGCGAACCGTTACCCAGGGTTCCAGTCACGAACGTCCCGACCCCCGGCCGGGCCGCCACCAGGCCTTCGTATTCCAGCTCCCGGTAGGCCTTGAGCACGGTGTTCGGGTTGATCGCCAGTCGGGCCACCACGTCCTTGACCGTGGGCAGCTGGTCGCCCTCGCGCAGCAGGCCCAGCCGCAGCGCATGCCGGACCTGGTGGATCAGCTGCACGAGGGCGGTGACTGAGCGGTGCCGAACGCGGACGGCGTGGCCGGGCCGGTTAGCATGGCTGATGGAGTTCAGCCGGGAGCTGCGCGACGACGTGCTCTCGGGCGACCTCACCGTCTCCTTCCGGCTGTGGCGGCGCCCCAAGGTCAGGGTTGGCGGCCGCTACCCCGTCGGCCCTGGATACATCGAGGTCGACGCCGTGGAGCTGATGCCCTTTTCCTCCATTACGCCAGCCGATCTCCGCCGCAGTGGCGAGAAGGACATGGAGTCTCTGCGCCATCGGGCCGCCCACGCCGGCCCGATCACCGGCGACACCCTGCTCTACCGGGTGGAGTTCCACGCCGTAGCGACGGAGTAAACAAGCCGTTGGAGAGACCTCGGGCCGTCCACGGCCGGCCGGCTTGAGGTTACGGACCGGGGTGGTGGTGGAGAGTCACTCGCGCTCGATCTTCCGGAGCCCTTGCGTGGGCGTCCACCACTCGACGACGAGCTTCGTGGCCTGTTCGTCGAGGTGGGTGTGCACGACCTCGGCGATGTCGGCGTGGAAGCGGTCGCCGTCCGGCCCTTCGGTGAGCGGCCCGGCAGCGATCGCCCGGCCGGAGATCTTCGCCTCGCCCGGCCACTGTGCCTCGGAGCCCTCGACCGGGTCGATCGTGGCGCTGTGCAGGGCGAACCGCGGGTCCCGGCGGAGATCCGCGCCCTTGCGCGCGTCCGGCATCGATCCAAAAATCAGCTCGCCGCCCTCGAAGACCGTCTCGATCCCGGAGATCCGCGGCGATCCGTCGGCCCGCAAGGTGGCCACCGTCTTGTGCCGGTGAGCGTCGAACAGCGCCCGCACGCGCCGCGCGAACTCCGGCTCTGCCTGTTCAAAATCCTGCCACGCCGTCACACGGTCCATGATCGCACCGATGTGGCTACTGGAGCCCGGCGCGGACGGACGTGATGCGCTGGGTGTTGAAGCCGAGCCAGTGCATCCGGCCCGAATAGCGCGCGTGCTCAACCTTGAGGCAGCGGTCCATGATCACCGTCACGCCGCCGTCCTCGGCGATCTGCGCGCCGTCGGTGTTGATAACGCCGAACTGGCACCAGAGGGCGCCGGCGTTGATCGCCACCGCCTCCCGTGCGATCCCCGGCAGGGCATCCGGCGCGCGGAAGACGTTCACGACGTCCACCGGCACGGGTATGTCCAGCAGGCTCGGGTAGCACGTCTGTCCGAGGATCTCCGTCTCGCGGGGATTCACCGGGATCACGCGGTAGCCGTGCCGCCTGAGGTAGTAGCCAACGAAGTTGCTGGCCCGCAGCTCGTTGGCCGACAGGCCCACGACCGCGATCGTCCTGGCGTTGTGGAGCACGCGCTGGATCGTCAGCGAGTCCTGGTACCGCCCGAGGTCGGTCATGCCGTCACTGCCTTCCTGCCACTGTCGCGGCGACCCGCGCGAAACCCTGCTCCAGATCCCAGATCAGGTCCCCGACGGACTCGGTTCCGACCGACAGCCGCACCGTCCCCGGCCCGACGCCGGCCGCCCGCAGTTCGTCGTCGCCCAGCTGCCGGTGCGTCGTGCTGGCGGGGTGGATTATCAGGCTCTTCGCGTCGCCGACGTTCGCCAGGTGAGACCAGAGCGTCACGCCGCTGATGAGGCCCAGCCCACCGGCCCGGCCACCGGCGCAGTCGAACGAGAACACCGCGCCGGCGCCGAGCGGCAGGTACTTCTCCACGAGCGGCCGGTACCTGCTCCCGGGCAGGCCGGGGTAGGTCACATTCGACGCCAGCTCGTGCGACTCCAGGAACGCCGCGACCGCCAGCGCGTTGTCGACGTGGCGTTCCATCCGCAGTGACAGCGTCTCGAGCCCCTGCAGGAACAGGAAGGCGTTGAACGGCGCCAGCGCCGCGCCGAGATCGCGCAGGGTCTCGGCCCGGAGCTTCATCAGATAGCCGTACATCCCGAACGTCTCGTGGAACTGCAGGCCGTGGTAGGCCGGCGACGGATCCGCGACCACGGGAAACCGCCCGTTGGACCAGTCGAACGTGCCGGCCTCGACGACGACGCCGCCGATGCTCGTGCCGTGGCCGCCGATGAACTTGGTCGCCGAGTGGATCACTATGTCGGCGCCCCACTCGATCGGCCGGCACAGGTACGGCGTCGCGAACGTGTTATCCACGATCAGCGGCAGCTCGTGCTCGTGCGCGATGGCCGCCACCGCCTCGATGTCCAGCACGTTCCCGGCCGGGTTGCCGATCGTCTCGCCGAAGAACGCCTTCGTGCTGGCGCGGACCGCCTTCCGCCACGCGCCTGGATCGTCGGGATCGACCCACGTCAGCTCCACGCTCATCTTGCGCAGCAGGTGCTTGAGCTGGTTCACCGTCCCGCCGTAAAGCGCTGAGGACGAGACGACGTGGTCGCCCGGCTGCAGCAGCGTGAAGAGCGCGGCGGCCTGCGCGGAGATCCCGCTGGCGAACGCCACCGCGCCCGCGCCGCCCTCCAGGTTCGCCACCCGCTCCTCGAACACCGCGACGGTCGGATTCATGATGCGCGAGTACGTGTTCCCGTACTCCTGCAGGTTGAAGTACGCCGCCGCCGACTCCGGGTCCTCGAACACGTAGCTGGTCGTCTGGAAGATCGGAACCGCCCGTGCGCCCGTGTTCGGGTCGGGCCGCTGCCCCGCGTGCAGCTGCCGTGTCTCGAACCCGAACGCGTGGGGTTCGTCGGCCCGGTGGGGCGTGTCGGTCACGAAGACCCCTTCCTCGACGTCATTCGCCGGACCCGCCTTCGGCCAGGCCGTGTTTGCTCAGGAACCGGCGGATGATCGGCGTCTGCCGCGCTTCCTCGAGCAGGAAGCAGTCGTGGCCGTACGGCGCCTCGATCACATGGAACTCGGCCGGCTGGCCGGCGGCGCGGAGCGCGCCGGCGACCTCATCCGAC
The DNA here is from genome assembly GCA_036561685.1 of Candidatus Limnocylindrales bacterium. Taxonomy (GTDB): domain Bacteria; phylum Chloroflexota; class Limnocylindria; order Limnocylindrales; family CSP1-4; genus DASPUH01. The sequence goes on along the minus strand of DATBOX010000113.1, from coordinate 1,757 downwards.
GCAGATGGCGGGTACAGCCAGTCGGAACTGAACGCGATCAGCAGCGTTCGCGCCGAAACGCCTGCGAGCGCCCGCGCGAGCGATCCGTGGCCGTACTGGCGCGCGAGATCGAAATAGGTCAGCGCGCGCGACGTGTAGAGGTAGGTGTTGGCGTCGAACCGCTTGACGAACGAGTCGGCCTGGTGGCGCAGGTAGCTCTCGACCTCGAACTCCGGTTCGGTGATCGTGTAGCGGATGTCGTCGGCGAATTGCAGCCGCCGGCCGAACTTGTCGCCCAGCGCCAGCGCGGACAGGTACGTGATGTGGCCGACCATCCGCGCCACCCCCATGCCGGCGTCGGGCCTGCGGCCCGTGCCGTAGTAGCGGCCGCCCTGCCAGGCCGGGTCGCGCATGATCGCGTCACGCGCGATCGAGTTCCAGGCCATGCCCTGCGGGTGCAGGGCGTGCGTGCTGGCGATCGCCACGACGGCATCGACCTGATCGGGAAACAGGATCGCCCACTCGAACGCCTGCATCCCGCCGAGCGAGCCGCCGGCCACCGCCGCCAGCCGCTCGATACCGAGCGCGTCCAGGAACGCCCGCTCGGTCCGCACCATGTCCGCGACGGTGATCACGGGGAAGTCCGGCCCGTACGGCTTGCCCGTCGACGGGTCGGCCGACGACGGTCCCGTCGTCCCACGGCAGCCGCCGAGCAGGTTCGTTGAGACAACAAAGAAGCGGTCCGTGTCGAACGCCTTGCCGGGGCCGATCATCCCGTCCCACCAGCCCAGCCCCTTGCGGGAGGTACCGTCGCGGTCCTCGGCCCCGAACCCGTCGCGCGTGCTCTCCTCGGGCGGCGTCTTCGCGATGCCCGCCGCATGGGCGTCGCCGCTGAGCGCATGGCACACCAAGATGACGTTGTCGCGCCGGGGTGAGAGAGTGCCGTAGGTCTCATACGCCACGCGGACCGGGTACAGCTCCCGCCCGCAGTCGAGCCGCACCGGCTGCGGCAGGTCGAGATACCGCGTTTCGACCGTGCCCACCGAGCCGGCCGCGAGCGTCGAGGCTGGCTCCGCCATGGGGGCTATGGTAACCCGGCGCGGCTAGTATATTGTCAACCATCTCCATAGGAAATTGGCCGGAAGGCCAGAGGGGGGTATCGCGACATGACCGAAGTCACCAACGGAGTCAACGTGGCGGCACTGCTCGAGGCGCGCGACGCGCTGAAGGCTGCGCCGGAGGCCGCTCAGTTCACCTGGCGCGCGTCCGCCAAGTGGCAGGGCGGCGTGCACAGCACGATGAAGGTCCAGAGCTTTTTCGGTCTGGGCGAGGAGCAGGGCCACAACGATGAGTGGGTGTTCGAAGCCGACCACCCCGAGGTCTTCGCGGCGGAGGACAACGGCATCACGCCGATCGAGTACCTCCTCGTCGGCCTGGCGAGCTGCCTGACGGCGGGCGTGGCGTCCGTCGCGGAGAACCGCGGCATCCAGCTGCGCTCGGTCGAGTCGACGGTCGAGGGCGCGCACGACATCCGCGGGATCCTCGGTGCCGACAGCGACGTCCGCAACGGCTTCGACGACATCAAGGTGACGTTCTCCATCGACGCGGACGCGTCGAAGCAGGAGATCGAGGCGCTGGTGGCCCAGTCCCAGAAGCGCTCCGCCGTGTTCGACGCCCTCACGAACCCGACGAACGTCATCGTCGAAGTCGCCTAGGGGCCAGGCCATCGAGCGCACCACCACGGTCGTCATCGGCGCGGGGCACGCGGGCCTCGCGGC
>DATBOX010000112.1:0-2111 GCA_036561685.1 Candidatus Limnocylindrales bacterium | reverse complement strand
ACCGTCGCCAGGTCCTCGGGCCGGTCGCCGGCTCCCTCCGAACCCGCGACCTCACCCTCCAGGCGTCCCGGCCGCCATTCGGTGGAGAGGATGCCCATCTGGACCTCGTCGACGTAGTGCCCGTCGCGCCAGATCGCCTCGCGCAGCCGGCCTTCGACACGGAAGCCGGCCTTCTGGTAGGCCCGGATGGCGCGCTCGTTGAAGGCGAACACGCTCAGGCCGACCCGATGCAGGCCCAGCCGACGGAACGCGTGGTCCAGCATCAGCTCGGTCGCCTCGGTGCCCATGCCGCGGCCCCACGCGTCGCGCTCCCCGATCGTGATGTGGAAGAGCGCCGACCCGTTGTCCGGATCGAGCGCGCTGAAGGTGGTCAGGCCGATGAGGCGGTCGCCGGGCCGCTCATGGATCGCGTAGGCCATCGCCTCGGGCGCGATCAGGCGGGCGCGAAAGAACTGCGCCACCTCGTCGGTGCTCATGGGCCGCGTCTGGTAGCGCGTCAGACGGGCCAGCTCGGGGTCGTGGTACCAGCGCACGACCGCCGGCAGGTTCTCCTGGCGATGCCGCCGCAGGGTGACCGAGCGGCCCTGGATGGCCGCGGGATGCCACTGGTCTCGATCGAACTCGGCCGACATCGGAGGGCGATGCTATACCATCGCTCCGATGCGCCGTTGGAGCGAGACGGCCGAGCGCGTGGCGGCCACCAGCCGCACCTCGGAGAAGGTCCGCATCCTGGCCGAGTACCTCCGCACCCTCACCCCCGCGGAGCTGCCCACGGCCGTCACCTTCTTCACCGGGCGCCCCTTCCCCGAGCGTGATCCGCGCGTCCTGGGCCTGGGCTGGGCCGCCATCGGCGAGGCCGTGCAGGCCGAGGCGGACGCCGAGCCAGGCGCGCTGGGCCGGGCCTACGACCGCTCGTCCGACCTGGGTCAGGCCGTCTACGACCTGCTGGACGAGTCAAGGCGCCGTCCCTCGGGCGAGTTGCCGACGCTCACCGACGTACGCGACACGTTCGCCACCATCGCCACCGCCGGCGGCCCCGCGGCCAAGGGTGCCCCGCTGCGGACCCTCCTCTGGCGCAGCGACCCGCTGGTCGCCAAGTACCTCGTCAAGGTCATGGGCGGCGACATGCGGATCGGCCTCCGCGAGGGCAACCTGGAGGCCGCGATCGCTGCCGCGTTCGGGCGGCCGCTGCCGGCCGTGCAGTGGGCCGGCATGCTGACGGGCGACCTGGGCCACACGGCCGAGCTGGCGCGGGACGACCGCCTGGACGAGGCGGAGCTGACCCTCTTCCGGCCGCTCAAGTCGATGCTCGCCTCGCCGGCCGCCGACGTGGCTGAGGTGGTCGCACGGCTTGGCACGCCCGTCTGGGTCGAGGACAAGTACGACGGCATCCGGGCCCAGCTGCACCGGCGGGCCGGCGAGACCCGCCTGTACAGCCGCGACCTGCATGACGTCTCAGGCCAGTTCCCCGAGGTCATCGCCGCGGCCGGTGATCTGGCCTGGTCGGGCATCCTCGACGGCGAGTTGCTGGCCTGGCGCGACGGCACGGCTCTGCCCTTCCAGCAGTTGCAGGGGCGGCTCGGCCGCAAGCGGCCCAGCGCCGCAGTGCTGGCCGCCACGCCGGTGATCTTCGTGGCCTTCGACCTGCTCGCCAGCGGCGCCGGCGGGGCGACGCCTGAGCCGCTCCTGCTGACACCGCTGCGGGAGCGCCGCGAGCGCCTGGAAGGGCTGGGGCTCGCCGAGCGACCCGGCTTCGGCCTGTCGCACCGGGAGACCGCCGCCTCGGAGGCTGAGCTCGATGAGCGCTTCGCCGCCGCCCGGGCACGGGGCAACGAGGGCCTCATGGTCAAGGATCCGACCAGCGGCTACTCGCCCGGCCGCCGCGGCTTTGGCTGGCTCAAGCTCAAGCGGCCCCTGGCGACGCTGGACTGCGTGGTGGTCGGGGTGGAGATCGGCCACGGGAAGCGGCACGGCGTGCTGTCCGACTACACCTTCGCCGTGCGCGACGACCGGCCGGACGCACCGCATCCCCTCGCCACGATCGGCAAGGCCTACAGCGGCCTCACCGACGCCGAACTGGCCGACATGACGCGCTGGTTCACCGACCACAC
>DATBOX010000111.1:0-2961 GCA_036561685.1 Candidatus Limnocylindrales bacterium | reverse complement strand
GGCGGCGGCCCTCCTTGGCGACGCGGTGACCGCAGTCGCCCGCGACCTTGCGCGCCAGCAGGCGGCCGACGGCGAGGGTGCCAGCACCCTCATCACCTGCCAGGTCTCGGGCGCCCTCGACGACGTGGAGGCGCGTGCGGTCGCCCGTGCCGTCGTGGCCAGCAGCCTCGTCAAGGCCGCGGCCCACGGCGGCGACCCCAACTGGGGCCGCATCGCCGGGGCCGCCGGGAACGCGGCGCTGCCGGCTGCACCGCTCCTCGAGAACGGCGGCATCGCGCCGGCGGACGCGGCCTCACGCGCCGGCCAGCCGGTCGCCCTGGACCCCGACCTGCTGCGGATCGCCATCGCCGGCTACCCCGTCTTCGACGGCCGTGCGGGCGGTCCGCTGCCCTTCGATCGCTCGGCGGCCCGCGCGGCCATGGACGCCTCGGAGCTGCTGATCCGCCTCGACCTGGGCCTCGGGGCGGGCACCGGCGAGGCCTTCGGCTGCGACCTCACGGAGGCGTACGTGCGCGAGAACGCGGAGTACACGACGTGACCGGGCACCGGCCGTGAGCGAGGTCCTCGTCCTCAAGCTTGGCGGCACGACGCTCGCCGAGCAGCAGCACATGCTGGCCGATGTGGCCGTCCTGGCCCGGCGCCGCCCGGTGGTCATCGTGCACGGCGGCGGACGCCGCATGACCGACTGGCTGGAGCGCCTGGGCGTCACGACGCGCTTCGAAGGCGGCCTGCGGGTGACCGATCCCGCCGCGCTCGAAGTCGCCGCGGCCGTCCTCCGAGGCGTGGTCAATAGCGAGCTCGTGGCGGCGCTGCGCGACCTTGGCGTCGACGCCGTGGGCCTGTCGGGTGTCGACGGCGGGCTGCTCATCGGCCAGCGCATCCCCGAGCTGGGTCTGGTGGCTCACGTGGTCGGGGTGCGCCGGGATCTGCTCGACGCGCTGCTGGTGGCGGGCCAGGTGCCGGTCATCGCGCCGCTCGCCCGCGACGAGCAGGGCCTGGTCTGCAACGTCAATGCCGACGACGCGGCGGCCGGCATCGCCGCCGACCTTGGCGCCCGCCAGTTCGTCCTGCTGACCGACGTCGATGGGGTGCGCGGGGCGGACGGGCGTCGCCTGGCGACCATCACGCCGGATGAGGCGGAGGCGCTCATCGCCGACGGCACGATCGCCGGCGGCATGGTGCCCAAGGTCCGCGCCGCCCTCGGCGGGCTGAGCGCCAGCGGGGCCGAGGCGATCATCGCCGACGCCTCGGCGCCGGGGGCGCTGCTCCGCGCCCTCGACGAGGCGGACTTCGGGACGCACGTCGTGGCCGGCCGGCCGGTGGCCGCATGACCGCCCCGGCGATCGCCCGCGACGTCCGCCAGCGGGCCATCCGCGAACTCATCGCGCGCGTGCCGGTAAGCAGCCAGGACCAGCTCGTGCGCGAGCTGGCGGCGCGGGGCATCGTGGCCACCCAGGCCACGGTCAGCCGCGACGTGGCCGACCTGGGGCTCGTCAAGGTCGCCCGCGGCGGCCGCCACGTCTACCTCGCGCCGGAGGACCTGGCGCCGGCGCCGACCGGCTCATCCTCCGAGGATCGCCTCCGCCGGATCCTCGCCGACATCCCCGTGACCGTCGGGCGGAGCGGCCTGATCCTGGTCCTCACGGGGGCGCCCGGCACGGCCAACGTGATCGCCCAGGCCATCGACGAGTCGCGCCTCGCCGAGCAGGAGGGCACGCTGGCGGGCGACAATACCGTGCTCGTGCTGTTCGCCGACGAGGCCCGCCTGGAACGCTGGCTGGCTCGCTTCCGGGCCCTCCAGGGCCTGCCCACCGTGGAGGTGCCCGCGTGAAGAAGGTGGTGCTGGCCTATTCGGGGGGCCTCGACACCTCGGTCGCGGTGGCCTGGCTGCGCGAGCAGTTCGATGCCGAGGTCGTGACCCTCACGGTCGACCTTGGCGGCGGCTCCCTGCGGCCGGGGGTCGAGCAGCGGGCCATGTCCGCGGGCGCCTCACGCGCCTACGTCGTCGACGCCCGTGAGCGCTTCGTCCGCTCGTTCGTCTGGCCCCACCTCCAGGCCGACGCCCTCTACCAGGGCACGTACCCCCTGGCCACGGCCCTCGCCCGGCCGCTCATCGCGCAGCTCCTCGTGGAGGTCGCGGCGCGCGAGGGTGCCGACGCCGTGGCCCATGGCTGCACGGGCAAGGGCAACGACCAGGTGCGCTTCGACGTCGCCGTCCATGCCCTCGACCCGGGCCTGGAAGTGGTCGCGCCGATGCGGGTCGGGATGGGCCTGTCACGCGAGGAGGAGATCGATTACGCCGCGGCACGGGGCATCGAGGTGCCCATCACGAAGGCCTCGCCCTACTCCATCGATGTGAACCTGTGGGGGCGCTCCATCGAGACCGGCGTCCTGGAGGACCCGTGGGTCGCGCCGCCGGCCGACGTCTTCGAGTGGACCGTCGACCCGTCCGCGGCGCCCGCGCCGGTGGAGGTCGTCGTCGGCTTCGAGGGTGGCCTGCCGGTCGAGCTGGACGGCACCCCGGTGGAACCGGTCGAGCTGGTCGATCGGCTGAGCGCCATGGCCGGTGCCCACGGGGTCGGCCGGGTCGACCACGTGGAGGACCGCCTCGTCGGCATCAAGAGCCGCGAGATCTACGAGGCCCCGGCGGCGACCGTGCTGCGCACCGCCCACCGCGCGCTGGAGAGCCTCTGCCTGACCAAGGACACGCTGCGCTTCGGCCGGCTCGTCTCCGACGAGCTCGCCCGCCTGACCTACGACGGGCTGTGGTTCAGCGCCCTCCATCGTGACCTGCGCGGCTACGTCGCCTCGAGCCAGCGGGTCGTGTCGGGCGACGTGCGCCTGCGCCTGGACCACGGCTCCGCCGTCCTCGTGGGCCGCCGGTCGCCGCTGTCGCTCTACGAGAAGCGGCTCGCGACCTACGACACGGGCGACGCGTTCGACCATGCCGCGGCCGTCGGC
>DATBOX010000110.1:0-19409 GCA_036561685.1 Candidatus Limnocylindrales bacterium | reverse complement strand
CTGCGCCGAGGGGCACCCAGCCGCCATTGGCCTTGAGCATGGCGTGGAGGTCGTCGATGGCCCGCAGGTCGTAGCGCAACTGGGTGCCGCCCACCTGGCAGACGATCGAGGGCGGATCCGACGTCTCGTCCCGGTACATCGAGTAGTCGGACGTACCGGGCGGGGTCTTGAGGACCCAGGGGTCGGCCTTCGTGCCGCTGCCTGCGTGGTGGGTCATGCCCCATGCCTCCGTGTCGCCGCTGCCTGCGTGGTGGCGGTCACGGTAGCACGGGGGATCGTCGCGCTGCGATGCCGGCGATGCCGCGATGTGCGCCGTGGACTCCATCGCTTTAGTCGTGCTCAGCGCCGCTTCGGCCTGGCACTGCTCCCGGGCACGAGTGACCCGTAGTGGCTCGTACCTACTGACCTACGCGGAGTTGTGCTCGGTAGCTTCAGCTCTGGCGTGCTCATAGAGATCAACGATGACGCTTCGCGCGGCGTCAGCTCCGAGAGATGCCCTCCAGCTCGCTGAAGATCCCGTCAGATATGGCCCCGTTACCGCCAAATACGACGATCCGATTGGGGAAAAGCCTGTTCAGTTCGTCAAGGATGATCATGTGCCCGCCCACCACTATGCCGTCGAGGTTCTTGGAAGTGCCTGGAACCAGGAGGACCGCAGCACCCTGGCTGCCGGCGAGCGCTGCACCGGCAAGGGCGTCAGGGAAGTTCAATCCGGAAGCGATGTAGACCGTGCTCACCGGCGGGCCGCCGAATGACGGCGCCGGTGGGCAAGGCACGGACGGAATGAAGCAGTCTGCGATCTTGGTCCCCGTCTCGTAGCGGTTGGCGCCGGAGAAGGGGACTAACGTCGCCGAGGGCAGCAGGGTCTGGATCTCCGCGCGGATGCCATTCGAAATGACGCTCGGACCGCCGGCGATATACACGGTGGTGGGGGCCAGGCGCGAGATCTCGGCCGCCACTTTGGGCACGGCGTTCAAGTTCGCGTTCGGGCCGGGCACCAGCAGCAGAGGCGCCCCTAGGTGGCCGGCGTACGCCGCGGCGGACAGGGCGTCCGGGAAGGCCAGGCCGTCGGCGATGAAGATGGCGTGGCTGGCCACGGGTGCCGTCGGGTATGTGTTCAAGGAGACCTGGACGGCCGTGTCGTAGCGGTTGTTGTCCACCAGGTCCACGAGGCGGATGATGTTGGAGTCCATCGCCTTAAGCTGGTTGAAGATGGCGGTCGGGACCGAGGCAGTCCCGCCGACCACGATGATCTGGGTGGCGGTGCCCGCCTGCAACACGGCGTGGAGCGCGGTGATGTTGCTCGAGTTGAGCGCGGTGGAGGCACTGTTCACGAGAATGAGGGGCGCGTGTCGGAAGCCGGCGGCGGCCGCGCCCGCCAGCCCGTCAGCGAAACCTGTCCCGGATGCCACGTAGACGATCGGACTGGGGCCGTAGTTGCCTGTCACGATCGCTGTGTCGGTGGCATAGCGGTCGGAGCCCGCCAGCCGGCTGGTTGAGGACGCAACCGTGATGAATACCCTCGCCGCAGCTGACGTCCGGGTCGGGGTCCCATTGTCAACGACGGTGTAGTCGAAGGTGACGCAGTTGACCGGCACCGAGGCGGGGCACACGAAGCCAGGTTTGGGCACGAAGTTGACCGCAGTTGCACCGTTGGTGACGTTCACGGTGCCGCTGGGGTGACCCTGCCAGTCGACGGGTTGGGTCGCCGACGCGATCGTGACCGTCTGGGGATGCCCGCCGCCGGGCTGTTCATCGGGCGGTCCGGCATAGTCGTTTCGCAGCACAGGGAGCAGGTTGGCGGAGCTGCTCTGTCCTACCGTTTCCACGTCGCTGTTTGCGATCGGCGCCTGGTTCTGGTACGTCACCACGATCACGAATGTTTGCGGCGGGCTCAGGTCAATGCCACCGTGCGCCGTGCCGCCGCTGTCCTGTGCTCGCACTGTGATGGTGGCTGACCCTGGGACCCCGAATAGCGTCTTGAAGGTCAATGTTCCACCGGTGTTGATGCCGAGTTGGGCGAACAGGCCGGGTGTGCTCGACGAGACCTGGTAGCCGATCAGGGTCTGGCCCGTATCACCGGTGCCTTGGGCAAAGCCTCCGGCCTTGCCCAAGACGCTGTCAGGGGCGGAGTCGTACTGGTTCTCATTGACCGTTACCGTCGAGGTATCGAGCGTGAACGTTGGTGGCTGATTGACGGCAAGCACAGTGATGGACACTGTGGCCACGGCGGAGTCGAACATCCCGTCATTGGCCGTATAGGTGAACGAATCGGCGCCGACATACAGGTCGGTGGGCGTGTAGGTGAAGGACCCATCCGCGTTGAGGACGACCGTGCCATGGCCGGCCGATGTCGCGTTGGTCGCAGTCAACGTGTCACCATCGCCGTCGGTGTCGTTGGCCAGCACCCCGCTGCCAGCTGGGACGGTCAACTGGTTGGGCGAACCCCCAGCCTCGTAGGCCTGGTAGGTGTCAGGGTTCGCCACCGGTCGGCTGTCGACTATGTGCGACGTCGTGTCGTTGCTCGTCGCGAAGCTGGCGCTTGCTGCATACGTGGCCGTGACCGTCTTGGGAAAACCCGGGGTCGTTGAGGTCAGCATGCATGACCCGCTGCCGCCACTAAGGGTCACGGGACAGGTCGCACTGCCGTCCGAGACCGTGACCGTGCCGCTCGGCGTGCCGGCACCAGGAGCAACTGCCGTCACCGACACAGCGACGAGGTACGGCGTGCCGACGAGCGTCGGCGTGGAAAGGTCCGAGGTGATCTGCGTCATCGATGCGGCCTTGGTGACCGCCTGATTCGTGTTCAGCGTATCGGTGGAGGTCGTGAGGTTCCCGTCGCCGCTGTAGTCCGCCTCCACCGTGTAGGTGCCGACCGCGAGTGCTGCGGTCGAATAGACCGCCTGGTTCCCGCTCACTGTCTGGGTCTGTGGCGCACCACCATTGATGATGAAGTCCACGGTACCGCTTGCCGAACCTCCCCCGAACCCGCTGATCGCCGCCGTGAATGTCACGGTCTGACCGAACACCGAGGGGTTGTGGTTGCTGCTCACCGTGGTCGTCGAGGTCGCCTTGATGATGGTCAGGCTGCCGCTTACAAACGTGAACGAATAGTCGCTAGATGCCAACGACCCGAGTGAGCAACTGATGCTGTATGGGCCACCCGAAACGGAGCTGGCCGGAGTGGCTGTGGTGGAGCACAACGGTGAGCCCGTCAGGTCAGATGTATTGAAGTCCTGGGCGAGGACGAAGCCTGTGTACGTGACGGTGAAGGCAGGGTTCGCCGCACCATAGCTCCGCGTCTGATCATTCGCGGTGACGGTCAAGGATGCCTTGTCGACCTCCTGCCCACCGCTCAGCGTGCCCGTCGACCCGCTGTAGTTGGCGTCCCCCGCGTAGACGGCGGTGATGGCATGCGAGCCACCACTTAGGGTTGACGTCGAGTAGGTGGCGACTCCACCGGAGAGGGGCTTCGTGGTCAGGGTGATGCCGGCGTCCTTGAATGCCACGTTTCCGGTAGGAGTGCTTCCGCCGCCCGTGACGGTAGCTGTGAAGGTGACCGATCCACCATATGTGGAAGGGTTCGAATCGCTGACGACCCCTGTGGCGCTGGCGGCCTTGTTGACCACCTGCGAGATACCCGCAGAGGTGCTGCCCACGAAGTCACTGTCGTCCAGGTATACGGCTGTGATCGTGTGCGTGGCCACGCTCAGTGCCGAGGTGGACACGGACGCTTGCCCGGACGACAGGGTCGCTGGAGGACCGAGGTCGCTTGCGCCATCCTTGAATTGGACGGTTCCACTCGGGGTCCCCGCGCCAGGGCTCACTGGGGCGACGGTGGCAGTGAAGGTCACCGAGTCACCGAACGTAGACGGGTTGCTACCGCTCGTCAGCGCCACTGTGGTGGTTGTCAGAGCCTGGCCAACGACCTGACTGAACACAGGAGACGTCACGCTCGCGTAGTTCCCGTCAGATGCATACGACACCGTGATGGGGTGCGTGGCAGTCGTCAGGGTAGAGGTCGATAGCGTCGCTTGGCCCGCGCCGTTCAGGGTCCCAGTGCCGATCGAGCCGCCGCTGTCAAGGAAGGTGACCGTGCCCGTTGGCGTGCCGCCGCCCGGAGCAGTGACGGATACAGACGCTGTGAAGGTGACGGTCTGCCCGTGGACGGATGGATGATGGTTGCTCGAGACGCTTGCCGTGGTTGCAGCTTCGTCAACCGCGTGACTCGTCCCCGCGCTGGTGCTGGCGTGGAAGTTGCCGTCCCCGCTGTACGTCGCCGTGAGCGTCTTGTCTCCGGCCGAAGTCGAAAGGAACGAGCACGAGCCCGCGCCGCCTACCAACGTCACGGGCACCAGGCAGCTATCGCTTCCATCGGAAAGGGTCACAGTGCCAGAGGGGGTGCCCGCGCCGGGAGCGTGCGCGGCGACCGATACCGCAACGTTGTACGACTGGCCAGTTACCGTATCGGCTGACAGGTCGTTTGTGATCTGGGTGTCGCTGCTTGCCTTGTTGACGACTTGCGTCCACGGGGCACCAGTGCTGTTCGAGGCGGTGAAGTACGTGGTCGCGCCATAGAACGCATTTACCGTGTGACTCCCGACCGCTAGTGCCAGGGTCGAGAGTTGGGCACTACCCGACGTGAGGTCCACGCTACCGAGATCAGTCGCACCGTCCTTGAAGTCGACCGGACCCGTCGGTGTCCCGCCGGCGCTGCTGACGGTGGCCGTGAAGGTGACCGTTTGGCCCCATACCGATGGGTGTACGTCGCTGACGAGCGAGGTGGTCGTCGGCGCGTCGTCGACGACCTGATCCGGGCTTAGGTCTCCGGAACCAGGTGCGTAGTTGCCGTCGCCCGAGTAGCTGACATTTACCGAGTGGGTGCCGGCAGAGAGCGACAGAGCGTCGTACGACGCGTTTCCTGACCCGTCCAGCGCGATGGCCCCCGAGATGTCGACAGTGTCGACGATGAAGTCGACTGTCCCGGTCCCTGGGCCGTCCACGCCGCCTACGGCGACGCGGAAGGTCACGGTGTCGCCGAAGCTGGCCGTGGGTGTATCCGAAGTCACCGTCACCACTGGGGTCGCGCCGCTTGCGAGGACGCTCTGGACACCAATGAGGCCGAACGCGGCCAGGCCGAGGATGGTGCTGAATCGGCCAACGAGTCGTAGGAGTGGGCGGCGATCGGCGGGTCGGTTCATGCGCGTGTCACCTAACAGGCGTCGTGTTGAGGACCTCTCATTGTCCGACGGTCGCAGCGTCGGCGCCATACGTCGTCCAACTAGGTCACGTGGATGTACACGATGCTCGACTTGGTCGTCATCCCACCTTTGGTGACCCAGAGCTGGATGTAGTAGTCGGTGCTGCCAGCGATGCTCGGGATCGTGAACGACTGGGTCGTGGCGTACGTGGCCTGCAGCACGAGTGCCCCGGGATCATTCAGGCCGACGTACCACTTGTAGGTGGGTCCGACGGTGCTGAAGTTGCTGCAGGTGATGCTTCCACCGGCGATCGCAGGGTCGGGACTCGGCGAGCAGACGATCTGGGCCGTTGGCGGAGGAGAGGTCGGCGTTGGCTTGGGCGGGGGCGCCTTCGTCGGCCGTGGCGTCGGAGGCGGGGTCGGAGCCGGCGTCGGGGCTGCAGTCGGCCTGGGGGTGGGAGCCGCGGTCGGCGACGGGGTCGGCGTCGACATATCGACCGTGCCGACACGTGGATCGAGCGTGCCGTCCGGGGCAGGGGAGGGCGTCACGAACGGTGTGGCCGTCACGCCCGATCCCGGCGTGGCGGTGGGCCCGAGGGCGACCAGGGTGGCGGTGGCCGTGGGGGAGTCGGCCGCGTTGACGGCGAGCGGCCCCTTGACCGTCTGGGAGGAGGCGAGGTTGGCCACGACGAGCAGCAGGACGAGTCCGGCGAGGGCGACGGTGGTGCGCCCGGGCCAGCGGCTGCGGGCACGCGGGCGCGCATCGGGGACGCCGGCGATCGCCACACCAGCGGTTGCTGTCACCAGGCCACTGGCGAGCGGCCGGGAGATCTGGGGGCCGTCGGGATCCAGGCTCGGCGCCACGGGACCCTTGGCGGCTCGCGGACCGGCGGCGCGCACGGCCTTGCGCGGGGCGCAGGTCAGGCACTGTCGCTGGGTGTCGTTCCAGCAGTCGGAGCAGACGAACTGGCGGCAGTTGTGACAGAAGTTGAAGCTGCGCCGGAAGCGCTCGTACTCCGCATCGGCGTTGACCTGCCCGATGCGGCGGGTGGCCTCGGTGAGGTTCTCGGCGTATGAAGCATCGCGCCGGAGCACCGTGTGACGGGCCGCTTCCAGGCCCGCGCGAACCTGATTCGACGGGCTGAGCTTGCGGCCCGACAGCGCCAGCACGAATCGGGTGTGGCAGCGCTCGCAGACGTATTGGACCAGACCCTCGCTCACGCTGGCGACGTTGCGATAGCCCCATAGGCCCTGCAATGACGCAGTAGTCCTGCCCCCGACCGGCTAACGGCGGAGGGTCAGCGGCGGGCCACCAGCACGAGGCCGCCGAGCAGCACCAGGGCGATCAGTCCGAGCCCGATCGGGCCGGCCGACAGGACCGTGCGGACCAGGCCGTCGGCGAGGTGCGAGAAGCCGTCGGTGACGGTCAGGATGGCGTGGCCAAGCCCGTCGGCGAGGTTGCCGATGCCGCCGCTGATGCTCGATCCGATCCCGCCGAACACGCTGCCAGTGTGGGGCAGCGGTCAATCCCATCTCGCCTCGAGCTGAGGACTGGCGGCCGACTCGTAGACTCATCCAGTGGCGTTTCCAGCTGGCTGGGATCGGCGCGACCCCAAGACCCTGCGATTCGAGGACCCGGAGCTCGAACGCGCCTACCAGCACGCCGATCAGGCTGAGGGTGTCCGGCGAGCGCGCACGGCGAGCCTCATCGCCATCGGCGCGTGGGTGCTGGTCGCGCTGCTGGGCCCGCCGGCGATCGGCGTCGCACCCGGCCCGGCCTGGCTCATCTCGGGGGTCATGATCATCGTCCTGCTGGCGAGCGCAGGGTTAGGCCGATGGGCGACGACACAGCGTCGGCGCGATGCGATCGGCCTTGGGCAACAGCTCGCCGCGGGCATCGCGGTCCTCGTCCTGACGGCCGTCACCGGCACGTTCGCCGTGTACGCGATGCCCGGCATCCAGCTGACCGCGGTCTTCGGCTTCTCGGTCACCCGACACCCGTTCCTTGGCGCGGTCGCGATCGGGACCGCCTACTGCCTGCTGTTCGCGTCGACCGCCCTGGCGATCGGTCTGGGGTCGCAGTGGGCGCTCCAGGTCTTCATCGTCGCGGCCACGATCGTCGCCGCCTGCGTGGGCGCCTACACCCTTGAAGGGTCCCAGCGGGCCGCGTTCGCCCAGGGCACGCTCGTGAGCGCGCTCCACGAGCGCGTGGACCGCCTGCTGCACCAGTACCTCTCGCCGGACGTGGCCAGCACCCTGATCGAGGATCCGGGACGGGCGGCGCTGGGCGGCGAGGAGGTCGAGATCACGGTCCTCTTCGCGGACCTGCGCGGTTACACGCCCTACTCGGAGCGAACCGCACCCAGCGACGTCATGGCCATGCTGAACGAAGCCTTCGGAGCGGCCGTGCCCATCGTGCTCGACGAGGGCGGGACCGTGGTGCAGTTCATCGGCGACGCGATGATGGCCATCTTCAACGCGCCGCACCCGCAACCCGACCATGCGCTCCGTGCCGCCCGTGCCGCGCTGGCGATGCAGCGGGCAGTTGGCCAGCTACCCGGGGCGATGGATCGGCCGCGCTTCCGAGTCGGCCTGAACAGCGGGCCGGCGCTGGTTGGCAACGTCGGCGCGGCTCAGATGCGCAACTTCTCCGCCATCGGCGACACGACCAACCTCGCCGCGCGGCTCCAGACATACGCGGCCGAAGGCTCTGTGGTCATCAGCGCGAGCACCTACGACCTGATCAATCCATACGCCGTCGTGCGGTCGCTTGGCGCGCCCGAGTTGAAGGGCAAGTCGCAGCCGGTGGAGGTCTACGAACTGCTCGGCCTGCGCGAGGGACGGAGCGACCCAGCCGGCGGGGGGTGACGCGGGGGCGGCGCCAAAGTGCCGTACCATTCGGGGCGCAGCGGATGCCCGTGCGGTGCCTCTGCATCCTTCCACTGTGACCCGGTCCCGAGAGGCCGGCGATGGCGGCCCGAGAGGCCGGCAAGAGGAGGACTCGCTTGGCCCTGCCCGTCCCCGCGGAGGCGGTCGTGGACCCGCGCCTCGGCGCTCGTGGTCCCGCGCTGATGGCGCTGGAGGACGGCACGGTCTTCCCCGGCATCGCCTTCGGGGCGGCGGTGGCGGCGGGCGGCGATCTCGTCGCCAACACGAGCCAGACGGGCTACCAGGAGGTGTGCACCGACCCCTCGTACGCCGGCCAGGTGGTGGTCATGACCTACCCCCTGATCGGCAACTACGGGCGGCTGGAGGGAGACGACCAGTCGGCCCGGCCGTGGCTGCGGGCGCTCGTCGTGGCCCACGCGACGGCTGGCGTCATGGGCCGGGCGCGGCAGCTGGCACATCTGCTGCGCGAGCACGGGGTGCCGGCCATCGCCGGGGTCGACACCCGCGCTGTCGCCCGGCGCCTCCGTGAGACCGGCGCCCAGCGGGCCATCGTGACGGCCCCCGGCGAGGTCGACCCGGACGCCGCGGTGGCCGCGGCCCGGGCCGTGCCGCGCTGGGAGGACCAGGACTTCGTGGAGGACGTCTCCGCCCTCGATCCGTGCGAGGTGCCGCCGGCGGGTCCGGCCGGCGATGGGCCGGCTCCTCTCGTCGCCGTGGTCGACTACGGCCTCAAGCACAACATCGTGGCCGCGCTGGCGGCGCGGGGCGCGCGCGTCCGGGTCATGCCCCATACCTCGACGGCCGCGCAGGTCCTGACCGACGACGTGGCCGGCGTCGTGCTCTCGCCGGGACCGGGCGATCCGGCCCGGCTGCCCGGCCCGGTCGCCCTGGCCGAGGCGATCCTGGCCGCGCGACGACCGCTGCTCGGCATCTGCCTGGGCCACCAGATCGTGGGCCTCGCGGCCGGCGGGCGAACGACGCGCCTGCGGTACGGCCATCACGGCGCGAACCACCCGGTCCAGGACATCGACTCCGGCCGGGTGCAGGTGACCGCGCAGAACCACGAGGTCCAGGTGTTGGGGGACAGCCTGCCGGCCGATGGCGGCTTCTACGTCAGCCAGCGCAATCTCAACGATGGGTCGGCGGAGGGGCTCCGCCACCGCGAGTGGCCGGTCGAGACCGTGCAGTACCACCCCGAGGGCTCCCCCGGACCGCTCGACGCGCTCGAGGTGTTCGACCGCTTCATGGCCGCCTGCCGGGCCGCCCGCTGATGCCGCCGCCACGACCGGACAAGCCGGCGAGCGTCCTCCTCATCGGGTCCGGACCGGTGGTCATCGGCCAGGCGGCGGAGTTCGACTACGCCGGCACGCAGGCCTGTCGCGCCCTGCGGGAGGAGGGCGTGCGCACGATCCTCCTCAACTCGAACCCGGCCACGATCATGACCGATCCCGGCGTGGCCGACGTCGTCTACCTGGAGCCGCTGACCGTCGAGTCGGTCGACCGCATCCTGGCCCGTGAACACCCTGACGGCCTGCTGGCCGGCCTGGGCGGGCAGACGGCCCTGAACCTGGCGGCCGAGGCGGCGCATGCCGGCGTGCTGGCGCGCCACGGCACCCGTCTGCTTGGCACGCCCCTGGAGGCGATCGAGATGGCGGAGGATCGCCTGCGCTTCCGCGACCTGCTCGGCCGGATCGGCCAGCCCTATGCACCCTCGGCCATCGTCACCGGGGCGACCGAAGCGGAGCGAGTGCGGACGGCGGGACAGGCGCTGGCGGAGATCGGGCTGCCGGCCATCATCCGGCCCGCCTTCACGCTGGGCGGCTCGGGCGGCGGCATCGTCACCACCGAGGCGGAGTACCGCGAGCGCATCCGGGCCGGCCTGCGCGCCAGCCCCATCGGCCAGGTGATGGTCGAGCGGTGCCTGGTCGGATGGCAGGAGATCGAGTACGAGGTCATGCGCGATGCCGACGACACGTGCATCGCCGTCTGCTCCATGGAGAACGTGGATCCCCTGGGTGTGCACACCGGCGACTCGATCGTCGTGGCGCCCGTCCAGACGCTGCCCGACCCGGTCCACCAGCGCCTGCGCAGCGCGGCGCTGGCCATCATCCGGGCGCTCGGCGTGGAAGGCGGCTGCAACGTCCAGTTCGCCCTCTCGCCCGACAGCCGCGACTACGCCGTCATCGAGGTGAACCCGCGCGTCAGCCGTTCGTCGGCCCTGGCGTCGAAGGCAACCGGTTACCCCATCGCCCGCGTGGCGGCCCAGATCGCGGTGGGGCGGCGCCTGGCCGAGATCCCCAACGCCATCACCCGCACCACGGTGGCGGCCTTCGAGCCGGCCCTGGATTACGTGGTCGTCAAGCTGCCGCGCTTCCCCTTCGACAAGTTCCCCTCGGCCGACCGCTCGCTGGGCAGCCAGATGAAGGCGACCGGCGAGGTCATGGCCATCGACCGCACGTTCGCCGCGGCCCTCAACAAGGCCTTCCGCAGCCTCGAGCAGGCCGGGGCCGGGGTGCTGGCCGAGGATCCCGCCTGGGGCCCGACCCTGGACTACCTGGGTATGGACGGCGGACCGGCGGCCGTCGACGAGGAGGGGCTGATGTGCGAGGCGGAGGCGCACGCCACGCGGGTCGCCCGGCCGATCGTCATGCACCGCTTCCTGCGGCCGTCGGACTCGCGTGCGTGGCGTCTGCTGGCCCTGCTGCGGCGCGGGGTGGCGGAAGCGGAGCTGCACGGGGCGACCGGCATCGCGCCGTGGTTCCTGGCCGAGATGGCGCGCCTCGTGCGCCTGGGCGCGGAACTCCAGGCGGTGGCGACGCCTGGCGGTGAGGCGCCCGCGGTTGCCGACATCCCGGTGGAGCTCCTCGTGAGCGCCAAGCGGGCCGCCTATGGCGATCGCGACATCGCCACGCTGAGCGGCCGGGAGGAGGCCGCGGTCGCGGCCCAGCGCGAGCGCCTTGGCCTGCAGCCGGGGTTCGCCATGGTCGACACGTGCGCCGGCGAGTTCGCCGCCCAGACGCCCTACTTCTATGCCACGTACGCGGCCGCCGGCTCGCCACCGGAGGCCCCGCCCGTGCCGCGTCCGGCGGCGCTCGTCATCGGCTCGGGGCCGGTGCGCATCGGCCAGGGCATCGAGTTCGACTACTGCGCGGTGCAGGCCTCGGCCACCTTGCGGGCCATGGGCTGGCAGGCGGTCATGGTCAACTCGAACCCGGAGACGGTCTCCACCGACTTCGACGCCTCATCGCGCCTGTACTTCGAGCCGCTCGACGTGGAGAGCGTGCGGGCCGTGGTCGCCGCCGAGAGCCCGGCCGGCACCCCACCGCTGCCGGCCCTCATCCAGTTCGGCGGGCAGACGCCGCTCAACCTGGCCGCGCCGCTGGCGGCGAGTGGCGTGCCGCTGCTGGGCCTGGACGTCGACGCTATCGAGCGTTCGGAGGAGCGGGTGCGGTATGCCGCCCTCGTGGAGCGGCTGGGCATCCCGCAGCCGGAAGGGGGGCGCGCGACGTCGGTGGAGGAGGCGTTGGTCGTGGCCGAGCGGATCGGCTACCCGGTCATCGTCCGTCCCAGCTACGTCATCGGCGGCCTGGCCATCGACTTCGCCTACGGGCCCGGTGACCTGGCCGCCCAGCTGGCGGCGGCGACCGTGGTCACGCCGGACCGGCCGGTGCGCCTGGACGCCTACCTGGAGGGGCTGGAGGTGGACGTCGACGCGGTATGCGACGGCGAGCGGGTGTGCATCCCCGGCCTCATCGAGCACGTCGAGCGAGCGGGTGTGCATTCCGGTGACTCGGTCGGCATCTGCCCGCCGCAGCACATCAGCGAGGGCGACCAGGGTCTCCTCGTGGCCACCATGCGGCGGATCGCCCTGGCGCTGGGCGTGCACGGCCTGATCAACGCCCAGTTCATCGTCCGCGAGGACGGCGTCTACCTGCTCGAAGTCAACCCGCGCGCGTCGCGCACGGTCCCGTTCCTGTCCAAGATCACGGGCGTGCCGCTGGTGGAGCTGGCCACGCGCGTGGCCCTGGGTGAGCGGCTGGCTGACCTGGGCTGGCCCGACGGGCTGCTGCCCGCCCCGCCGCTGGTGGCGGTCAAGGCACCCGTCTTCTCGACGGCCAAGCTGCGCGGCGTGGATCCGTCGCTGGGGCCGGGCATGCAGTCGACCGGGGAGGTCATCGGGCTGCACACGGATGCGCGCGTGGCGCTCGCCAAGGCCCTGCTCGCGGCCTCACTCCGCCCGCCCGCCCCAGGTGCCGAGGGGGCCACGGCTCTGGTCACGGTGGCCGACCGGGACAAGGCCGGCCTGGGCCAGCTGGCGGCCGCCCTCGCGGTGGGCGGTTACCGCCTGGCGGCCACGGCCGGCACCGCCGCCGCCCTGCGCGGCCTGGGCCACGACGTGCAGGAGGTGGCACGCCTTGGCGAGGCCGGTACCGCGGACCGGCCCGACATCCTGGGCCTGATCGAGGGCGGCACGGTGAGCCTTGTGGTCAACACGCCGTCACCGCTGCCCGGCCCCGTGCGCGACGCGGCGGCCATCCGCCACGCCGCGGTGGCCGAGGGCATCCTCTGCCTCACCGCGATGGAGACGGCCATCGCCGCGGCCGAGTCCCTTGACCCGGTCCTGCGGGCGGCGCTGGACGACGTGCGGCCATTGCATGAGTGGGTGCCGGCCGACCGTCAGGCAGTCGGCCGGGGGGCACCCAGGGAGTAGCCGGCACGCACCAGCAGGGTGCCGAGGCGCTTGCGCAGGCGGGGCTTCCCCGCCTTGGCGCGGCGGCTGGCGGTGGCAAGGCGATGCTCGGTGGCCTCGCGGCGGCGGGCGCGCTCGGCGAAGCTGACATCGTCGACGATGGGGTGACGGAACACGTCGGAGACCTCGGGATGGGGGGTGCTGGGATGGTTCGTGCTGGGATACGTCGAGATCGTCATTTCGGTTGTCCTCCTGTTAGTCATCGGTCTAACTCGTGTTCGTTGGAAGTGCGGGTAGTGGTTTCGGGGGATCTAGTGCAGGAAGCGGAGGAGTTCGGGGCCGGCCTCGGCGACGCGGGCGCGGCGAAGGCTGTAGTAGGTCATGTTGCCCTCGTCGGTGACGGTCACGAGACCGGCCGCGCGGAGAGCGGCGAGGTGGTGCTTGACGGTCGGCTTGGAGAGCTCCATCTGCTGGGCGATCTCGGTGAGGTACAGGTCGCGATCGGTCAGGAGGCGGAGGATGCGCAGGCGCGAGGGATCACCCAGCGCGCGGTAGAGGCGCAGCACGGCCTCCGGCGGAGCCAGCTCGTCGGCCCGTCCGAGCGCGTCCTCGTGGACCGGATAGGCGAAGAGCCGGAAGTCCGACCCCGAGCTGATGTTGTTGTAGGGCCGCCCGAAGTAACTGGGGGCCAGGATGACCCGCTGGATGCCAGGCTCCGGGAGCCAGCGCAGGCCACCGGTCGTCCGCTCGATCAGCTCGGCCGGCGCCAGGGCCTCTCGGTCGGCGCGCCGCAGGTCGACATCGCGGTGCTGGATCTCCGCGATCCGCGGTTCGATCGGCTCGAAGGCCACCAGCCAGTCGGCCAGCAGGCCTCGCAGCTTGTCGATCCACGTCGTGGGCGCCCGCAGGAAGTCGACGACGGGCGCACATTCCTGGTCGGAGAGGTGCGCGGGCAGCTCGGCGAAGGCCGCCTCGTCACCGTCCAGGGCCCGTTCGATGAGCTCCATCACCGGGACGCCGAAGCCGTCACCGGCCAGCTCGCGGGTCAGCTGGCGCGTCGGCATGGTGGCCACGAGGGTCACCAGGTCGCGTGCGGTCTGCATCTCGGGATGGAGGACCGGCATGATCGTGAGGCCGTGGCCGAAGCCGCCCTTGGCCTCGCCGAAGAGGTCGTTCAGGTCCTGCCGGCGCTCCGGGGAGAGGGCCGAGCGCGACCGCTCGAGCCACGTCCGGTCCTCCGCCAGGAGGTCGTACTCCAGCCCGTCGATGGTCACCAGGCTGAGGATGAAGTCGTACGCCGGGCGGGCGTCGAACTCGATGCGGTAGTCCTGCCCGCGACCGCGCACGAGGGCGCGGGGCTGGGCGGCGGAGCTGGTGTCAGGCCTGCTGATCGTGCGTGGCATGTTAGACAGTAATCTAACACATGAGTGATGAGTGTCAAGAGCCCGGGGATGGCACAATCTCGCCGATGGTCGCCCCCGACCCCACCCACCCCCGCATCGACTTCACCGAGCGCCACCTCGCCAACGGCCTGCGCGTCATCGTCGCGCCGGACCACCTCGTGCCGGTGGTGGCGCTGAACGTGTGGTACGACGTGGGCAGCAAGCACGAGGCGCCGGGGCGGACGGGCTTCGCCCACCTCTTCGAGCACTTCATGTTCCAGGGCTCGGCCCACGTGGCCAAGGCCGAGCACATGAGCATCGTCCAGGGCTCGGGCGGCGTGTGCAACGCGACGACCTGGTTCGACCGCACCAACTACTTCGAGACGCTGCCGTCCAACCAGCTCGAGTTGGGCCTGTGGCTGGAGGCGGATCGCCTGGCCACGCTGCTCGACGCGCTCAGCCAGGAGAATCTGGACAACCAGCGCGAGGTGGTCAAGAACGAGAAGCGGCAGAGCTACGACAACCAGCCCTACGGCTCGTTCTACGAGAAGCTCATGGCCGCCGTCTTCCCGCCCGGCCACCCCTACCACCACACCCCGATCGGGTCGATGGCCGACCTGGATGCCGCCAGCCTCGAGGACGTGACGGCCTTCTTCCGCACCTACTACGCGCCGGACAACGCCGTCCTCACCGTCGTCGGTGACGTGGAGGCGGAAGCGGCCTTCGAGGCCGTCGAGCGCTGGTTCGGGCCCATCCCGGCGAGCGGCGCGGTCCCTCGGTTCGTGGCCCCTGCCACACCGCCGCATATCGGCGGGAGCTCCCGCGAGACGGTGCCCGACAACGTGCCCCTGGTGCGGATCCACTTTGGGTGGCGAACCGTGCCGTTCGGCACGGCCGCCTTCGATGCCCTGGAGGTGGCCACCCAGATCCTGGCCGGCGGGCAGGGCAGCCGCCTGTACCGCCATCTCGTGCGCGAGCGGCAGATCGCCCAGGACGTGTCGCTGTTCTCGATGCCGCTGGTCGCCGGCGGGGCCATGCTGGCCGGCTGGGCCACCGTGCGCCCGGAGGCCGACCCGGCGGAGGTGGAGGCGGCGTTCCTGGCGGAGATGGAGCAGGTCACCCGCGAACCCGTGACGGCCGACGAGCTGCTGCGGGCCCACGCTCTCATCGAGTCGAGCGAGCTCTCCGCCCTGGGACGGGTGGAGGAGGTGGCCGACCGCCTTGGCATGTACGCCACGCTGTTCGACCGCCCCGAGCTGGTGAACGAGCAGCTGGGGCGCTATCTCGCCGTGGGCGCCGACGACGTGCTGGCGGCCAGCGCGGCCACCTTCCGCGATGACAACCTGGCCATCATCACCTTCGTGCCACGCGAGGACGAGTCGGTGCAGGCGGACGCCGCGTGAGCGGCCCGGCGATCCTCGCCCACCGGCCGTCGGCCGGTCCGCCGCGCCCCTATCACTTCCCCGGCTTCCGCCGCAGCCGCCTGGACAACGGCCTGACCGTCATCGCCGCCGACGTGCCGGGGCGACCGTTGATGGCGGCGGGTCTCCTGCTGCCCGGCGGTGCGGGCCATGAGCCGGCCCGCCTGGCCGGTGTCAGCTCCCTCACCGCTCGCGCCATGTCCGAGGGCACGCGCCGTCGCGACGCGGTGGCCTTCATCGAAGCCTCCGAGCGGCTCGGGGCGTCGCTGGGGGCAAGCTGCGACTGGGAGATGCTGTCGCTGTCGCTGACCGTCCCGCGCGGGCGCCTCGATGCCGCGCTCGAGCTGCTCGGCGAGATGCTGCGCGAGCCCGCCTTCCCGGCCCACGAGGTCGACCGCCTGCGCGAGCAGCGCCTCAACGAGCTGCTCCAGGCCGCGGCGCAGCCCGGACGGCGGGCGGAACGGATGTTCCTGGCCCACATCTACGACCCGGCCTCACCGTACGCCCGGCCGCTGGGTGGGGACGAAGATACGGTGCCTCGCCTGGACCGGGCCGAACTGGTGGCCCGCCACGAGGGCCACCTTGACCCGGCGCAGGCGACGCTCGTCCTGGCCGGCGACATGGAGGGACTGGATCCGATGGCGGTCGCCGAGGCGCGGTTCGGCGGCTGGCGCGCCGCTCCGGGCGTGACCGGCACGGCGCCCTCGCCGGTGCCCGCCGAGCCGGCCGCGGGAGCCCACGCGACGGTCGTCGTGGACCGCCCCGGCTCGCCCCAGTCGGAGGTGCGCATCGGCCACGTCGGACTGCGCCGGCGGATCCCCGACTACCACGCCACGATCGTCCTCACGACGATGCTCGGCGGCCTCTTCAACTCGCGGCTCCAGCGCCTCCTGCGTGAAGAGAAGGGCTACACCTACCACATCAGCGCGAGCTTCGACTTCCGCCGTTCCGCGGGACCGTTCGCGGTGCGCACGGCCGTCCAGACCGAGGTGACCGCCCCGGCCGTCAGCGAGGCCCTTGGCGTGCTGCGCCGGCTCACCAGCGACGCGCCGACCCCGGCCGAGCTGTCCGAGGCGCGCGAGTTCCTCGTCGGCGTCTTCCCGCTCCGGTTCGAGAGCCCCGAGCAGGTGGCCGGGGCGATCGCCGGCCTGGTGGCCCAGGAGCTGCCGGACGACGAGCTCGATCGCTACCGGCCGGCGGTGGCCGCCGTCACGGCCTCCGACGTCGTGGCCGCCTCCAGCCACATCCGGCCGGACGCCGCCGCCGTCGTCCTCGTCGGCGACGCCGAGCGCGTGGTGCCGGACCTGGAAGCGGCCGGCCTGGGACCCGTGCAGGTCGTGCCGGCGGCGTGATCGTGGTCGTCGGGCGGCCCGCGCTGGGGGCCGCGGCGGCCGGTGGCCAGGACCGCCCGATGGGTCCGGTGGCCTTGATCGCCCTGGCGGCGGCCGCCGCGGGCGCTTCGGTCGAACTCCTCGGGGCGGTCGGCGACGACGCTCGCGCCGACGCCCTGGCGGTCGCCCTGGGCCGGGCGGGCGTGGGCCACGCCGCCCTGCTGCGGCTGGCCGGCGCGGTCACCCCACGGTGGGGTGATGACCCCGCGACCTGGCCCCGGCTCGATCCGGCCGACCTGGACCTGGGCCTTCGCTACCTGCCCGAATGCCGCGTGCTCGTGCTGGCCGAGCCGGTGCCGCCTGCGGTGCGCGACGTGGCCCTGGAGGCGGCCGCCTACCACGGCGCGGCGATGGTGGCCGTCGTCGCGGATGACGGGCAGCCCGACGAGCGGCTGGCCCAGGTGGCGACCGTCCTCGTCGCACCCGACGACGCCCTCGCCCCGTTCGCCGACCTGATCGGCCGGTTCGCCGCCGCGCTCGATAGTGGCCAGGCGCCCGGGCCCGCCTTCCGTGGCGCGGTCGAGGCCGTCGGCTGGGAGCCGGCGTCCTGACCGTGCCCCAGCCGCTGCTCGTCTTCGGGCCGCGGTCGACCGACTACGACTTCGGGTGGGAGCACCCCCTCACACCACGCCGTTTCGGACCCGGCATCGAGCTCCTCCGCGCGTTCGGGGCGAGCGAGCTCCTGGCGCCGGAACCGGCCACCGTCGCCCAGCTGGAGCGCCTCCACAAGGCCGCCTACATCCAGGCGGTGCAGCACTTCGCCGTCCACCCTGACAGCCCGCCGCAACGCGGCATCGGCCCCGGCGATTGCCCCGCCTTCCCGGGCATGCACGAGGCGTCGGCCGCGGTGGCCGGCGGGTCGCTCGCGGCCGTGGCGCGGATCCTCGACGGCTCGACCGAGCACGCGTTCCACCCCGGCGGCGGCCTGCACCACGCGATGCCGGGCCAGGCGTCGGGGTTCTGCATCTACAACGACGTCGCGCTGGCGGTGGCCGCGGCCCGCGACGCGGGCCACCGGGTCCTCTACGTGGACCTTGACGTGCACCACGGCGATGGCGTCGAGGCCATGTTCTGGGACGACCCGCAGGTCCTGACCTGCTCGTTCCATGAGACCGGCGAGACGCTCTTCCCGGGCAGCGGCGGGGTGGAGGACCGGGGCGGGCGCGACGCCCGGGGGCGCGCGGTCAACGTGCCGCTCCAGCCGGGGACCGGCGACCCGAGCTGGCTGGAGGCCGTCGGGTCGGTCGTGCCGGCCCTCGCCGACGCGTTCCACCCCACGTTCCTGGTTACCCAGCACGGCTGCGACACCCATGCCTTCGATCCGCTGGCGCACCTGCGCCTGACCACCGCAGCGTATGCGCAGGCGACGACGCTCATGCACGACATCGCGCATCGCCACGCCGGCGGCCGCTGGCTGGCGACCGGTGGTGGCGGGTACGACGCCTACCGCGTCGTGCCGCGCGCCTGGGCGCTCGTGTGGCTGGCCCAGGCGCATGTGGATGTGCCGGCCGTCACCCCCGAGGCGTGGCGGGAGCGCTGGGTCGCCGAGGCGGCCGAGCACGGCCAGTGGCCGCCACCGGTCGAGATGGTGGATCCGCCCGGCACGGTCGGCTCCGAGTCGCCGGCGGTCGCCGGCCGCAACGCCCGGACGGTGGAGCACGCCCTGACGGGGGCCCTGGAGCTGCTGGCACAGAGTTGACCTCGCCGCGGGCTGAACGCGGCGCGGAGACCGCCCCCACCGCCTGACTGCGGCGGTTTCGCACGTCATGTGCACAGGACCCCGGGCCTGCGGCACGTCAATAGGCCAGCCGGTACCGATCGTCCCGCCGCCGCCCGCGGCCTCGAGCGCGGACGGACTCGCAACTCCGATGGCAGCCTGCCGGACCCGCTCGAGCAGGCCCGCTCCGGGTGTGCCGGGTCGGCGATGGCCTTCCGTCGTCGACATCACGTGCGATCCGGCTCGTCGCGCCCGACCCAAGGGTGAGTGTCGCTCAGTCCGGTCTTTCGGTCATCTGTTCTAATCGTGCCGGTCGACCTATACTCGGCGCCCGTGCCCACGAGCCGCGCCTCAGCCCTTCGCCGCAACCTGCCGACGGCCCCGACGGACCCCCTCGACCTGTTCGGCCCGGCCACGCAGGCGTGGTTCCGGAGTGCGTTCGGGGCGCCGACGGCCGCCCAGGCCCAGGGCTGGCCGGCCATCGCCGCCGGGCGTCACACGCTGATCTGCGCGCCCACCGGCTCGGGCAAGACGCTCGCCGCGTTCCTGTGGTGCCTGGACCGCCTGGGGGCCGAGCCGCCGCCCGCCGAGCCGCTGGCGGCGCTGCGGGTGCTGTACGTCTCGCCGCTCAAGGCGCTCGTCCATGACGTCGAACGCAACCTGCGGGCGCCGCTGCACGGCCTGGCGCTGGCGGCCCAGGGCCTGGGTCTGCCCGAGCC
>DATBOX010000109.1:0-16518 GCA_036561685.1 Candidatus Limnocylindrales bacterium | reverse complement strand
ACGATGGCCGCCCCGATGTCCGCCTGGTTCTGCAGCAGCCGGCCGGCGGCTGCACCGGCATCCGGCGTGCCGGCCACGGCGGCCACGATGTACTGGCGAGTCCAGATGACGTGATCGGACCACAGCTTGCGGAGCGCGAGTCGAACGGGTTCCCTGGTGGCCATGTCGCTTCCTCTCCTGGGTGCGGATCGGCGCTGGCGCCTGGCCCGCGAGTCTAATGGGAATGGCGGTCATCTTTACAGGCCAAACAGGGCGTGTCAAGTCTTTACGTAAGCGACATTGCTGTTAGAGTGGAGGCATGGACCAAGCCACCTCGCCCGACCCGGACGCGATCGAGGCCATCGCCCTGCTGGGCGAGCCGAACCGCCGGAAGCTGCACGCCTACGCGACCTCGAGCCCACGGCCGGTCAGTCGCGACGAGGCAGCTGAGGCCCTGGGCATCAGTCGCGAGCTCGCGGCCCACCACCTGGATCGCCTCGTGGAGGGCGGCCTGCTGGCCACCGAGTGGCGGCCGCGCGATCCCGGCCAGGGACCGGGAGCCGGCCGGCCGGCCAAGCTGTATCGACGTGCACCCCGTGAGCTCGCCGTGTCCCTCCCCGATCGGCGGTACGAGGCGGCTGCACGGGCCTTTGCGGCGGCGCTGGTGGCGAGCCCGGGTGGGCCCGACCTCGTGGCGCATGGCGCTGCCGCCCGCGGGGAGGCATTCGGGGCTGCGGTGCGCCGCCGAGTGGGGCGACGACCGAGCCGGTCTCGGTTGCTGACGACGCTTCTGGAAGCGCTGCGAGGTGCCGGGTACGAGCCACGGGTCGAACCAAAGGCCGGTGTGGTCAGCCTGACCAACTGTCCGTTCGACCGCCTGGCGACCGACTACCGCGACCTGACCTGCGGCATGAATCGTGCCTGGGCCGAGGGCGTCGGCGAAGGCATCGGTGGGCATATCGTCGCGGCCGCGGCGGTGGATCCGGTCGGGCGCTGCTGTGCCGAATTCCACCTCGGACCCGAGCGCACGCGAGGCCGCCGGGCGCCTACCCTGTGACGGTGACCGAGCCGTCCGATCGCAGCGCCGTGCGTGCCGTCCTGGAGGACCGCCGGGCCGAGCTGCGCGCCGAACTGGCCCTCGGCATCGAGGCGCCGGGCCAGATGACGTACGGCTCCCAGGCCGCCGCCGCCAGCCAGGTCTTCGCCCAGCAGCGCGACCTGGCCCTGCGCGACAAGGCGTTGCGCGACCTGGCCATGGTGGACGGGGCGCTGGCCCGCCTGGACCACGGCACCTACGCTCGGTGCATCGACTGTGGCGGGCCCGCCGACGCCAACCGCCTG
The DNA here is from genome assembly GCA_036561685.1 of Candidatus Limnocylindrales bacterium. Taxonomy (GTDB): domain Bacteria; phylum Chloroflexota; class Limnocylindria; order Limnocylindrales; family CSP1-4; genus DASPUH01. The sequence goes on along the minus strand of DATBOX010000109.1, from coordinate 15,198 downwards.
GAGGCCCTTCCATGGGCCGAACGGTGCATCGACTGCCAGCGGCGGGCGCGCCTCTGAGCCGGGGCCACCTGCTACGATCGGGCGGCCATGGCCCAGCAGTTCATCGTCCAGTTGACCAACCGCCCGGGCGCGCTGGCGAGCCTGGCCGAGGCGCTGGCGGCCCGCGGCGTCGACCTGCGCGCCATCGGCGGGGGCGGCATCGGCGACCAGGGCCACATCATCCTGACGACCGCGGACGACGACAGCGCGCGTGCGGTCCTGACCGAGGGCGGCTACACCTTCATCGAAGGTGAGTCGATCCTGACGGAGGTGGACGACCGCCCGGGCGGCATGGCCCGCCTCTCGCGGGCCCTCGCCGACGCCGGCGTCAACGTGTATGGCCATCTCTTCCTGGGCCGCTGGGGCGATCGCGCCATATTCGCCTTCGTGGTCGACGATCCGGAGAAGGCTCGCCCCATCCTGGAGCGCTAGCCGGAGCCGCAGGCGGGCGGCCACCTACGCAACGGGTCACCATCGGACATCAAGTGCCCATTACGGCCGCGGAGCACGACGGCACGGGCCGTTGCAGGCACCTCCGGGGCCGAAGCGGACGCGTACTGCCTTCAACGGCCGCGCAGATGGCCGAACGTGGCCGTTAAGGGCCTTCGATGTCATATCCGCGTCCGGGCCCTCCCGCGTGAAGACGATTGCGCTAAGAAGCGCGGACGGCCTCAGCCGCTGGCGGCCAGGCCGGCCAGCTCGCGGGCCCGCCACAGGACGGCTTCGAACATGGCCGGGGTGAGTTTGCCGGTGAACGTATTCTGCTGGCTGGGGTGGTAGGAGCCCACGAACTGGTAGGGCCCCACGGTGGCCTCCGCACCGTGGCCGAAGCGCGGCCGGGGACGCGCCGCGGGGATCCCCAGCGCGGCGGCCGTGCGCAGGGCGGCATCCCAGCCGAAGCCGCCCAGGGGCACGATGACCCGCACACCGTCGAGCAGCGCCAGCTCGCGCACCAGGAACGGCGCGCAGGCGTCACGTTCCTCGTTGGTGGGCCGGTTGAGCGGCGGCGCGCATCGCACGGCGGCCGCGATGTAGGCCCCGTCAAGGGTGAGGCCGTCGTCGGCGCGTCGCGAACTGGCCCGGTCGGCGAAGCCCGTGGCATGCAGGGCGGACCACAGGAAGTCGCCGGAGCGATCACCGGTGAAGACCCGACCGGTCCGGTTGCCGCCGTGGGCGGCCGGCGCGAGGCCGATCAGCAGGACCCGCGCATGCGGATCCCCGAAGCCGGGCAGCGGCTTGCCCCAGTACGGCTCATCGGCGTAGCGAGCCACTTTCTCGCGGGCGACCTGTTCTCGCCACGCCACGAGCCGCGGGCAGCGGCGACAGGCCACGATCTCGTCACGGAGCAGGGCCAGCGCCGGCCCGTCGGTCAGCTCGCACCCCCCAGACCGGCGAGGGCCGTCACGATGGCCGCCCGGTACTCGGCCGAGGCGAAGGCATGCAACGGATGCGGATCCAGCAGGCGCTCCGTGACCACCCCTCGGCGCCGGATGTAGAGCGCCGGCCGGATCACGCCGGCCTGGTCGCCTTCGACCGTGATGGCGGCCGCGTCCGGGCCGCCGGCATCGGCGAAGTGGGCCAGCGGCAGGATGCCGTCGTCGCGCCACACGCCGCCGGCCGCGCGGCGTCGCCGGCCACCCGGCGCGGCGTCATCCAGCGTCAGGACGCGGGCCAGGTAGCCCTTCTGGTTCCACAGCTCGGGCGCCTCGAAGGCCTCGCGCGCAAGGTAGGCGGCCACCCCGTCGGGCGGGACGGGCGGGCGCGCCGGCCCACCGTCGAAGTGCTGCTCGGCGATGTGCCGGGCCAGGATGCGGGCGTTGTAGCGGGCGCCGTGGACGGCCCCGGAGTTGCTGGGGATGCCGTACTTGAGGGGTCCCTTGGCGCCCTGCATGATCGTACCGGCGAAGTAGATCCCGGGCACCGTCGCGCTCTCCCAGAAGTCGGTCATGGCCGGCAGCCGACTCTGGCCGAAGGTGGCCACGCCGAGGGCCGGCAGGTCGAGCAGCGGCGCCGTGAAACCCGTGGCGGCGATCACCGCGTCGGCCTCGACGGGCAGCGGCGAGCCGTCCGTGCTGCCCCGCGTATGGACCACGAAGCCGCGCTCGACGGCCTCGACCCGCTCGATGGCCGCGTTCAGGATGTAGACGCCGCTGGCCATGATGTGGTCTTCCACAGGTTGCACGTACCGCGCGCGGATGCCGACCAGCGAGTTGGTCTCGACCGATGTGCGAGCCGGCCGGGGCGAGGCCAGGATGATCCTTTGGGCATAGCTGAGGAGGCCGTTGGCCAACTCGAAGCCCGAGTTCTGCTTGCCGATGATGAAGAGGCGCTTGCCCGCGTAGTCGGCGGCGGGCCGCGTGTCGACGTAGTGAGCCACGAGGTCCATGCCGGGCGTGTCCGGCTGCCACGCCTGGGCCACCCCCACGGCGAAGACGAGGACGCGGGCGCGGTACGTCCCGTCCGACGTGTGGAGGATGAAGCGCACCCCGTCGGGCCCCTCTTCCCGGGTCGTGCTCTCCCATGTGCAGCCGAAGCGCACGACCACGCCGGTCCGGCGGGCGAACTCGGCGATGCCGGCCTCCATCTCCGGACGTGACGGGAACTCCGACGTGCCGTCCATCAGGTCGACCATCACCGCCTGATCGTCCGCGATCGGCGTGTCGTCGCCGCCTCGGGCCAGCAGGCTGTTCCAGTCGTACCGCTCGAAGGCGCGCTCGCCCCGCCTGACCGGCGCATATGGCTTGGTCCACGACAGCAGCCGCTGGAAGAACGGGAAGCGGCGGAACATGCCGCCCGGCGCCGGATCGCGCGACAGGACGGCATGATCCACGCCAAGCCGCTTCAGGCAGTAGCTGACCTGGATCGCCCCGGGGCCGCTGCCCACCACGACGAGCGGGTAGTCGCCGGGCGGGAACGGCCGCTCGCCGGGGCCCCCTACCTCCGCCACTGGTTCGCGTTCCGCAGTCGCCGCGTCTGGTCCACCAGCACGCGATAGGTGACCCGCGGGTACGCCAGCAGGAAGCTGCGCAGATCCTGGCCGGCGAGGTGGAGGACGCGCAGCGGGCCGTCCGCGACGATGTCGGCGATGGGCGACTCGCCGAGCAGGATGGCCGCCTCGCCGAAGAAGTCGCCGCGGACCAGCCGCGCGCGGGGCTGGCCATCGACGACGACGTTGACCTCGCCGTCGAGGATCACGTAGAAGCCGCTGCCGGCGAAACCCTGGCGGACGACACGCGTCCCGGCGGGATACCAGGCCTCCTCGAAGATGTGGGCGACGGCCTCCAGCTGCGCCCCTTCCAGGTCGGCGAAGAGGGCCAGCCGCGCCAGCTCGTCGCGCAGCTCACCGCCCTGGACGCCCGACCCCCGCTCTTGCATGGCCGGACGATAGCACCCGCGCCGGTGCTCGCGCCGGACTCAGTCGCCCCGGTGCTCCGAGCCGCGGATGACGAAGCCGGCTTCGACCGCGGGTCCGTCCGACCGCATCGCCTGGACCGATCCGACGGCGGCTCCCGGCGGCCCCAGGCGGAGGGCCTCTTCGAATGCCTCGAGCGCCTCCGCCGGCCCCTCCGCCAGGATCTCCAGCGACCCATCGGCACGGTTGCGCACCCAGCCGCTCAGGCCGAGCGCCGCTGCCCGGTCACGGGCGAACCAGCGGAACCCGACGCCCTGCACGCGACCCGTGACCGTCGCCTGCAGCCGCATCGTGGTTCAGCCCTCCGCCGTCGTGCGCGGCCACGACAGGAGCAGGGCATCGATCGCCAGCTCCGGATTGGCATACGCCTCGACGGCCACGGCCAGGTGGTCGAGGCGTCCCATGAAGGTCACGAGGCCGGGGCCGGGGATGCGGGAGGCGGCGGTCCGCAACTCGTCCGCCAGGTCCAGCCGGCGCGCCGCATCCGGCAGGCCGAGCGCCATGACGGCCACATCGCGGGTCAGGGCGCGCCACGTCTCGATGAGCCGCAAGGCCGCCAGGCGTCGTTCGGCGGGGCTCGCGCTGCGGGTGGTGGGCGCCTCGCCCTCCGGTTCCTCGGCCCGACCCGGCACGAGCCGACGGGCATCCGCGAGGAGCTCCGTCGCGGCAGCCAGGCGCGTCCGCCGGTCCGCGCCGGCGAGATCCAGGAGGGTGCGTGCCATGCGCCCTTCAGCGAGGACCGCATCGGGGTCGCCGGCAAGCGCCAGCGCGACGCCGGGGCGACCGCCGGCCGCGCGGGCCAGGGCCGCGGCCTGCGGCGCATCGGCGACGCCCTGCTCCACGAGCAGTTCGGCCACGTCGCGGGCCGGCACGGGGCCCAGGCGGATCCGCTGGCAGCGGCTCACGACCGTCTCCAGCAGGAGCGACTCAGCCGTGGCGGTGAGGACGATCACGACCCCCGGCGGGGCCTCCTCCAGCAACTTCAGCAGCGCGTTCTGCGCATCCGGGTTCAGGCGGTGGGCCTGCTCGATGATCGCCGTGCGCACGCGCGCTTCGGCGGGCAGGAGCGCCAGATCGGCGAGGAGGGCGCGGACGTCGCCGATCTTGATCTGGCCGCCGGCGCCGCCGGGTGCCAGGCGGTGGACGTCGGGGTGGTTGCCGTGCTCCAGCTTGCGGCACGCCGCACACGTGCGACATGGCCGCGACGCCGGATCCTCGGCGAGGCAGCACAGACCGGCCACCAGGTCGAGCGCCAGCGTCGTCTTGCCGCAGCCCTCCGGTCCGACGAAGAGGAGCGCATGCGGCGCCTCGCCGGCCGTGACCCAGCGGCGGACGGCGGCCGTGGCGGCCGCCTGTCCACGCGTCCGGAACTCACCCATGGCGACCGTCGCGACGGCCGAGCTCAGGCCTCGGGGGCGGCCTTCCGCGGCGCGCGCGTGCGCCGGGGCTTGGCCGGCTCATCCGCCTGGACCGGCGGCGCGGCGTCCTCGACCTTCTTGGCGGTCGTGCGCGTGCGCCGGGGCTTCGCCGCGACCTCGGACGCGGAGGCGGCAGATGCCACGGCCGTCGGAACCTCGTCGCCGGTCTTGCGCGGGGCGCGCGGACGTCGAGCCGCCGGGGTCGCGGCCTTGGCGGCCGGCTCGGTTGACGGGGCCGGCTCCGACCTGACCACGGCCGGGGCCGCGTCGCGTGCCGGACGTCGGGCGAGCTCGGCCCGCAGCTGGGCTTCCAGCTCGGGTGGCACCTCGCTCCACGGCGATCCGTCGCTCTCGCGCCGGGGCGCCTCCGTGTACTGGCGCGGTGGCCGGTCCTGCCGCGGTCGATCGGGGCGCGGACCACGAGGCACGGGCGCCCGACTTGGCCGGGGACCGGTGTTGAAGTTGCCGGTGCCCCCGCCACTCGGAGCGCCGCTCCGTCCGAAGCGCTCGCGATCGAGGGCCACCTGGTAGGCGCCGCCCCGACCCCGTCCGCCACGTCCACCGGCACGCGGCGGCGCGCCGCGCTGCTGCCGTCGCTCGGCGAGCAGGTATTCGGGGATCTCCGGCTCGTCGTCGGGCACGTCGTCGAGCTGCTCCCCGGCGAGGACGGGCGTGCTGGGGACACCCAGCTGGCTGTCCCAGATGGAGCCGAAGGCCGACGGCTGGGGCGCCCGCGGGGCGCTGTACTCGACGATCTCCTCCTCCACCACCTCACCCGCCTCGGTCAGGGGCTGCTCACCCGCCACCGGACGCTCACCACGGCCACGGCCCCGGCCACGGCCGCCGCGACGGCGGCGTCGGCGTGGCGCGCCTTCGGCGTCGACCTCCCCGACCCGGCCGCCGGCCGCCACCGGCTCGTCGTCCGACTCGATCTCCGGCTCGCGCCCCTCGACCTCGGCCTCAGGCGCGACCGCGGGTCGGGAGGCGGCGCGGGACAGGCGTTCGCCCGGCAGCGCCACCACGGCCCCGGTCGAGGCCAAGGCGACCGGTGCCGCCTCGGCGACCGGCGCGCGGCGTCCGCCCCGACGGGGCTCGGCCGCCACGGCGGGCTCCTCGCGCTCGGGGCGCGCCCGGGTCGTGCGGCGCCGGCGCGGTGCGCCCTCGCTCTCCTTGTCGGGCACCGCGGTCATGGACAGGTCGTCCTCCGCCGCGACACGCCGGCCGCTGCGCGACGATTCCTTCTCCACGCGTGCGATCTGGGTGATGTCGGTGAAGACATCGGCCACGTCCATCAGGTCGGAGCTCGTATTGCCCCGGAAGCTGATGACCTCCACGCGGACGCCCATCTCCTGGACGGCGCGGATGGCCGGAGCGAAGTCACCATCGCCCGAGACGACGACCGCGATGTCCAGGTTCCGGGCGGTCTTCATGAGGTCGACCACGAGCTCGATGTCCAGGTTGGCCTTGACCTTCCCGTCACCGTACTTGCGGATGTCCTTGCTGACGACCTTGTAGTCGTGCCGGGCCAGGAACTGGTGGAACTGGCGCTGGTTGTCGTTGTCCGGGTCCAACCCGGTATAGGCGTAGGCGCGCACGAAATCGCGCCCCGCCGTGGCGCTCTTCAGCAGCGTGACGTAGTCGATATCCACGCCGGCCGCCTTGGCCGCGTAGAAGATGTTGGCCACGTCTACGAAGACCGCGACATTCTTGCTCACGCAAGTCTCCTGTACGCCCGGGCCACCATGCGATGGGCCGGGAAGATGGCGCTCAGTGCGCCGGACGACCGCCACCCGGAACGGGAGCGGCTGATGGATCACGCGCCGCGCCCGCAGGCGTCAGGTCGCGTTTGATGCGGGGACCGTCCGCGGCGAAGCCGAGGTCGGACCAGCGTCGCTGGGCGGCTGGATCGTCGGGAGGCACGGCCTCCACGGCGACGCAGCCCTTGTTACGGGCTGAACGCAGCGCCTCGCCAAGCAGCGAGTCGGCCACGCCTGCACCCTCGTAGGCAGGATCCACGACGAGGAGATCGACCGTCCCCACCATGCCTCCGCCGGAGACCGACGGGCGCAGCGCCAGGACGGTGGCTCCGACGATGACCCGCCGGGCGTCGGCCACCAGGACCGCCGCGTTGGGCAGGTAGATGAGCTGGCGCAGCAGGTCCGTCCCGCTCGCGGTCATGGCCGCGACCGGCTGGGCCGCCGACGCCGCGAGCAGCGCCGCGATGCGGCCGACATCCGTGATACGGGCGTCCCTCACCTGGTATTCCACGGCCGATCGGCACCTCGTGGATACGCTTCAGGCCGCGACCTGCGGTCGCAGCGGACGGATGCAGTGCGCTGGCGAGCCAGCGCCGGTCGAGCGCGCCGCACCGGGTCCGTCCGTTCCCCCATCGGGGACGGTCCGCACACGCCCGGGGCGCTCGGAACCGACGAGCATTCGAAGCGTCGCCCCACATGATACGCCATCGCGACGGCGGCCGACCGGCCAGGCCCCGGCGCGCTAGAAGCTGCCGCGCTCCCGCAGGACCTCGGCCGTGCCCCACACGACGATGATGATGCCCACCGCGGCGATCCACAGACCGGGCGCCCGCATCGGCCACAACGGCCCCAGGTCGGACAGCTGGAGGAGGAGCTGCGCCAGCCGGGCGAGCAGGCCGATCAGCCCGACCGCCGTGGCCACCACGTACGTGGCGGCGCGATCGATGGTCAGCGGTTGGTCGCCGGCGGCATACGGCAGGGCGATGAGGGCCAGCAGGGCGACGGCGGCGACGAAGACGACGACCCCCGCCCCGTCGAAGCCGTTGGCGCTGGTGGCCGGCAGCTGGCCGGCGCCCCCGCCGACGGTGAACCAGGGCAGGAAGCAGCCCACCACGGCGAGCATCGCCCCGATGCCCACCGTGAGGCGCCCGCGGCCCAGGGCGCGACGGTTCACGTGGCCGTGTAGACCTCTGGCTTGAGGACGCCGATGTAGGGCAGGTTGCGGTAGAACTCGCCATAGTCGAGGCCGTAGCCGACGACGAACCGGTCGGGGATGGTGAAGCCGCGATAGTCGATCTCGATGGACGCCAGGCGGCGCGCCGGCTTGTCGAGCAGCGTGCAGATCCGCAGGGTCGCGGGGTTCTTACCACGCAGGTAGCGCTGCAGGTAGTTGAGCGTCAGGCCGGTGTCGATGATGTCCTCGACGATGACCACGTCCCGGCCCTCCACGGACGAGCTGAGGTCCTTCAGGATGCGCACCAGGCCGGAGGTCTCGGTGCTCGTGCCGCCGTACGAGCTCACCTCCATCAGGTCGATCTGGACGGGGATCGACATGGCCCGCATGAGGTCGGCCATGAACGGCAGCGAGCCCTTCAGGACACTCACCAGGGTGAGGTCCCGGTCGGCGTAGTCGCGCGACAGCTCGGCCGCCATCTCGGCCACCTTGGCCCGTACCTGGGCCTCCGTGATGAGCACCTCGGCCACGTCGTTCACCAGGTCCGGCAAGCGGCGCCGCACGGCCGGCTGGTCAGCCATCGACGGTCATCGCCGCGGCGGCCTCGTGCCGCGACGACGGCGGCTGGCCCTCCGGCCCGGTCAGGGCGGCCTCCATGTCCAGCCGGCCGTACTTCAGGAGGAGGGCCTTGAAGTCGCGTGCGTAGAAGAGCTTGATGCGGACGTCCGGGTACAGCTCGCGCAGCCGGCGCAGCTTGCGGTTCTTGCGCCGCACCAGGCTCTGTTTGAGCGTCGTGAGCTCGACGTACAGGTCCAGCTCGGGCAGGTAGAAGTCGGGGGCGAAGCTCTCCACGACCGCGCCTTCCAGGCTGAACAGGATGGGGAACGTGCGCGGCTCGTACTCCCAGGCCACCTGGTAGTAATCCAGGATGCGGGCCAGTTCCTCTTCGCTGGCGTGCGCGAAGGTCGTCACGCGCCCGCCGTACCGGGCCGCTCGCGCGACGCCCCGAAGAGGCCGCGGAAGTCGCCGTCGAAGCCGCGCAGGAACGCGTGCATCGCCAGGACGTCGGACGCCAGCACGGCCGGATCCTGCCCGGCCGGGCCGGGCGGCACGTCCGCCGGCTCGCCGGTCCGGAGATCCGTGGCCGCGCCATCGGCCCCGTTCTCCAGCGACACGATGGCCACCGATTCGGCGGCGCAGGCACGACAGTCCAGGGCCACGAAGAAGAGGGCCTCGCGCTGCGCCAGCACCCGGATGTGGTCGCGGCGGTAGTGGCGGCCGCAGGCGGCGCAGGTGAAGCCCGCAAGCCGGCTTCGGATCCACGCGGCGGCGTCCATCGGCCCGCAGTCTAACGGTCTCCGGCGGCCGCCGCTGACACGGCGCCGTGTATACTCCCTCCCAGTATGAGCGAGACCACCTTCCGCCACAGCTACAGCAAGGATCGGGCCCAGCTCGTCCGACGCCTCTCGCGGATCGAGGGCCAGGTGCGGGGTATCGGCCGCATGATCGAACGCGACGAGTACTGCATCGACATCCTCCAGCAGACCGCCGCCCTGCGCGCCGCGGTGGATGCCGTCGCCCTCCTGGTCCTGGAGGACCACGTCGCGGGGTGCCTCCGCACGGCGGTCGAGACGGGGGATGCGCAGGCCTACACGGACGAGGTGCTTGACGTGGTGCGCCGCTCGCTCGGCCGACCGGTGCGGACGCCACGGCCCGCCGGGGACTGAGCGTCTTTCCACAGAGGCGGCGCCCCGCCGGCCAGTTATCCACCACCCCCAGGATGGCTCGGTGGCTGGTGGATAAGTCCGTTGACGCGGCCGATGGCGGAGACCACACTGCGACCCCTGCACCACCGCCCCCGGTCGACCGGCGGCGGCCCGGACCAAGTACGGTAACGCCGCCCGCGAGGCGATCCGCGAGATCGGATCGACGGCCCGGACGGACGGCGGAAGACTGAACGGTCCATGGTGCGACGAACGTCCCGCGCTCGGGAGCGGCCCGGGCCAGACGTGCTGGAACGGATGCATGAGGAGCGCCGCTCTGGCCGGGCCCAGCCGCTCCCGACGCGTTCGCCCACACCGGTGCGCGACCCCCTCCCTGATGACGCAGCGACGCTGCCGCCGTTGCCGGCCGCGGTCCGCGAGCTGATCGAGGCCGGCTGCGCGGCCTGGGACGTGCCCCTGGACGAGCGGATGCTCGCGGCGCTGGACGCCCACGCGCGCCTCCTGCTGGCGTGGACCGCGGCGATCAACCTCACGTCCGTCCGCGATCCAGAACGCCTGGCCGTGGCGCACGTCCTCGACAGTCTGTCTGCGGTACCGCCCATCCGCCGCTGGATCGGCGCCGCGCCCCGGCTCGCCGACATCGGCAGCGGCGGCGGGTACCCCGGTCTGCCCCTGGCGATCGTGCTGCCTGCCTCGCGCGCGGTCCTCGTCGAGTCGGTCGCCAAGAAGGCGCGTTTCCTCGAGGTGGCGGCGGCGGCCGTCGGGCGGGCGCTTGCCACGGACGGCGTCGTGCCGGAGCTGGAGGTGGAGCGGCGTCGGGCGGAAGCGCTGGCCGGTCCGGGCGGCCGGCGGGCCACCTTCGACCTGGTCACGGTGCGCGCCGTGGGTTCGCTGGCACGAGTCGCCGAGCTCGGCTTGCCCCTGCTGCGGCCCGGCGGATTGCTGGTCGTCTGGAAGCGCGACGGCGGCGACGGCTCGCTCCAGGCGGAGGTCGATGACGCACGGGCCACCATCACCCGCCTGGGGGGCGACGTCCCGCGAGTCGAGTCCGTCAGCACGCCACCAGGCATCAGCGGGCTGGAGGGCCATCGTCTGGTGCTGACCCAGGCGGGCCCCGCGGGAGCCGCGGCGAGCCGAGGGAGCCGCCTGCTAGGCTGACCCGGTGCGCGTCGCGGTGCTCTCGGATATCCATGCCAACCTGACGGCGCTCGAGGCGGTGTTGGCCGCGGTGGCGCCCATCGATGCCGTCTGGCACCTCGGCGACACGGTCGGCTACGGACCCCAACCCAACGAGGTCGTGGAGCGGCTGACCCGCGAAGGCGCGGTCGGGGTGCGCGGGAACCATGACTCGGCGGCCACCGGTCTGATCGACGCCGACTGGTTCAACGAGGACGCCCGCGTGGCCGTGGAGTGGACGGCTCGCGTCCTGACCCCGGCGTCGCGGGCGGCCCTGCTGGCCCTGCCGGAGCGACGCACCGAGGACGCGTTCACGCTGGTCCACGGCAGCCCGCGGGACCCCATCTGGGAATACATCGCCTCGACCGCCGTGGCCCGCGCCGCGCTGGACGATCTGACCACGCCATACGGCCTCTTCGGGCACACGCATGATCCGCGCGTCTTCCGCGCCCAGGGCGGCACGGTGGAGACGCTGGGCCCCTCGGACCAGGCGGAGCTGCAGCTCGATGACCGACGCGTGCTGCTCAACCCGGGCAGCGTCGGCCAGCCCCGCGACGGCGATCCGCGCGCCTCCGCCCTCGTCCTGGACCTCGAGGCGCGGCGGGCGACCTGGCATCGCGTCGCGTACGACATCCCCGCGGTGCAGGCGCGCATGCGCGAGGTCGGTCTGCCCAAACGACTGGTCGACCGCCTCGATCGCGGCCTGTGAGCGGCCCGCTCGGACCGACCGGCCCGCCCGCCCCCGAGGACCCCGCCAGGAAGCCGGCGGGCCTGGTCGGCCAGAAGCCCGGCGACCGGCGGGTGCGCATGGAACGGCCCCGGGCGGCGTACTTCAGATACGAAGGCCCGGGGGTCCTCGTCGCCCGCCCCAAGGCCAGCGAGCCGACCACACCCGTCGGCAAGGCCCTCGCCCGCGTCCGCCGCTCGCTGCTGGGGCGGCCGCTGGCGACCGAGGAGGAGATCGGCGAACGGCTTTCCAAGCGCAAGGCCCTGGCCATCTTCAGTTCCGACGCCATCTCCTCCAGTGCCTATGCCACGGAAGAGATCCTGCGCGTGCTGGTCCTGGCCGGCGCGGCCGCCCTGACCTTCAGCCTGGGCATCGCCATCGCCATCGCCATCATGCTGGCGGTCGTCTCCACCAGCTACCGCCAGATCGGCTATGCCTATCCCAGCGGCGGCGGCGCGTACGCCGTCGGCAAGGCCAACCTGGGACGCTACGCCGCCCTCATCGCGGCCGCCGCCCTGCTCGTCGACTACATCATGACCGTCGCCGTCAGCACCTCGTCGGGCGTCGAACAGATCACCTCGGCGCTGCCGTCACTGGCGCCGCTCAACGTGGAGATCGGCGTCGTCGCCGTCGGCCTCATCACGCTGGGCAATCTCCGGGGCATCCGCGAGTCGGGCAACATCTTCGCCATCCCGACCTACCTGTTCGTGGGCAGCGCGCTGCTGATGATCGGCATCGGCGTCGTGCGCATCGTCTTCCAGGGCGCGGGCGGGCCGCCGGGTCAGCTGCCGGTGGCGCCGATCCACGACACCGTGAGCAGCGTGAGCATCCTGCTCCTGCTGCGGGCCTTCGCCGCCGGTTCGGTGGCGCTGACCGGGACCGAGGCCATCGCCAACGGGGTGACCGCCTTCAAGCCCAAGCCCTCCGAGGCCCACAACGCGGCCCAGACCCTCACGGCGATGGCCATCCTCCTGGCCGTCCTCTTCGTGGGCATCACCTTCGTGTCGCAGCACCTGGGGGTCGTGCCGATCGACGACCCCACGACCGGCAAGGTGCAGCAGACCGTGGTCGCCCAGGTGGCCAGCCTGGTATACGGCGCCGACTCGCCCGGCTTCTACCTCTTCCAGATCTTCACCGCGCTGATCCTCTTCCTGGCCGCCAACACCAGCTTCAACGCCTTCCCCCGGCTGGCCGCGATCCTGGCCCAGGACGGCTACATGCCGCGCCATTTCGCCTTCCGCGGCGACCGGCTGGCGTTCACGCTGGGCATCCTGCTGCTTGGCGCGATCAGTGCCGGTGTCCTGCTGCTCTTCCGCGGCGAGACGACGGCCCTCATCCCGCTCTATTCCGTGGGCGTCTTCGTGAGCTTCACCATCAGCCAGGGCGGCATGGTCCGCCACTGGCGGCAGACACGCGAACCCGGGTGGCGCAGGCGGATGGCCATCAACGCCTTCGGCTGTGCCCTGACCGGCGTCGTGTCGGTCGTGGTGCTGGTGGCCAAGTCCCCCGAGTCATTGCTCGTGGCGGTCATCATCCCCACCCTCGTGGGGCTGATGCTGTTCATCCATCACGAGTACCGCAGCCAGGCGCAGGAGCTCGAGGTGCGGCCCGATGTCGTGATCGGGCCGCCCCACCGCAAGCAGCGCGTCGTGATCCCCGTGCCCGGCCTCACGCGGGCGGTGGTGACGGCGGTCAACTTCGGCCGCTCCATCTCCGACAACGTCGTGTGCGTCCACATAACCGACGACCTCGAGGCGGGGGAGCGGGTGCGGGCGCGCTTCGAACGCCAGCTGCCGGGCGTGCCGGTGGTCATCGTGGAGTCCCCGTTCCGTTCCCTGGTGAACCCGTTCGTGGCGTACCTCGACGTCACCTACACCGACCCGGAGATCATCACCATCGTCGTCCTGCCCGAGTACGTCGGCCGCCATTTCTGGGATCGCGTCCTCTACAACCAGGTCACCAACCGCCTGCGCCAGGCGCTGGTCGGCCGACCCCACACGGTCATCGCCACGATCCCCTACCGCCGCGACGCGTAGCGGTCGGCGCGACCGTGCGGTGCTACCCTTCGCGCCGTGCCCGAGTCCATGCCGGCGGTCCCCCTCAAGCGCGTCGTGCTTGGCCTCAGCGGCGGCAGCGCGGATCCCTTCGTGGTGCGCCTGGGCTGCCAGCTGGTCCGCGGCCAGCGCGCCGAGCTGATCGGCGTCCACGTCGTCGAGGTCGACTGGAGCCACGACCTGTCGGAGGACATCTCGAGCGGCAACGAGCAGGCAGCGGCCGTCCTGGACCACGCCGAGACGGCGGCCGAGAACCTTGGCGCGCGCCTTCTCACCAGCCTCCTCCAGGCGCGCCATCCGGGGGCCGCGCTGGTCGACGAGGCCGTCGCCCTGGGCGCCGACATCATGGTTTTGGGGCTCCCCTACCGGACCCGCTTCGGCGGCGATTTCGCGATCGGGCGGACCGTGCCGTACGTCTTCCAGAACGCTCCGTGCCGCGTCCTCGTGGCGCGGGAGCAGATGCCGGTCGAGAACCGGGCGCAGCCGCCGCTTCCCGCGGCCGTCGGGGCGAGGGCCTGATCGATGGCCCCCATGCGCTCCATCGTCGTCGGCTGTGGACGGGTCGGAGCGGGCATCGCCGAGCACCTCGCCCGTGCCGGGCACGAAGTGGTGGTGATCGACATCTCGACCGACGCGTTCTCCCGCCTCGAGCCCGACTTCCCGGGCACCGCCGTGCGCGGTGACGGGACGGATGAGGCGGTCCTCCGCCGGGCCGGCACGGAGGGCGCCGACTACTTCTTCGCCCTCACCGAGGGCGACAACCGCAACATCCTGTCGGCGCAGCTCGCCGAGGAGATGTTCGCCGTGCCCCACGTCGTGGCCAAGGTCAACGACCCGGTCCGCGCGGAGGCGTACACCAGCCTGGGCCTGTCGACGCTCTGCCGTACCACCACCCTCGTCGACGACCTGGGCCGTTTCGCAGGGCTGCCGGCGATGCCCGGGGCGGAGGGCGTGCGCACGGCGTCGGGCCATCATGCCCATGGCCCGGCCGATATCGGGGTCGCCGCGCCGGACCTGCCCGGGACCGTCGGCGCGCCCGCATCCTCCGTCGGGGAGCGCTGAGCGTGTACGTCATCATCGTCGGCGGCGGCAAGGTCGGCTACTTCCTGACCAAGGAGCTCCTGGCCGCGGGCCATGAGCTCGTGCTCCTGGAGAAGGACGCGCGCCGGGCCCACCAGATCGCCGACGAGTTCGGCAGCATCGTGATGGCCAAGGACGGCTGCGAAGGCAAGCACCTCGCCGAGGCCGGGGCGAGCCGGGCCTCCATCGTGGCCGCGGTGACCGGTGACGACGAGGACAACCTGGTCGTATGCCAGATGGCCAAGCACCACTTCGCCGTACCGCGGACCATCGCCCGCGTCAACAACCCGCGCAACGAGCCGCTCTTCCGCCACCTGGGGGTGGACGAGATCATCAGCCCCACGCGGATGGTCCTGGGCGCCATCGAGCAGGACATCCCCGTCCACGAGCTGCTCCACCTGGCCCAGCTGGAAGGTGGCGAGCTGGAGGTCCTGGAGGCGCAGATCGGACCCGGCTCACCGGCCGTCGGCCGGCACCCCTCCGACATCCACCTGCCCGACGGCTGCACCCTCTTCATCCTCATCCGCGACGAGGTGGCCCAGGCGATCCGCCCCGACAGCCTCTTCGAGGTCGGGGACAAGGTCATCGCCATCACGCGCACGGAATGCAGCGTCGAACTGCACCAGCAGTTGATCGG
>DATBOX010000108.1:0-15696 GCA_036561685.1 Candidatus Limnocylindrales bacterium | reverse complement strand
ATGACGATGGCCGCCGCCAGCAGCAGGTGGATGTTGCCCATGTAGAACTCGAAGATGAGGGGCGGGAAGGCCAGCGCCAGGAGCCACCAGCGCCCCGCGAGCCACATCGACGTGGCCACCAGGAGGGCCAGCCACAGGACGGCGAACGTGCTCCAGTCGAGTCGGCTGAACCACTCCAGCAGCGGCGCGAACACCGGCGCGTAGCGGTAGATGCCCATGCCGTTCGCGGCTGCCGTGCCCGCATAGAGGTCCGCGCGTGGGAAACCCCAGTAGGAATGGGCGTCGAAGCCAAATGTGTAGATGATCGAGGGGCACAGGACGAAGAACATGTACGCGCCGGCGAGGACGGCCAAGACCGTCAGGCCGTGCAGCAGCGCCCGCTGTCTCATGCCGCGCCGGCCGGGGCCGCCAGTGGCGCCTGCGGAGCCCGCGCTTCGCGCGGCTCGGTGCGGATGACGGCCGCCAGGACGAGGGCCACCGCCAGCCAGACGGCGACCGGGGCCAGGATCGCCACCAGGGACGCCAGCACGGCCGCCCCGAGCAGGACCCGCACCGTCGCTGCCTGGCCGGGCGCCGCCCGGAAGTACGCCGCGATGGCGAACGGCAGGAGCGCCAGCGGGTAGTGGTACCAGGTGATGGGCAGCATCACCAGCGAGGCCACGGCCGCCAGGGCCAGGCTCGTCACCACATCGCGCGAGCGCTCGGCCGCCCAGGCGGTGAGCGCGAGACCCGCCGCGGCCACCGCCACGCCGAGCACCCGGGCCGTCGCCTCACCGGCCCCCAGGAGCATGGCGAGCTGCGGCGCCGGGCCGACGTTGACGGGAGTCAGGATGATGGCCCCGGCCTCGGCGCGGACGACGGTGAGGTAGTCGGCCCACGGCCCCGAACCGCCGATGGCCAGGCTGACCAGCACGAGGGCCAGGCCGGCGATGACGGTGGCGGCCAGGACCGCCCACATGGCCCGCTGGTGCCGGCCGCGGACGGCCAGCCAGACGAGCAGCGAGGCGGGATGCAGCTTGGCCACGATCGCCGTCCCCAGGCCCACGCCGGCGGCGACCCGGACCGACCGCCCGGCGCCGAGCGCGGCCAGGAGGAGGAGCCCATAGACGAGCGGGAACCACGCGTCGAGGTTGCCGAACATGAGGGCCACGCTGAAGGGGAAGACCAGCGGAGCCGCGGCCAGGACCGGAGCCAGACCCGCGAGCACCGACGTGCCCGGTGCCAGGCGTCGCCGCAGGGCCTCGGTCACGAGGATCAGGCCGCCGACCGATCCGACGCCCCACAGCAGCAGCATGGCCGCGGTCGACAGCCCGGCGCTGACACTCATGAGCTGCGCCACCACGGGCGGATACGAGTAGAAGAGGTCGCGCGCCTGGAGGGGCGTGACGAGGCTGGCCGGGTCGTACGGGCTGAGCCCCTCGGCCACCCTTCGGCCGGCCTGCAGCAGGAGGTCAAGGTCGAAGCCGGCCTCCGGTGGCTGGACGCTGATGAGGCCCGCGGTGAGCGCGGCGATGCCGGCCCAGCAGATCGTCGCGAGCAGGAGCGAGGCGGCCAACCAGGGCGCGGGCAGCGCGAAACGGCGGGGGACGGTTGCCTCCATCAGCCGCCAGCCTAGCAGCGGCGTCACGCACGCCCGTAGCCCATTGGTACCGGTCACAGGACGGGAGCCCGGTGCTAGATTGCACCGGCCTTGGGCCTGCCGATCCTCCTGTTCGCGGCCGCGCTGGCCGTCCGCGCCGCGGCCGGCCTGCTCTTCATGGGCCCCGGCTACCTTGACGCCTTCTACTACGTGGACGTCGCCCGCCAGCTCGCGACCGGCCATGGCCTGAACGTCCCGTTCGTGTGGGCCTACCTGGAGGTGGGTGGTCATATCCCGGCCGTACCCCTCCTTCCGGTACCCGCCGACGCCCACTGGCTGCCGCTCGCGTCGTTCATCCAGATGCCCTTCATCTGGCTGCTCGGACCGACCGGGCTCGCCTCCGGCCTGCCGTTCTGGCTGGCCGGCGCGGCCGCCGCACCGTTGACCTATGTCATCGGCCTGGATGCCGGGCTCGAACGCTGGCAGGCCCTCGTGGGCGGCGCCCTCGTCGCGGTGCCCGGCGCCGTGACCGCGTACATGGCCCAGCCGGACAACTTCGGGCTGTACCTCTTCCTGGGGGCGCTGGCCCTGTGGCTCTGCGGCCGCGGGCTGGCCGGCGACCGGCGCGCGTTCGTCGCCGGTGGCCTGGTGGTGGGTCTGGCCAGCCTGGCGCGCAACGACGGGATCCTGCTGGGCGTCCCGTTCGGCCTGGCCTTCCTCGTCGAACGCTGGCGGGCGTGGCGCGCGGGCGGCGGGCTCATGGCGAAGGTCCGCATCGGGTGGACGGCTGCCATCGGCTGTGCCGTGGCCTTCGCCGTCGTGATGGCGCCGTGGTACCTGCGCCAGATCGCCGTCTTCGGCACGCCGCTGCCGTCGGCCGCCACCGGCCGCATCCTGTGGATCACGACCTACGACCAGCTCTTCAGCGTCACCGGCACGCCCACCCTCAGCTCGTTCCTGGCCCAGGGCCTGGGCCCACTGCTGCAGAGCCGGCTGCTGGGCCTGGTGGCCGCCATCGGCCTCTTCGCCTACCAGCCATTCGCGGTCGTCCTGGCGCCATTCGCCGTCATCGGGGCATGGCTGCGCCGACGCACGCCAGCCCTGGGCCCGTGGTTCGTCTATGGCGTCACCCTGCTCGCGTTCAGCAGCCTGCTCTTCGCCCTGCACGTGCCGTCGGGCAACTTCATGCATTCCGCCGTGGCCCTGTTGCCGGCGGCCTACCTGCTGCTCTCCGTCGGGATCGCGGCGGCCGTAGGCTGGGTCGCCCGCCGCCGCACCGAGTGGGACGTGCCGCGCGCCAGCCGGACCTTCAGCGCCATCGCCGTGGCCGTCGTGGCCGTCTTGGCGGCGGGGACGACGGTCCTCACCAGCGGCGTCTTCCAGGGTGTTGCGGACGCCCGTGCCCCGATCGCCGTGGCGCTCCAGGGACTGCCCGCGGCCGACCGTCTGATGAGCGCCGACCCTGCCGGGTGGTGGTACACCACGGGCCGGTCGGGCGTCATGAGCCCCGCCGATCCGCTGTCCGTCGTGGAACAGGCCGCGGCCGCCTACGACGTGCGCTGGCTGGTCCTGGAACGGAGCCAGATCGTCCCCTCCCTGGAGCCCGTGCTCGACGGCACGGCGCATCCGACCTGGCTGTCGGCACCCGTCGTCACCTCCTCGGCCGACGGCCAGGTCGCGGCCGCCCTTTACGCCGTCTGCGTCACCCCGGGGGATGCGCGCTGTGGCCACTGACGTCGCCGGCCGCACCACCGCCACCCTCTCACCGTGGCTGGTCGGCGCCGCCCTCGTGGGCCTCGCCCTCGTGGCGCGGGCCGTCGCGGTCAGCCAGGTGACGTTCGTGCCGACCGTCGACAGCGCCTACTACGTCGGCGTGGCCGGCCGCCTCGCCTCCGGCCAGGGCCTGACCGCCGATGTCCTGTGGACCTACGCCAGTCCGCCGCTGACCCTGCCCCAACCGGCCTTCACCCTGTGGATGCCCCTCGCCAGCCTGCTGGCGGCGATCCCCATGGTCGTGGGCGGCACGACCTCCCTCCTGGCGGCCCAGGTCGCCATGATCGTGGTCGGGTCGGCCCTCGCGCCGCTGACCTGGTACGTCGCCGACCAGGCCGCGGCCGCCAACGGCCTCATCGGCCGCCGCAGGGCGACCGTGGCCCTGGGCAGCGGGATCGTCGCCGCGCTGTTCGGCCCGTTCCTCGTCGCGGTCACCGGCCCCGATTCGAGCGTGCCCTTCGCGGTCCTCGCGGTCGCCGCCTGCTGCGCCATGCCGCGGGCCCTGGATACGGCGTCCGGGCGGCGCTGGGGTGTCGTGCTCGGCGCCCTCCTGGGGCTTGCCTACCTGGCTCGCCAGGAAGCGATCTGGGTGGGCCTCACCTACCTCCTGCTGCTCCTGCCCGAGCTGCGCCGGCGTGTGCCGGGCGAGCGCGCGGCGTGGCTGGCCCGGTCCCTGGGCCCGGTCGTCGCGGCGGGCGCGATCGTGGTGGCGCCGTGGCTTATCCGCCAGGCGCTGGTGTTTGGCTCGCCGTTCCCCGGGCAGGCCATCCAGAACCTGTGGTTCACCCGCAACCAGGACGTCTTCGCCTTCGCCCAGCCGCCGACGATGGCGGCCTTCCTGGCCCAAGGGCCGGCGGTCATCATCGAGCACATCGGCGCCGGCATGTGGCACCAGCTGGTGGACGTGCTGCTCCTCCCGACGCTGCCCGTCGGCGTCTTCGGCCTGCTCGGGCTCGGGTGGGCCTGGCGCAGCCCCGCCCTCCGCGGCGCGACGGAGTTGCGCGCCGTGACCCTCGCCGGTGTCCTGATGTTCCTGGCCACCGGCCTCCTGTTCCCGGTCGCCACGCTGGCCGGGACCTTCCTGCACGCCTCGGGGCCGGCCCTCGTGGCCCTCGTGGTGATCGCTGCGCTCGCCACGGACCGGGTCGTCGCGGCCATCGGGACATGGCGCGGCTGGGACAAACAGAACGCCTGGCTGGCGCCCCTCGTGACGCTTGCCCTGGCCCTGCCCGTGATGGGCCTCGAGGTCTGGCTCACCGGCTCGTTCGCCTCCAATCAGGCGACGCGGGAGGGCGCCGCGGCCACGGCCCTGGAGAGCCAGGTGCCCGGGCAGGCAGGCGGCGGGCCCGCGGTGGTCATCAGTGACGAGCCGATCGGCTTCGGCCTGGCCACCGGTCGGCCGACCCTGATCCTGCCCGACGAGCCGCCCGCCGATGTGCTCCAGCTGGCCCGCCAGTTCGGGGCGCGCGCGGTCCTGCTGTTCGGCGAGGTCGCCCGCAGCGCCCCCGGCTTCGAAGGGGCGGCGTGCTTCAGGCCGGGCTCCCTGCCCGCGGCCGCGGGCGCCCACGCGCGCCTGTACCTCATCGACCGCACCGCGGCGTGCGTGCCATGAGCGACCTGGATCAGCAGGCCATGGAGGTTCTGACCGACGCGACCGCGCGCCTGCGCGAGCTGTCTCGCGGGGTGACCGACCAGGCCGCCGTGTCGCGCCTGGAGGCCGCGCTGCGCGGACTCGACGCGGACCGCCGCTTCCTCGCCCAGGGCGCCGAGGGCGCGCCACGCCGGCCGGCGATCGACCCGGAGGAGCGCCTGCGGCTCCTGGAGGCCCAGGAGGCGGAGCGCGCGCGCCTGGCCCAGGAGATCCACGACGGGCCCGCGCAGGCGCTGGCGAACGCGATCTTCCAGGTCGACATCATCGGTCGCGCCCTGGAGACCCGCCCGGACCAGGTGCCGGCCGAGCTGCACGCCCTGCGCGACCAGCTGCGCGGCGAGCTGGGCGATCTGCGCGGGTTCATCAGCCAGTTGCGGCCGCCGCTGCTGGAGGAGCAGGGCCTGGACCGAGCCCTCAGCGAGTCGGTGACCCAGCTCGCGGGCCGCGGGGGGCCGGCCGTGGAGCTTGATCTGGCCGCCTCGGATGACCTCCTGGATGAGGCCCGCCAGACGGTCGTGCTCCGCGTGGCCCAGGAAGCGCTGCGCAACGTGCGCAAGCACGCGGCGGCCCACCACGTGCGCATCAGCACCCGCCACGAGACGGCCACGCAGGACCGCCCCGCCAGCTGGATCCTGGAGGTGACCGATGACGGCAAGGGATTCCACCCGCCAGCCTCGCCCGATGAGGCGGGCAGCGGCGGCCACTTCGGCCTCCGCTTCATGCAGGAACGCGCCGCCATGGTCGGCGCGGTACTCGACATCCACCCCGTCGCCGACAGCGGCACGACGGTACGGCTTACCATCATCCTGAGCTAGGAGAAGGAGCGGAGCGGCATGGCCAACGATTACACCGGCGCGGACCGCCGTCGCGGCGGCCCCGACCGGCGCACCCCGGCTGACCAGCGGACCAAGATCCTCATCGTCGATGACCACCCCATGTTCCGGGTGGGCATCCGCGAGATCCTCCTGCGCGAGCAGGACTTCGAGATCGTCGGCGAGGCCGAGGACCCCCGCGGCGCGATGGAGCTGGCGCAGTCCGAGACGCCCGACATCATCCTCATGGACCTCTCGTTGCCGGCGCCCGGCGGCATCGAGATCACGCAGCGCATCAAGCGCGAGCTGCCCGCCGTGGGCATCGTCTGCCTGGCCATGGCAGAGGACGAGGATCAGCTCTTCGACGCCATCAAGGCCGGCGCCGCCGCCTTCATCCTCAAGGATGTGGGGCCGGACGACCTGGTCACCATCATCCGCCGCGTGAGTGCCGGCGAGTACCTCATCAACGATCGGGTCTTTGCCCGACCGAGCGTCGCCAGTCGCGTCCTCAAGGAGTTCCGCGACCTGGCCGTCTACGGTCAATCCGACACCCCCATCTTCGCGCCGCTCTCACCGCGCGAGGTCGAGATCCTGGACAACATCGCCCAGGGCATGACCAACAAGCAGGTCGCCTACGCCCTGTCCATCAGCGAGCAGACGGTCAAGAACCACATGAGTTCGATCCTGCGCAAGCTGTCGGTCAACGACCGCACGCAGGCCGTCGTGTACGCCATGAAGCAGGGCTGGATCCGCATGCCGGAGGATTGATGGCCGCCGATGAGCCTGTCGCCAAAATCCAGCCGCGCCTCGCCGCGGAGCTGGCCGACGAGGTCGGGCGGCTGGGCAAGGAGCTGGACGAGATCGGCCTGCTGATCGGGCAGGCGCGCAACGAGGCCGCCCGCCACGATGCGCGTCGGGCCACGGCGGAGCAGCGCCTCACCGAGCTCCAGCAGGCCCGCCGCGAGGTCACCGCGGACGACTTCGCACAGGCTCTGGCCGCGCTCCTCACGGCGACCCGCCGGGCGGCGCTCATGGAAGGCCAGATCGACGTCCTCGAGGGCAAGCAGAAGACGATCCTGCGCATGCGCGACCGGATCGCCGACCTGGCCCAGCAGCTGGGCGCGCTGCCGCCGGGCACCCTGGTGGCGGGCGGGTCGGGCGCCGCCGACGGCGAGGTCGCGGCGGGTGCCGACCACGGCCTGGGGGTCATCGGCGGGAGCGCGGCTGTGCAGTCGGCCACCAGCGTGCTCGACGCGCAGGAGGAGATGCGCCGGGGCATCGCCCGGGCGATGCACGACGGACCGGCGCAGAGCCTGACCAACATCATCCTCCAGGCGCAGATCGTGCAGCGCCTGATGGGCACCGACACGACCCGCGCCGGGCAGGAGGTGGACCAGCTGGTGGCCATGGTCGAGCAGACCCTGGAGGCCACCAAGTCGTTCATCTTCGATGTCCGCCCGATGGTGCTGGACGATCTGGGCCTGGTGCCGACCCTGCGAAGGGCCGCCCGGGACCGCGGCCGCCGCAGCAAGGTGACCATCGACTTTGACTCGGTGGGGGCCGACCGACGGCTGCCCGGCGACGTCGAGAGCGCGCTCTTCCGCTGCACCGATGAGGCCATCACGGGCTACCTCGATGCCGCCAGCCAGCACATCGTCATGCGCATGGACTGGACCGACCACGACGTCACGACCCGCCTCACGGCCACCCCGCCAGCCGCGGTCGGCCCGGGGGCGGCCGAAGGTGCCGCGGCGCGCGAGAACGCCCCGCCCGACTTGGAGCCGCCTTCCGCCGACATGCCGCCGGCGCTCGCCGCGATGATCGCGGAACGGGCCGAGGCGACCAGGGCATCGGTGGCACGGGCGGCCGCGGCCGCCGCGGCGCGACCCGTGCCACTGCTCCTGCCGGCCCGCAACTGGCAGGCCATCCAGGCGCGCGCCCAGGCGGCGGGCATCCGTGTCGTGCTCGCCGATGACGGGGCGGCCCTGACGCTGGTGGCGAAGCTCCCCGCCTGACGGCGCCTACGCCGATCAAGGTATGGCCGACCGGGCCATGGCCCCCAGTACCATCTTCTGGGGCCCCGGCCCTAGCAATCCGGCAGAGCCGCGCGTACGATCGTGTCGCTCAAGCCCGTAGTGGAGGTCAGAAAGGAGCACACGATCATGTTTCGGCGACTCGTTCGCTCGCTACAGAGCGACGAGGGCCAGGGACTTGCCGAGTATGCACTTATCCTCGCTCTGATCGCGGTGGTCGCGATCCTTTCTCTGGTCTTCCTCGGCACGGCGGTCTCGACTCTGCTTTCCATGATCGGTCACAGCGTCCAAACCGCGACCTAACCCCCCGGCCCGCTTCTTTCATCCACGGGGGATGGGAGCCCACCACTTTGTCTTTCTCGTCCGATCGCTTCTCGCTCGTCGTTTCCGCGACGCACCAACAGGCACCCAGCTTGATTGACGCTGCGGATGGCGCGCGGTATCTTCCCCAGCCGGTCCGCACCGCGCGACCGTCCGGGGGGACCTCCGCGATCGGTGGTACGCAATTCCTACTGGACCCTGCCTGAACCCTGAAGCAGACTGCGGTCCCCGCCCGGCACCGTTGCCGGAGCTCCGGTGGAAAGGAGGTGAATAAAAGACATGACCAAGTTCGTCCAGTTCCAGACGTGGCTGGCGTCCCTGCTCGACCGTGAGGAGGGCCAGGGCCTCGCCGAGTACGCCCTCATCCTTGCCCTCATCGCGATCATCGCCATCCTGGCCCTGATCTTCCTGGGCAGCCAGATCCGCGGGATCCTCTCCAACGTGGGCACGTCCGTCTAGTCCCACCTCGCACACTCGTAAGGCGCCGGCCGGGTCTTCCCGGTCGGCGCCTTCGTATTTGCCCCCGGTTTTCCTTACATAACCTGCCAAACGTACTAGCCCATTCGTATGATCGCCGGTCTGTAGCCCGGTGCTACAGTGGTGCGAGCTGTCACACCGCTACGTGGGAGTCCACCCTTGAAACGTTCCAACCGACTCATCGTTCTGGTCGGAATCATCCTCGCCGTGCTCGTGGCCGGCGGCGTGTTCATCCTGACCCAGGGCAACGGCTCGAGCGGTAGTAACGGCCCTGGGCAGACCCAGGCGCCGACCACCGTCACCGTGCTCGTGGCCAGCCAGGACATGCCCCTCGGCACCGTCATCGCGGCCTCATCCATGGTCGGCACCAAGCAGGTCGACGTGACCGCCGCGCCGATCGGCTACTTCACCGCTCCGAGCGACGTGGACGGGCTGGTCGTGCGCAAGGACGTCCACACGGGCGACGTGCTCGTCGAGGACGACTTCAACGGCAACGGCCTGGCCACCAGCGTCGAGATCGAGAAGAACCTGAAAGCCGGCTTCCGCGCCATGACCGTCCAGGTGGACCAGGTCACCGGCGTGGGCACCCTGATCCAGGCCGGCGACTACGTGGACGTCGTCCTCTCGATGGAGAACGCGGACAACAAGTTCCCCGTCGACGTGGAGCAGGCGCCCACGCGTGAAGGCAACCCCCTCACGACCATCCGTCACTTCGCGACGATCAACGGCGTCCTCAACTCGACCTCCGTCAAGGTGCTGGTGCAGAACGTCCAGGTCCTGGGCACGCTGCTGCCGCCGCCAACGGCGAGCAACAACCAGGCCGCTCAGGCGAGCCCCGGCACGCAGGCCAACGCGGGCACGGCCCTCAACGGCCAGCAGGAGATCGTGGTCCTCGCCCTCACCCCGCAGCAGGTGGAGCTCGTCCGCTTCACCCAGCTGGACGGCAACCTCTCGCTGGTCCTCCGCTCAACGGCTGATCAGCAGGCGCCGCCCGACATCACCAGTGGCATCACCCTGCGGATGATGGTGGACAAGTACGGGGTCCTCGTGCCCCGCATCGTCCTCGGCATCATCCCCTAGACACGGCGGCGGCCGTTCGCGGCCGGCTCCACGTAGCGACAGCCTCCCACGGGCGCGCGACACGAACTCCATCGGGTCGCGCGCCCGCGGTGCCTACTCCACACCATCCATCGAACCGACCACTTCTAAACCAACAGTAGCGACGGATACGAAGCAAGAGCACTGATGGCCGATCGCATCGCAGTCCTCATCGTCGACGACATCCAGGAGACCCGCGACCACCTCACGAAGCTGCTCGGATTCGAGAGCGACATCGAGGTGGTGGGCGCGGCCGCATCCGGACCGGAGGCGCTGGAGCTGGCCCAACGTCTGCACCCGGCGATCGTGCTCATGGACATCAACATGCCGGGCATGGACGGCATCGCGACCACCGAGCAGATGGCGGCCCTTGAGCCGGCGGCCTCGGTGATCATGATGAGCGTCCAGGGCGAAGCGGACTACCTGCGTCGCTCGATGCTCGCCGGCGCGCGCGAGTTCCTGGTCAAGCCCTTCAGCAGCGACGAGCTCGTCTCGTCGATCCGCCAGGTGAACGAGCGCGAGAAGGACAAGGCGAGCCGCCTGGCCGAACGGCCGGCCGGGACCGCCAGCGAGACGGGTCGTGAGCCCGGCCGCATCGTCACCGTCTTCTCGCCAAAGGGCGGCGTGGGACGGACCACCGTGGCCGTCAACCTGGCCGTCGTGGCCGCCTCCGAGATGGGCAAGAAGGTGGCCCTCGTGGACGCCAGCTTCCAGTTCGGGGACGTGGGCGTCCTGCTCAATCTCAACCCCAAGAACAAGTCCATCGCCGACCTCATCCCGGACATGGCCGAAGGCGATCCCGAGATGATCGACCAGGTCCTCGTGACCCACGGCTCGGGGCTGCGGGTCATGCTTGCTCCGCCAAGCCCCGAGATGTCAGAACTCATCACCACGGCCTTCCTGCGCCGCGTGCTCGAGCGCTTGCGCGACACGCACGACCTGGTCATCGTGGACTCGTGGCCGTGGTTCCACGACACGACCCTGGGGCTCCTGGATCTTTCCGACGAGATCCTGGCGCTGCTGACGCTGGAGATCACCAACATCAAGAACATCCGCCTCTTCCTGGAGGTCGCCGACCAGCTCGGCTACCCCGCCGGGAAGATCAAGCTGGTCCTCAACCGGGCCGATTCGGCCCTTGGCATCCGTGTCTCGGACGTCGAGCACTCCATCGGCCGGCGCATCGACGAGACGATCGTGAGCGACGGCCGCAGCGTGGTCTATGCCTTGAACCGTGGCGTACCGTTCGTCACGAGCAATCGCGAGGCCCAGGTCAGCCAGGACATCATCCGGCTGGCCAGGTCCGTCATCGGCGAAGCCGTGAGGCCCGCCGCACAACGAGAGAAACCGGTCCAACGGAAGTCGCTGTTCGCATGGCGCTGACAGCCGATCGTGGTCCCGCGAAGGGCGGAAGGGGAGAGCCATAGATGTCCCTGCTGAAGCGGATCGAGAGTGCCCGGCCTGGGGCCGGCGAGGTGCCGAGCGCACCGGGCCAGCCCGGCGCGCCTGGCGGCACGCCACCGACCGGTGGGCCGTCGCGGATCATGAGCCAGGCGCCGGTGCGCGAGTCCTTCCGGGACGTCAAGTTCCGCATCCAGTCGCGCGTCATCCAGGACCTGGATCCCAAGCTCGACCTGTCCAACCAGGTGGAGGTCCGGCGCCAGATCGAGGAGATCTTCGGCCGCGTCATCGACGAGGAGGGCCTGGCCCTCACTCGCGCCGAGCGCGTCCGGATGGTCGAGCAGATCACCGACGAGATCATCGGCCTTGGGCCGCTCGAGCCGCTCCTGCGTGACGAGAGCATCACCGAGGTCATGGTCAACGGCCCGCGCCAGGTCTACATCGAGCGCGCCGGCAAGCTCGAGCTGACCAACGTGGTCTTCCAGAACGACGACCACGTGATGCGCATCATCGACCGCATCATCGCCCCCATCGGCCGCCGCGTCGACGAGTCCAGCCCCATGGTGGACGCCCGCCTGACCGACGGTTCGCGCGTCAATGCCATCATCCCGCCGCTCTCCCTGGTGGGCCCCGTCATCACGATCCGGAAGTTCTCGGCCTCCCCCTTCACCGTGGACGACCTGATCCGCTTCGGCACGGCCACCCCCGAGATGTTCGACTTCCTCAAGGCCTGCGTCGAGGCCCGCCTCAACCTCTTCGTCTCAGGCGGGACCGGCTCGGGCAAGACCACGACCCTCAACGTGCTCTCCTCGTTCATCCCCAACGATGAGCGCATCGTGACCATCGAGGACGCCGCCGAGCTCCAGCTGCGCCAGGAGCACGTCGTGACCCTCGAATCCCGGCCCCCGAACATCGAGGGCAAGGGCGCCATCCCCATCCGTGAACTCGTGCGCAACTCCCTGCGCATGCGGCCCGACCGCATCATCGTCGGGGAGTGCCGTTCGGGCGAGGCGCTGGACATGCTCCAGGCCATGAACACCGGCCACGACGGCTCGATGTCCACCGGCCACGCCAACAGCCCCCGTGACATGCTCTCGCGCCTGGAGACCATGGTCCTCATGGCCGGCGTGGACCTGCCCCTGCGGGCCATCCGCGAGCAGGTCTCGTCCGCCGTCGATCTCATCGTCCACCAGTCCCGCCTCAAGGACGGCACCCGCAAGGTCGTCAACATCACCGAGGTCCAGGGCATGGAAGGCGACGTCATCGTCATGCAGGACGTCTTCGTCTTCGAGCAGACGGGCATCGTCGACGGCAAGATCCAGGGCCGCCTCAAGCCGACCGGCATCCGGCCCAAGTTCGTCGAGAAGTTCGAGATCATGGGCATCCAGCTCCCGGCCGGCATGTTCGGCTTCAACTACTAGGCCGCGGGAGACGAAGCCATGAACCTGCTGCCCATCGTCCTTGGTGCCCTGGCCGGGGCGGCCGTGCTGCTCATCATCGTGGGCCTCACGGCCTCCGGTGGCTCGGGCATCAGCGCGCGCCTTGACCGCTACGCGTCGGGTCGCAAGCCCGATGCCGACAAGCAGGGCTCCGGCTCGATCAGCGACGCCATCTCCAGCTCGGTCGCCCTGGCCAGCCTCAACAAGGTCGTCGAGAACCGCGACTTCGGCGCCAACCTGGCGCGCGACCTCGCGCGCGCCGACCTGCGCCTCAAGACCAGCGAGTTCCTCGCCATCTGGGGCGCCTCCATCGTCGGCCTGCCGCTCATCTGCCTGGCGCTCAGCGACTTCCTGCCCACCCTGGGCAACCCGCTCGTGCTGGTCATCGCGGCCGTCGTCGGCCTGTGGCTGCCGCGCTGGTACATCAACCACCGCAAGGCCGGCCGCCTGAAGGCCTTCAACAACCGCCTGGCCGATACGATCACGCTCATCGCCAACGCCCTGCGCGCCGGCTCGTCGTTCCTGCAGGCCGTGGAGCTGGTGGTACGCGAAACGCAGCCCCCCATCTCGACCGAGTTCGGCCGCGTCATCCGCGAGGTCAACCTTGGCCTCGCTTTCGATGACGCCCTGGCCAACATGGTCCGCCGCGTCCGCTCGGATGACCTGGAGCTGATGGCCACCGCCATCACGATCCAGCACCAGGTGGGCGGCAACCTGGCCGAGATCCTGGACTCGATCGCCTTCACCATCCGCGAGCGGGTCCGCATCAAGGGCGAGATCCGCACCCTGACGGCGCAGCAGCGCCTCTCCGGTTACGTCGTTGCCGGCCTGCCCATCGGCCTGGTGGCGGTCCTCTTCGTGATCGCCCCCAGCTTCATGTCCCCGATGTTCCTCAAGCCCCCGGATTTCCTGGGCCTGCCCCTCGGCGTCTGCATCATGGCCGTCGGTGGCTTCTTCATGCTGATGGGCTTCCTGGCCATCCGGCGCATCGTCGACATCGAGGTCTGAGCCATGCTGCCCCTCGTCTTCGCGGTCGTCGCCTTCGCGGCGATCATGCTCATCGTCCTCGGACTCGCAGGCGGCCAGTCGGTGGACCCGGTCCAGGCTCGGCTGACCCAGCTGGGTTCGATGCAGGCCAAGAACCTGGAGGAGCTCGAGCTCCAGCAGCCGTTCTTCGACCGCACCGTCCGGCCGTTCATGGCCCGCCTGACGGCCTACGCCCAGCGCATCAGCAGCCCGGCGTCCGCCAGCCGCGCCGACCGGCGCCTCGCGCAGGCCGGCAACCCCGGCAACCTCAAGGCCGCCGAGTTCACCGCCCTCAAGCTGGTCTCTGCCGTCGTGGTCGGCGCCCTGGCGCTGCTCATCTTCGGCGTCCTGCAGGCCAACTTCCTGTTCGGGATCATCTCCGGCGTGGTCGGCCTGGGGCTTGGCTTCGTCCTGCCCGAGTACTGGCTGAACCGCCGGATCCGCGCCCGCAACAAGGCCATCCTGCTGGCCATCCCCGACACCCTGGACCTGCTCACGATCTCCGTGCGAGCCGGCCTGGGCTTCGACGCCGCGCTCGGTCGCGTGGTGGAGAAGACGCAGGGCCCCCTCGCCGACGAGTTCCGCCGGGGCCTGGCGGAGATCCGCCTTGGTTCGGCCCGGCGCGACGCGCTGCGCGGCATCGTGGCCCGCACCAACGTGCCCGCCCTGGCCAACTTCATCGGCGCCATCATCCAGGCCGAGCAACTCGGCGTCTCGATCAGCAAGGTCCTCCAGGTCCAGTCCGAGCAGCTGCGCATCGAGCGCCGCCAGCGGGCAGAGGAGCAGGCGGCCAAGGCCCCCATCAAGATGCTGTTCCCCCTGGTGGGCTGCATCTTCCCGTCGCTCTTCATCGTCATCCTGGGGCCGGCCATCATCCTGCTCATGGTCAACCTCCACACCTAGTCCGCAGCCGGCCGCATGGCTGACCTGCTCCAGCTCCGCAACACCACCCGCGGAACGGCCGTCGCGACCCAGGTCGTGGCGGCCGATTCGTTCTGGGCGCGCTTCATGGGCCTGATGGGCCGCCGCTCGCTGGCGCCCCAGGAGGGCCTGTGGCTGCCGGGCACGAACAACATCCACATGTTCTTCATGCGCTTCGCCATCGACTGCTGCTTCGTCGGCCGCCCCGCCGAGGACGGGTCGCGGCAGGTGGTGGGCGTCCGACGAGCCCTGCCGGCGTGGCGCGGCATCGTGTGGTACGAACGGGGCGCGCATGGCGTGATCGAGCTGCCGGTCGGCGCGCTGGAGCGCAGCGGGACGCAGGTGGGTGATCGCGTCAGCCTGAGCGGGCGCAACGGCCGCCCGGTCTGAGCCGCCATCCGTGGCCGGCGGCGGCTCGGTGAGCGAACGGAAGCTCACCCCGCGCGAACTCGTCCTGTGGGCCGGCGCCATCACCGGCTACCTCTTCGGCGCGTTCGCCTTCGTGACCATCGAGGCCAGCGTCGGCGGCCAGTGGTTCCGCACCGGGCCGGACCTGGACGCCTACCTTCGTGCCGGCCACGACCTGCTCAACGGCGCGCCGGTCTACGTGGGGCAGATCGGTCAGGCCACGAACTTCCCCTACGCCCCGCCGTGGGCGGTCATCGCGGCCGGGCTGGCCCTCCTGCCGCCGCTGCTGGGGCAGGCCGTCATCATCGGGCTTGACCTGCTGGCCATGCGCTACGTCGCGGGCAGCTGGCGCGGCGCTGGCCTGATCCTCCTGTGGCCACTGACGGCGTTCGAGCTCTCCGCCGGCAACGTCGACCTCCTTATCGCCGCCGCCATCGTCCTGGCCTGGTCCGGCGGGCACCCGCTCGACGCTCCCGATAGCGGCACGGGTGGCCCTGCACGTCTGGTGGAGCAGCTCCGACGCGTCGGTCCCCTGGTCCTCATGGCCCTGGCCAAGCTGGCGCCGGCCCTGGCGCTCCCGCCCGCTCGCTGGCGTGGGGCGCTGGTGGCCCTTGCCGTGTGCGCCCTCGTGACCTTGCCCGTGCTGCACCTCTGGCCGGACTGGTTCGCCTACCTCGCCCGGCAGCCCTCCAGCATCGCCATCTCGCTGCCGGTCGGACCGTGGTACCTGCGCCTGCCGGTGGCCCTGGTCCTGGCCGCG
>DATBOX010000107.1:0-4066 GCA_036561685.1 Candidatus Limnocylindrales bacterium | reverse complement strand
AGAACTCGGTGTCGAGCGGATAGTTCGTCTGGCCGAAGCCGCTGCCCACGAACCGGGCAAGGGCGGTGGCTGCCGCCGCGGCGGCCGAGGGCGCCGCGAAGTCGTAGATCAGGACGAAGCCCTGGTCGGGGTCGGCCAGTTCGACACGGTAGACGACCAGGGGCGTCGTGGCGAAGACGGTCGGCACGGCAGGCTGCACCGGCTGGCTCACCGGGCTCAGCTGGTAGCCGCCCGTGGCGAGGCTGCGGCGCAGGAGCGTCACCGTGGTGGCCTCGGACGCCGACAGGCCCGCCTCCGCGGGCACGATGGCCACGCTCCCGCCGGGCGCGGGCGCCGACGTGGCTGGGGCCGCTCCGCAACCGGCGCTGATGACGGCCAGGATGACGGCCAGGAGCGCTGTGGTCGGCCGGTCGGTCGCGGGGCCCGGGCGCCTCACCCGGGCGGCCACTCGAAGGGCCGTCCACCCATCAGGTGGAAGTGCAGGTGGTCCACCGTCTGGCCGCCCCACGGGCCGACGTTGGTGACCAGCCGGTAGCCGGTCGTGGCCAGGCCGGCGGTGCGGGCCAGCTCGGCCGCGACCGCCATGAGGCGGCCGATGAGCGGGGCATCGGCCTCCGTCAGGGCCGCCGCGGAGGAGATGTGGCGACGCGGCACGAGCAGCAGGTGGGTCGGCGCCCGCGGGGCGACGTCATGGAAGGCGATGACGAGGTCATCCTCGTGGACGCGCCGGGACGCGATCTCGCCGGCCACGATGCGGCAGAACAGGCAGGTCGGGTCGGTCGGCCCGGCCGTCTCGGGATGCGTATCAGCCACGCGGGCAGGCTACCAGAGGCGGCGTTTCAGGCCGGCCGCTGAGCCTCCAGCGTCACCCACTCCCCTTCCGCCAGGCGCCCCGTGAAGCGGAAGCCGGCGGTCCGCAGGGCCCGGCGCACGTCGCCCTCGCGATCGGCGAAGATGCCGCCCGCCACCAGCCGGCCACCTGGTCCTGTCGCCTCGTGGAGCGGGCGCGCGAGGCCGACCAGCAGCGAGGCGATGAGGTTGGCGAGGACGACGTCGTACGGCCCGTCGGGCGCCGGCAGCGAACCCTGGCGCGCCTTCACGCGGCTTGCGCACCCGTTGCGCCGGGCATTCCGCTGGGTCGCCTCGACCGCGAGCGGATCGGTGTCCAGCCCCAGCACGTGCCGGGCACCGAAGCCGGCCGCGGCGAGGGCCAGGATGCCGGAACCGCAGCCCACGTCGAGGACGCATGCCCCCTCGAGCAGTCCCGCGTCGCCGAGGCGTTCCACGCCTTCCAGGCACAGACGCGTGGTGGGGTGCAGGCCCGTGCCGAACGCTTGTCCCGGGTCGAGCGCCAGCACCACGTCCCCGGGGTGCCGGCGGTGGCGCCGCCAGGCGGGGCGGATGATGATGCGGCGGCCGATGCGCAGGAGCGGGAAGTGCTGCTTCCACGTCTCGGCCCACTCCGTCGGCGCGACCACCCGTCGCTGCAGGTCACCGATGGGCCCGAGACCGAACGCCTGCAGGTGGCCGAGGGCGGTCTCCGTCTGCACGACGGCCGCCTCGACCACGGCGTCGTCTTCGGCCTCCAGGTAGGCGCGCACCGTGGCCGGCCGAGTCGGGTCAAGGCGGGCCCCCAGGCCCTCGTCGGTCGGCAGGAAGGCGGGCTCGACCGTGATGCCCGTGGCGACCCGCGCGAAGATCTCGCTGACCGCCTCGACCGCCTCGCCGCCGGCGCTCACCGACAGCTCCAGCCAGCCGCCCGTCGGCCGGTCCATCAGCCCGGCCGATCCATCAGCCCAGGCGGCCCTTGACCTTGCCCAGCAGGCCGTCCGCCTTGAGGTCCACGACCTCGCCGGCCTCCGTGGCGAACTCGGCCAGCAGCTCGCGCTGCCGCCGGGTCAGGCGGGTCGGTACGCGCACGTCGACGAGCACGTGCAGGTCGCCGCGGGCCCCGGCGCGCCGGAGATGGGGCACGCCCCGGCCGCGCAGCCTGATCTCCGTCCCCGATTGGGTGCCGGGCTTGATCTCGACGGTCTCCTCGCCATCGGCCGTCGGCACGACGAGGCTGGCCCCCAGGGCCGCCTGGGTGATCGAGACCTCGAGCGGCACGAAGAGCTCGGTGCCCTCCCGCCGCAGGCGCGGGTGGGCGGCGACGTGGACGACGACATACAGGTTGCCGGCCGGGCCGCCGCGCGGGCCGGCCTCGCCCTCTCCTGACAGGCGGATCTGGTGGCCGTCGTCGATGCCCGCGGGGACCGTCACCCGCAGCGTCCGCTTGCCCTCCACGCGGCCCTCGCCGCGGCAGGTCGGACAGGGCTTCTCGACCAGGCTGCCGCGGCCGCCGCAACGGGGGCACGGGCCCGCGGTCACCATCTGGCCGAGCATGGTCTGGCGCACCGTGCGGACCTCGCCGCTGCCGCCGCACTGGGGGCAGGTGACGGGGCTGGTGCCCGCCTCGGCGCCACTCCCGTGGCAGGTCTCGCAGCGCACGGGCGCGTGGTACTCGATCTCCTTCTCCGTGCCGTGGACGGCCTCGGCGAAGGTCAGCCGCAGGTCATAGCGCAGGTCGGCCCCGGCCAGGGCGCGGCCGCGCCGCGTCGCGCCGGGTGCCGCCCCGCCGAAGAACGCGTCGAACAGGTCACCGAAGCCCTGGAAGCCGCTGAACCCGCCGAAGCCTTCGGCCCCATTGCCCAGGCCCGCCCGGCCGAAGAGGTCGTAGGCCTGGCGTCGCTGGGGATCCGACAGGACCTGGTAGGCCTCGTTGATCTCCTTGAACTGCTCGTCCGCCTCGGGGGTCGCGTTGACGTCCGGGTGCCACTGCTGGGCGAGCCGGCGGAAGGCCTTCTTCAGCTCCTCGTCGGTCGCGCTGCGCGCCACGCCGAGGATCTCGTAATAGTCGCGCTGGGTGGTGGCCATGGGGAGCCGAGTATAGGGAAGGACCGGGCACGGCCGGGCCCGGGGCGCTTGGGTACCATCCGGTGGTGCCCGACACCCCCGTCCTCAGCGGTGCCGTCGCGCGCCGCTACCTGGCCCTGCACCACCTTCTGGCCCCGCCGCGCGCCGTGCACGGCGGGCCGGATGGGGTGATGGCCGTGATCGGTCGCCTGGGGTCGGTCCAGTTCGACCCGCTTGGCGTGGCCGGCCGCAACCACGACCTCGTGCTCCACGCGCGGGTGGCGGGCTACCGACCCGCCTGGACCGATGAGCTCCTGTACGAGCGGCGAGCCCTGTTCGAGGCACACAACAAGGCCCTCTCCATCCTGCCCATCGGGGAGCTGCCGTGGTACCGCATCAGCTGGGACCGGGCCCTGGAGCGCCACGAGGGCGATGCGTTCGTGGCGCACGCCGACCTCGCCCGGCACATCCTGGAGCGGATCCGCCTCGAGGGCCCGCTCAGCTCGCTGGACTTCGAGCGCGAGCCGATGGTCGAGTGGTACTGGGGCCCCACGAATCGCGTGCGGGCCATCATGGAGGCCCTCTGGGAGTCGGGCCTGCTGGGGCTGTCGCGCCGGGCCGGCAACCGGCGCTACTACGACCTGCCGGAGCGGCTGTACCCGGCGGCACTGCTGGATGCTTCGCGCATCCCGGAGGACGAGCAGCTCCGCCACAAGCTGCTGTCACGCTTCCGCGCGCACGGCCTCCTCGGCGAGGCCGGCCAGGCCGAGATCTGGCTGGGCGTCCACGTCCGTGGGGCGGACGGCCGTCGCGCGGGCGGCCCTATCCGGGCCCGTCTGCGTCGCGAACTGGTCGCCTCGGGCGCGCTGCTGCCGGTGGCCGTCGAGGGCGTGCGCGGGACCCGCTACGTGCCGGCGGATGCGCGGGGGGAGCTGGAGCGGGCCATCGGCGAGATCGCGGCCGGTGGGCCGCCCGGAGGCGCCGATCCGGGCGTCACCTTCCTCGCCCCGCTCGATCCCCTCTGCTGGGACCGCGACCTGCTGCGCCAGCTCTACGGCTTCGACTACGTGTGGGAGGTCTACGTCCCCGAGGCACGCCGGCGCTGGGGCTACTACGTGCTCCCGCTGCTCTTCGGGGACCAGCTGGTGGGACGGATCGAGCCGCGGATCGA
>DATBOX010000106.1:0-18186 GCA_036561685.1 Candidatus Limnocylindrales bacterium | reverse complement strand
CGGATTTCAGGACGCCAAGGCGCCGGTCCTGGTAGCCGGCTTCGATGAGCCACGCGGGGGTCGGCCGCTGTGGCGGGGGCGCCATCGGGGGCGCCGGAAAGACGGGTTCGTGCACGCAGAAGACTCCAGATGCGTCGGGGGGAACGTGAACCCCGGCGGTCGGAGTGGTTCAGCGCAGGGCGAGGCCCTCGGTGAGATCGGACCGGCGGGGACAGGGGAGGGCTGTCGTCGTCTGCATGGCGCGCCTCCTCATCTACTCGCGGCCGGTCCATTCGGCTGCAGCGCGCACTGTAGCAGAGGGCGGGGCACCCCCTCCAGCCTCATGTTCGACTCCGTTTGCACGCAGCGGCGACAGCGACGGAGGAGCGGCGCCTCCCCCGCCGGTTCTTGCGCCGGACGCAACGGATGACGGTGGAACGGGCCCAAACGAGGGTTCTGGGCGTCCTGCTCCGTCGCTGTCGCCGCCCGGTGCAAAGAGCGAGGTCGCACAACGCGTCGGAGGCACCGCTAGGCCGTCAAGGGTGGGCCGGCAGGTAGACTGGCCGCGCGTCCCCGTAGCTCAGTGGACAGAGCAGCCGCCTTCTAAGCGGGAGGTCGTGGGTTCGAATCCCACCGGGGGCTCCACCACCTTCGGAACGGGCCTCAGGCGGCGGAGGCTCCGGCGTCGGCGAGCGTCATGTAGAGCTCGGTCTCCTGGGCCAGGTGCAACTCCAGGATGGCGTGCAGGCCGTAGAGGACGCGACGGAGCTCGGGGAGCTGCTGCGGATCCGGACCGGCCGCCGGCAGGGCATCCACAGCCCGCCCGAAGAGCCGGGCGAGATGGAAGATCTCGCGATGGGTCGTGCTGAGCGGCGCGAGCGGATCCTCGCCGCCCAGGGCCTTGGCCAGGAGCGGGTAGACGGTCGTTTCCTCCTCCATCTCGTGAGGCAGGAGGTCGGCCACGAGGGCGTCCCGCAGGCCGCGGAGCAGCGAGGGCACGGCACCCCGGTCGGCCGCACCGAGGCTGTCGGCGGCCTCCCGCACCCGGACGATGAGCGGTCGCATGTCGGTGTGATCCGCCTCCAGGCGCTGGCGCGTCGCGGCCCACCCGGCCACCGAGCGGACGGCCGGGCGTTCGCCCCCGAGCGCCCGCAGCGCGTTGACGATGACGACGACATCGATGCCCTCCTGGAGGATCGCCCCGGGCACCGGCGCGAGCAAGCCGGCGGCCGCCACGCCCATGGCCACCACCGACAGGGCCATGCCGACCACGATGCTCTGGAGGGCGATCCGTCGGGCCCGCTGCGCGATGCGGATGGCCTCCGCGAGGCGGTCGAGGCGGTCGACCGTGATGACCACGTCGGCGGCCTCGGAGGAGGCCGTCGCGCCGCGGGCGCCCATGGCGACCCCGCAGTCGGCCGCCGCGAGGGCCGGTGCGTCGTTGATGCCATCGCCGATCATGACGGTCGCCCCGGGCGCGGCGACCCGTTCGGCCCGCACGACCGCCACCTTCTCCGCCGGGGTGCGTTCGGCCAGGATGCTGTCGATGCCAAGTGCGGTCCCCACCGCCCCGGCGACGCTCGGGTCGTCACCGCTGAGCAGCACGATGCGCCGCACGCCCGCGCCCCGGGCCAGGCGCAGCGCGCGTGGGGCCTCCGGCCGGATGGGGTCGACCAGGACGAGGATGCCGGCCAGCTGGTCGTCCACCCGCACGTACGCCGCGCTCGAGCTGGCGAGGGCGATCTGGCGCTGCGCGTCGCGGGCCCAGCGGGGGACGGAGATGCCGGCGGTCGCCAGATCCATCCCGCCGACCGTGACGGCGTGGCCGGCCACCGTGCCGCGCACCCCGTCGCCGGGCGTCTCCGTGACGCTCTTCGGTGGCTCGAGCTGGATGGCGCGGTCGTGCGCGGCGTGGACGATCGCCGCCGCCAGCACGTGCGGCGAGGCCTGCTCGAGGGACGCGGCCAGCCGCAGCACGAGCTCCGCATCGCCGGTCGGGCCCACCTCCACCCGCTCCAGCTTGGGGCTGCCGGCGGTGAGGGTGCCCGTCTTGTCCATCAACAGGGTCCGGACCCCGGCCAGGGTCTCCAGCGGGCCGCCGCCCTTGACGATGATGCCGCGCCGGGCGGCATGAGAGACGCCCGCCACCAGCGCGATCGGGGCGGCGATGATCAACGGACAGGGGGTGGCCACGACGAGGACCGCCAGGGCGCGCACCGCGTCACCCGACACCAGCCAGGCGATACCGGCCAGCCCGAGGGTCAGCGGCAGGAAGGCCAGCGCGTAGCGGTCGGCGAGGCGGACCAGCGGCGCCCGCGACCCCTGCGCCTCGCGGACGAGCCGGACGATGCCCGCGTAGGTACTGGCCTCGGCGGTGGCCGTGGCCCGCAGGTCGAAGGCTGCTCCGGCGTTGATGGTCCCGCTCGCGACCGGATCGTCGAAGGCGCGCACCACCAGTCGCGACTCGCCGGTGATGGCCGATTCGTCCATGGTGGCGGCGGCATCGAGGACGACCCCATCGACCGGCACGACCTCGCCCGGTCGGATCAGCAGGCGGTCGTCACGTCGGACGTCCGCGACCGCCCGGGTGCGGATCCCCACCTCCTCGTAGCGATGGGCGACCGTCGGGGCGCGGGAGACGAGACCGGCCAGCTCCCGCTCGGCCCGTCCGTGGGCGAAGGCCTCGAGGGCGCGCCCGGAGGCCGACATCACGGCGATGACCGCCCCGGCCAGGAGTTCGCCAAGGCCGATCGACCCGACCATCGCCAGCAGGGCGATGACGTCGACGCCGACGCGACGGGCCAGCACGTCGCGCCCGATGGCCACGGCAAGGACCCCAGCCGCGAGCGCGGTCGCTCCGAGCCAGGCGACGTCGCCGGCCTCACCGCTGCCGGCCAGGTGCGCCACGACCCCCACGAACAGGAGGGCGACGACGATCGGCAGGAAGGCGGCTTCGGCCGTCGCGGATACGCCCCCGGGCCAGCCGGGACGCAGCCGACCGATGGGCACTGCAGCGCTCACCCGTGCAGCCTCACACGGTCTCGCGGCCCGCCATAGGGCCATTCGGCGGCCCAGGGGGGCCGGGCGGCCCCATGGGACGGGACGTTGGGCCCATCCCTCCAGCGCATATCGCCGTCACCATGCCGACCATGGCTCACGCGACGCACGCAGTCGACGGGATCGCCCGGCTCCACCTCGCCCTGCCCGTTCGCCCTGACCTGGCGCGGATACCGGACCTGCTTGGCAGCGCCGAGGCGGGGTGGTTGGGCGAGCGCGTGCGGGAGGCAGACGGCTCGACGCGCGAGTACGCCTGCGACCTCGAGCTGCCGGCCGGGGACATGGGCCCGATCCTGTTCCGCAAGTCGGCCATCGTGGGACTCGGCGAGCCTGCCCTGGATGGCGCCGGCTGGCTCATCCCCATCGAGTGGCACGCCGCCACCTTCAAGCCCCTCTTCCCTGTCTTCGCGGGGACCCTCACCGTCACCGAGCGCCAGGTGGTCCTGGACGGCCATTACGCGCCTCCTGGCGGCCGCCTTGGGGCCGTCCTGGACGTCGCCCTGCTGAACGTCGCCGCTCGCGGCACGGGCCGCTGGTTCCTGCGCAAGGTGGCCGCCGCCCTCGGCAGCTGACGTGTGTGCGCAACGACATCCGTTGCGCCAAGTCGGGGCATCGCGGTACGATGGGCACCACGAACAGGGAGGTGCCGCATGCCGGTCCAGTCTGCGCGGCGGATCGAAGCGCTGGTCGATGATCTCGGCGGCCGCGCGGCGGTCGCCAGGGCGCTCCAGGTCGATCGTAGCCAGGTCACGCGGTGGCTGGACCGCGGCCAGGAACCCGACGCCACGAACCTGCGCAAGGTGGAAGCGACGGAGCTGGCCATGACGCGCCTGCTGCGGCTGTACGACCAGGCGACGGCGCGTATCTGGCTGGAAGGCACCAACGCGCACCTGGGGGATCGACGGCCGATCGACCTGCTGGCGCGCGGCCGGCTGGCGGAGGTCCTGGCGGCCATCGATGCCGAAGAGGCGGGCACGTTCGCCTGACGAGCCTCAGGCCGACCGCCGGACCCGGCCATGCTCTATCGGGTCTTCGCCCGCGCGCCCGACGGACGCGCGGATCCGTTCGCCGTCCCGCGCCACTTCCAGGGCGGCGGGCGGCACGACAACCCCGATCACTACACGGCGCTCTACCTGGCGCGTGAGCCGATCTCGGCCGTCGCCGAGCGCATCCAGGGCTTCCGCGGCCAGCGCCTGATCGAGGGGGTCTTCATCCGGCCGGACGGCCGCGTCGACGCCCTCGCCGAGATCGACGATACCGGGTGGCCGGAGCTGGTCGACCTGGACGATCCGCAGGTCCTGGCGGCCCGGGGCATACGGCCATCCCGCGTCGCCACCGGTGACCGCCCCACGACCCAGCGATTGGCCCTGGAGCTCTTCCTTGGCGGGGCGACCGGCCTGGCCTGGTGGTCGACCCTGGAGGCCTCGTGGACCAACGTCACGGCTTTCGAGGAGCGCCTGCCGGGCAGCCTGCGGCGGGTGGTCTCGGTCGAGCCGCTGAGCACGGTCCACCCGTTGGTCCGCGAAGCGGCCGATCACCTGCTCATCGAGATCGCGCGACCCAGGCTCCGCCGCGTCGGGGCCTGACGCCGGACGAACGGCAGGGCGAACGAAAGCGGCCGTCGCGCGTTGCGACGGCCGCTTGGGATTCGACGGGTGGCGACTAGGCGGGAGTCGTCACGCGCGTCGTCGTCTGGTGCGCGCCGGGGATGCGGGCGCCCCACGGGACACCGAGCCTCGGCAGGAGGTATCGATCGACGCCGTAGTACCCGGCCACCTTCCACGCCAGCATCACGCCGACGCTGAGGGCGAACATGATGGGGTTGACGGACGTCGACCCGGCCAGCAGGTAGGACATGTTCATCGTCACGCCGAAGAACGCGGCGATACCGGTGAGGATGCCCAGGATGAGCCCGATCCCGACGGCCAGCTCGCCAAGGGCGATGAGCCAGCCGAACCAGCTCTGCGCCCCGTTGTCGATGAGGAGCTGAAGGAAGCTGCGGTACCACTCGAACGTGATCGCCGCGTGGCCCTGCGTGGGGATCGCCACGGCGCCCTTCCAGTAGCCCAACAGGGACGCCCCGCCGTCGGTCCAACCGGTGCCGGTCAGCTTCTCATAGCCGGCCGTCGCCCATTCGAAGCCAAGGAAGAGGCGGATGGGCAGCCAGATGAGGCCGGCCCGCGTGTTGCTGAAGAGGTATCGCGTGAAGGCCGGCCCCTCCACCTCGACCGTCTGCGCCTCGGGCGCATTGCGGTCGGTGAAGAGCAGCACCAGCACGACGATCATGAGGACCCAGAACGCCACCGAGGCGATGGCCCGTTCGGTCGAGCCCGCGGCCGGGAAGAACCACGGATTGACCAGGTAGAACAGCACCACGGCCGCCACCACGGCCAGCGGTACCGCCAAGCTGCGATAGCGAGCAAACATGCGACACCTTCCTTCGTTGCCTCACGGGTCGCCCGGCTGGAGCCGGCCGCCTTGTCCCGTGGCCGTCAGATTGGGGTACGCCGCGCGTGCTCCGCAGGGCCGAAAGTCCCAAAAGGGCTGGGACGGACGGGCCGCACTGCCGGTCCCCGACAGCATACGGACAGGGTCAAACGGCACGGTCCCGGGCGAGCTCGAGCGCGCCACGCAGGGCCTGGGCCATGCCGGGGACATCACGGTCGGCAAGGCGCGCGGGGGTGAAGATGTCAGGACCTACGCCAACGGCGGCCGCCCCGGCGGCGAACCAGCGGCGCAGTGTCGCGCCGTCGGAGGGGCACCCGGTGGGTACCAGGCGCGACCACGGCATGGGCCGCAGGACGGATCCCAGCCAGGCCGGGCCATCGATCGCGGCCTGGGGGAAGAGCTTGATCAGCTCGCAGCCCAGCGCCTGGGCCTGGGACACCTCGGTGGGCGTGAAGCAGCCCGGCAGGTAGGGCACCGCCCGCCGGTTGCAGATCGAGGCGACCTCCGCGGACAGCGTGGGCGCCACGATGAAGTCGCTGTCGGCGGCGATGAACAGGGCGGCGGTGGGGCCGTCGAGGATCGTGCCGGCGCCCAGCATGATGTCGGGCCGCTGGGTCGCCACGTGCGCCGACAAGGCCCGGAAGACCTCGTACGCGCCCGGGCCGCGGTTGGTGTACTCGACGACCCGCGCGCCGGCCTGGGCGCACGCCTCCACCACGGCGATGGCGGTCGCCGCGTCGGCGGCGTTGAAGATGGGCAGGACCCGCTGCTCGAGGGCCGCCGACAGCACCTCCAGGCGGCTGTGTCGCGCCACGGCTTCCTCCTGATGACGGCCCGGACCAAAGTACGGCTTGGCGCGTCCCTCGCGGAACGTCAGCATTCGCCCCGGTAGTCCTGCTCACCACACCGCACCCATCCGGTGCCGGATGCGGCTGGGCGGTAGGTCGGAACGGATCGCCACACCATAGCGCGAGGGATGACGAGCAGATGGCTTCCATGGCGGTTCAGGAGATCGGCCCGATGATGACGGCCAGTGAAGTGGCCGAGCTGCTGCACCTCCACGTCAACACGGTCAAGCGCCTCGGCGACCGTGGTGAGCTGCCCTTCTACCGTGTGTGCAAGCGGGGCGACCGCCGCTTCCGCTACGACGACGTCCTCGCCTTCCTCGCCCGCAACAGGTAGCGCCGCTTCGCGCAGCTGCCCGACATCGAACGCTCCTCAACGCTGACGCCGCCGGGGCCCTCCTCCCGACGGCGTCCGCGTATGCGGCCCCATCACGGACGTCCTCGGCGCGTCCCGACGCTGGCAGAATGGACGCGTGGATCTTGAGCTGACCCAGGAGAACCGCCTCGTCCAGGACGCCGCGCGGTCGTTCGCCGAAGGCGAGATCGCCCCCCACATCCGCGAATGGGACGAGGCCCACCACGTCGACCTGCCCACGTTCCGCCGCATGGGCGAACTGGGGTTCCTGGGCGCGCCGATCCCCGAGGCCTATGGCGGGTCGGGCATGGACTACGTCAGCCTGGGCCTGGTCTGCGAGGAGCTGGAGCGGGTGGACAGCGCCTTCCGCGTGATCATGAGCGTCCACGTCGGCCTCAACAGCCTGACGCTCCTGCAGTGGGGCACGGAGGACCAGAAACAGCGCTTCCTGGTGCCGCAGGCGCGTGGCGAGCGGCTCGCCACGTTCGCCCTGACCGAGCCCGGTGTGGGCACCGACGCGGCCAACCTGGCCACCACGGCCCGCCGCGACGGCGACTCGTACGTCCTCAACGGCAGCAAGATCTGGATCAGCCTGGCCGACGTGGCCGACCACTTCCTGGTCTTCGCCACGCTCGACCGTTCGAAGGGCCATCGGGCCATCACGGCCTTCATCGTCGAGCGCGGCATGGACGGCCTCACCACCGGCACGCTCGAGGGCAAGCTCGGCATCCGGGCCGGCAACACCGGCACCCTCTTCTTCGACGGGGTGCGCGTGCCGGCGGCCAACCGCGTGGGCGAGGAAGGGGAGGGCTTCATCGTCGCCATGAGCGCCATCGACCAGGGGCGCTACACGGTGGCCACCGGCGCGGTGGGGCTGGCGCGAGCCTGCCTGGAGTCGAGCGTCAAGTACGCCCACGAGCGGTCCACCTTCGGCCAGGAGATCGGCCAGCACCAGCTGGTCAAGCAGCTCATCGCGCAGATGGGCCGAGGCATCGAGGCCGGGCGCCTCCTGTGCCTCCAGGCGGCCTGGCGCAAGAATCTCGGCCTGCGCAACACGCGCGAGACCAGCCTGGCCAAGTGGTTCTGCACCGAGCACGCCGTGCAGTCCGCCCTCGACGCCATCCAGGTCCACGGGGCCTACGGCTATTCGACCGAGTACCCCGTGGAGCGCTACCTGCGCAACGCCAAGGCGTCGGTCATCTACGAGGGCACCAGCCAGCTCCACACCCTTATCCAGGCCGACTACCTGCTGGGCTACCGCGAGGACCGCCCGCTCCGCTGCCCCCAGCCCCCGGCCCCCGGCTTCGAACCCGCCTGAGGGTCCCGTGCCACTCGTGGTGCGACCCGCCCCGCCGCCACCGGGCTGGTCGGCCGGCGAGCTGGCCACGCTGGCCGCGGTCTTCGCGACCGTCGCGCCGGGTGACCCACCCCGACAGGCCAACCTGGCCGCCGCCGCCCTCTCGCAGGTCACCGACCCGGCCGCGCTGACGCAACTGCGTCTCGTGCTGCGGGCCCTGGACTCGGCCGCGGTCAACGCGCTGACGGCCGGGGTCAGGCACGCATTCCGGTCCGCCGACCCGGCCGCGCGCGAGGCGATCCTGCGCCGCTGGGCTCTGAGCCCGCTCGCGATGCGCCGCACGGCGTTCCAGGCGTTCAAACGGCTGGGCGCCTTCTTCGCCTACGCCGACGCCGGAGCCGACGGCACCAACCCCACGTGGCCGGTCATGGGCTATGAGCTGGTGCGCGAGCCGGTGACGCCGGATCCGCCCGCCGTCGTGCCGCTGCCCGATGACGGCGGGGCCGAGCCGCTCGAGCTGGACGCCGATGTGGTGGTGGTGGGCAGCGGAGCCGGTGGTGGCGTCGTCGCGGCCAGGCTGGCCGAGGCCGGACGGGCCGTCCTGGTCATCGAGGCCGGGTCGTACGTGGCAGAGCCGGAGTTGTCGGCCAACGAGCTGGATGGCTTCGACCGCCTGTACCTGGACCACGGGCTGGTCGCCACGGCCGACCTGTCGATCGCGATCCTGGCGGGAGGCACGCTGGGCGGCGGCACGACGGTCAACTGGATGACCTCGATCCCGTTGCCCGACCGGGTACGCCACCGCTGGGCCGTGGAGTTCGGCCTCGACGGCCTTGACGGGGCCGAAGCGGACGCCGACCTGGCCCGTCTGCGGACGGAGCTGGGGTTCGTCGCTCCCGTCAACACGCCGCCCAAGGACCAGCTGATCCTCGACGGCGCCCATGCGCTTGGCTGGGAGGCGGCCCATACGGAACGCGACGCATGGGCCTGCGGCGACTGCGGCGCATGCGGCTTCGGCTGCCCCCGGGCGGCCAAGCGGTCGGGGCCGCGGCTGCACCTCGCCGCAGCCGCGGCAGCCGGCGCCCGCATCCTGGTGGACGCGCCCGTGGAACGGCTGATCATCGAGGGCGGCCGCGCCGTCGGAGTGACCGGCCACGTCACGCGGCCGGACGGCTCGCGGCGGCCCTTCACGGCGCGGGCCCGGCAGGTCGCGATCGCGGCCGGGGCGTTGCGCACCCCGGCCATCCTCGCCCGCAGCGGCGCGACGCATCCGGCCGTCGGCGACTACCTGCGTTTGCACCCGGTGCCCGTCCTGAGCGCCCGCATGCCGCAGCCCGTGCGGATGTGGCGCGGCG
Source organism: Candidatus Limnocylindrales bacterium (assembly GCA_036561685.1). Taxonomy (GTDB): domain Bacteria; phylum Chloroflexota; class Limnocylindria; order Limnocylindrales; family CSP1-4; genus DASPUH01. The sequence goes on along the minus strand of DATBOX010000106.1, from coordinate 8,850 downwards.
TCCTCCAGGCGGCGCGCTCGATCGAGTTCGCCGAGCCGGGACCCGCGTCGGCCGACGGCATCGGTCCGGAGCACGGCGGCTTCCTCATCGAGTCGGCGCCGGCCCATCCGGGCCTCATCGCCCTCGCCTTCCCCTGGGAGGGCCGCGCGGCGAGTGATGCCCTGCTGGCGGGCATCGGCCACCATGCCCCGCTCATCGGCATCACCGCGGACCGCGGCCACGGGCGGGTGCGTCTGAGCCGCCATGGGGTGCCGCTCATCGACTATCGCCTCGCCTCGGAGGACGCGTCGACATGCCGGCGGGCCCTGGTCGAGATGGCCCGGCTGGCGCGTGCCGGAGGCGCCGCCGAACTCCTGGCCGTCGGCACGCCGCCGGCCCGGCTGCGCGAGGGCGCGGACGAGCGCGGGTTCAGGGCCTTCCTGGAGCGGCTGGCCACGTTCGACTTCCGGCCCAACCGCGGCTCGCTCTTCTCCGCCCACCAGATGGGCACCGCCCGCGCCGGGCGCGACCCGCGGACCACGGCCTGCGATCCACGGGGCCGCGTGCGCGCCGACACGACCGGCCATCTGATCGGCGGCTGCTACGTCGCCGACACGTCGCTCTTCCCCACCGCCGCGGGCGTCAATCCGATGGTCAGCGCGATGCAGCTCGCGGCCCGCACGGCCCGGACGCTCCTCGCCGAGGCCTGACCTACGTCTGCTGCGGCGCGGCCTGCAGGGCGTACTCGACGGCCTCGTCCAGGCTCATCGCCCGGCCCTCGGCGACGAGGCGATCGGCATCCTCCGCCCGCAGCGCCTCGCGGTAGCGCTCCCGGCGCATGACCGTCTCGGTCGCGACTGCCAGGCCGGTGCCGGTCGCATCCTCCAGCGCCCGGCCGGCCCCGATGAGGCGCAGGCTGCGCGGGATGTCGCCGGTCGCGGCGGCGTAGTCGGCGAAGTCGTCCAGCACCAGCACGAGGCCCGTCGTCTCACCGGCCGCGCGCATGTTGACCAGGGCGCCGCGGATGTGGCCGAGGGCGGAGTCGAGCTGGCCGAGGCGGATCTCCGTCGTCCCCAGCATGTGGAGCACCCAGCCCTGCATGAACTCGTCGTCGCCGGCGCTCAGCGCCTCCTCCGCGGCCCTGAAGGTGTCGACGGCGACGGGCCAGTCCTCGCTGAAGTACTGCGCCGTGCCCAGGCCCCACAGGGCGCGTGCGGCGCCGAGCTGGTCGCCGGTCTCCCGGTAGAGCTGGATGGCCTCGTTGAGCATGGCCATGCTCTGGTCCACGATCGCGCGCGGGTTGACCTCCAGCACGTTGCGCACCATCGCCGCGTTATAGATCCCGTCGGCGATGAGGTGGCGGTCGCCGATCCCCCTGGCGATCTCCAGGGCCTCGTCGTAGTAGCGGCGCCCAGCGTCCAGGTCGCCCCGCCAGTAGGCGATGCCACCACCGGCCTCCAGCGCCCGGGCCCGCAGCTCGGTGCGCCGCTCGTCGGTCGGGATGGCCAGCACCGTCGCCGTCCGCTCCGCCCCTTCCTGCAGGTGCGCCCGGCTCTGCCAGAAGCGCCACAGCGCGTACACCAGGCGCATGCCAAGGTGCGCGTCCCCCGTCTCGACGGCAAAGGTGATCGCGGCCCGCAGGTTGTCATGGTCGTCCTGGACGCGGTCCAGCCAGGCCGTGCGGTCCCTGGCCGTCAGGTGGGGCATGGCCGTCTCGGCGAAGTCGGCGAAGTACTCGGCGTGCCGCCGCCGCATCTCCTTCGCCTGGCCGTCCGCCTCCAGCCGCTCGAGGGCGAACGAGCGGATCGTCTCCAGCATCACGAACCGCGGGTGCGAGTGCTGCGCATCCTGGCGCAGGAGGCTCTGGTCGACGAGGCTCGACAGGCCGTCGAGCACGTCCTGGGAGGCGCCCCCACCCGGCGCCGACCCGCAGATGGCTTCGGCGGCCTCGAGCTCGAAGCCGCCCACGAACACGGCGATCGTCGCGAACAGGCGCTGGATGGCCGGGTCCAGGAGGTCGTAGCTCCAGGCGATCGCGCCGCGCAGGGTCTGCTGCCGGGCCGGGAGGTCGCGCGCGCCACCACCCAGCAGGTCCAGCCGGCCCTGCAGCCGTTCCAGGATGCCCTCCGGCGTGAGGACCTTGATGCGGGCGGCCGCCAGCTCGATGGCCAGCGGCAGCCCGTCCAGGGCGGCCACGAGGCGGGCCACGGCCGGCGCGTTGGCCTCGGTCAGGCGGAAGTCCGGCCGGGCCGTCCGGGCCCGCTCCATGAAGAGGGCCACGCCGTCGACCTGGGCCAGGGCCTCCAGGGGCGGCAGGTGGGCCGGGTCGGGGACCCCCAGGGTCGGCACCGGGTACTCCTGCTCGCCGTAGACGTGCAGGGCGGCGCGCGAGGTGACGATGCAGGTCAGACCCGGCGCCGCCCGCAGGAGGTCGCCAAGGAAGGGCGCCGCGCCGGTGACCTGCTCCATGTTGTCGAGCACGAGGAGCACCGTGCGGGTACGCAGGTAGTCGCGCAGGCGATCCTCCACCGACGAGCCGCCCACGTCCTGCACGCCCATGGCCATGGCGATCGTCGACGGCACGAGGGCCGGATCGCTGATCGGCTCGAGGGCCACGAAGTACAGGCCGTCGGGGAAGCGTTCCGCGACGTCCGCGGCCAGCTGGAGCGACAGGCGCGTCTTGCCCGTGCCGCCCGGCCCGGTCAGGGTCAGCAGCCGTGTGCCGTCGAGCAGGCGGTGGGCCTCCGCCAGCACCGCCTCGCGCCCGATGAAGTCGGTCAGCATGACCGGCAGGTTGTTGGGCGTGGCGTCGAGGGTGCGCAGCGGCGGGAACTCGTCGGGCACGCCGCTGATGACGAGCTGGCTGATGCGCTCCGGCCGTGAGAGGTCCTTCAGGCGGTGCTCGCCAAGGTCGCGCAGGGTGGCCCCGTCGGGCAGGGCCCCCGCCACCAGGGCGCGCGTCGTATCGGACAGGACGACCTGCCCGCCGTGGGCCGCGCTGGCGACCCGCGCCGCGCGGTGGACATCCAGGCCCACGTAGTCCGCATCCGGGGCGATGACGCCCTCGCCGGTGTGCAGGCCCATGCGGACCCGCACGGCCGCATCGGCCGGCCAGCCGTGCGCGTAGAGCGCCCGCTGCATGGCCGCTGCGGCGGCGACGGCCGTCTCGGCGCTGGCGAAGACGGCGAAGAACGAGTCGCCCTCAGTCTTGACCTCCACGCCCGTGGCCGCCGCCAGCGCAGCCCGGATGATCGCCTGGTGGGCCTCGAGGAGGGTCGTCCAGGCGGCCGTGCCAAGGCGCTCGACCAGCTTGGTCGAGCCCTCGATGTCGGTGAAGAGGAACGTGACGGTGCCGGTCGGGAGCGCCACGCCCGCGGCCGGGGCATCACGCCCGGTTGGGGTCTGCACGGAACGGATGGTGGGGCCCGTGCGGAGGCCCGTCAATCGGTCGCTGACGACCCGCGCGTGACCGGGGCCAGCGCCAGCTGGGTGGGCCCGGTGGGCTGGAGGAGGAAGATCCAGATGTCCCACGTCACGTGGCTCACCAGCAGGGCGCCGAGCGGCATGCCCGCCGCGTAGAGCGCGCACCACTCGGCCCCGGCCACCGTGGCGGCGCCGAACAGGGTGAAGTTGCCGGTCACCAGGTGGACGCCGCCGTAGGCCACGGCCGCGGCCGCCGCGCCGGGCCAGCGGCCCAGTCGCGCCATCAGGGCGTCCTGCACGAGGCCGCGCCAGAACACTTCTTCGGCCGGCCCGATGACCGTCGCCAGTCGGACGGCGATCTCGGCGGCCGGCCGCAGGCCGCGCAGCTCGTAGATGTCGGCGATGTCGCGCTCGCCGGACGGCACGAAACGGCGGGCGAACCGGTCGCCGAGGGCGAACGTGCCGTAGAGGCTCCCGGCCGCGGCCAGCCCCAGGACGGCCTCGCGCGGTCCCACGCGGATGCGTCGCGGCAGGTCGGGTCGCGCGGCGAGGGCGTACGCCCCCAGGCCAAGGCCGGTCATCGTCATGCGCGACCAGAACCGCCGGCGCGGGCCGCGGAACGTGGCCGCGAAGGCGGCCTGGGCGAGCCCCAGCCCGACGGCCAGGCGGGGACCGGATACAGCCATGCTCGCTACAGCCGCCAGCCGGCGAGCAGGATGCCGGCCACCAGCAGCAGCCCGAAGACGAAGTGCAGCCGCGCGGTCTCGAGGTCGATCATGGCGATGGCCCGCACCTGCCCGGTCGCCCCCAGGTCGGCGTCATGCAGCACCTGCGCCAGGAAGGGCAGGGCCAGTACTGCCAGCATCGTCGTCGCCGGCAGCCAGCCCACCGCGACCCCCACGCCGAGCGTCACGTACGCGCCGAGGATGAGGCTCATGTAGCCCAGGTAGGCGGCGTCCTTGCCGAACCGCGACGACAGCGTGACGATGCCGGCGCGGGCATCCTCGCTGATGTCGCGCCACTCATTGCCGTGGACGATGGCCGTCACGAGCAGGCCCACCGGCACGGACAGGGCGAGCGCGGTCAGGCTCCACGTCCCCGTCACGGCGAAGTAGGCACCCTCGAGCATGAGCGGCCCGAACATGGTGAAGACGAGCGGCACGCCGAGGGCGCGGTACTTCAGCGCGAACGGCGGGGCGGTGTAGAAGTAGCCGCTCGCCAGGCCGATCAGGCCGAGGGCGACGATGGGCCACCCACGCACCGCGACGAGGACCACGCCGATGGCGATGGCGATGACGAACGCGGCGTAGGCCAGGTACAGCGCGCCGCGCTCGCTGAGGCGGCCCTTGAGGACCGCGTGACTGGCCCGCGGCGAGGTGATCGTGTCGATGCCCTTGCGGACGTCGTAGACCTCGTTGACCACGTTGGTGCCGGAGTGCAGCAGGACGCCGCCGGCGAGGGCCAGCAGGAAGAGCGGCCAGCTGAAACGGCCGTCGGTGGCGGCCAGCGCCCCGCCCGCGGCGATGGGCACGACCGTGGCCGTGAAAGCGAACGGGCGCAGGACCTCCCAGGCCGCCCCGACCGCCCGCCGGGCCCGCCCGACCGGTCCCAGCTCGCGGTCCGTGGCCAGCGAAGTGGCGACGCGACGGGCCCCGGCGGTGGCGCGTCCCGTGCCGTACAGCGTGGCCGCGTCCAGGATCGCCGCCACCTGCTCCGTCTCCTGCACGACCGGCTGCAGCAGCGGCAGGTCCAGGCCGGCTTCGTCGTGGAAGCGCTGCGCACCGGCCGCCACGTCCTCGCGCGTGCCGCACAGCATGAACGCGTCGAGCAGGTCGTCGGGGATGAGCTTGCCGGCCTCGTGGAACTCCTCCGCCCGCCAGGCCGCGGCGATGCGGTCGCGCAGCTCGGCCTCGAAGCCGGCCCGCCTGAGGGAGACGTCGCCCAGGATCGACATCATGTAGATGACGAACGGCTCGCGCTTGGCCCGGTTGAGCGCCTCGCGGCGGGTGGCGTCGACGAGCGTCAGGAGGTAGCCGGCCCGCTCGATGGCTGCCGGGTCCCGGCCGGCCTCGGCGGCGGCGGCGGACAGGCGCTCCAGGATGCCCTTGAGCGAGGGGATCGACTCGGCGGGGCGCGCCAGGTAGCCGTCAGCCTTCTGCCCGGCGAGGGCCACGAATTCGCGCCGGTACGCGGCGATGAAGAGGGGGATGCGGTGCGGCGGCGCGAACATCGGCTGGATGGGTGGCAGGCCCGGCGTGGCCGACGGCAGGCGTTCACCGGCCCACAGGAGGCGCATCTGGTCCATCGCCCGGCTGACGCCCTCGAGCGCTGCGTCCGGCGTGTAGGGCAAGCCCATCTGCTTGAGGCGCAGCGGTAGTCCCGTGCCCAGGCCCATGACGATGCGCCCCGGCGCCATCTCGTCGAGGGCCGAGCCGGTCATGGCCAGCACGACGGGGTGGCGGGTGTTGGGGTTGACGGCGCCGAGGGCCAGACGGAAGCCGTCGCCGGCCCCCGGCTCGCCAAGCCGGGCGGCCACCGCGCTGCCATAGCTGACCGCATCCCGCTCGAAATACGAGTCATGGATCCAGAGCGAATCCAGGCCCCGGTCGCGGGCCTCCACGGCCCAGCCGACCACGTCCGCGACCTCGCCCCTGGCGGCCACCCCCAGGCCGACGCGCCGCGCGAACCGTTCCATGGTCTCGTTCCTTTCCGGCGACCCCTCGTTCTACCTACGCAGACCCCGTGGCGAGCGGATGGCCCAGGCGTGGTCGCCGTTGCTTGCTAACGGATAGTAGCATGTAAGGCCGATCCGATCCCCAGGTGGTGACGCGGCGCACCACGGTGCTTGACGCCCGGTGGTACGGTCCGCGCGTGACTCGACCCGTCGCCGGGGAGTCCATGACCCGCTCCCACGAGATGCTGCTCCTCACCCTTGGCGCGCTGCTGCTGGCGCGCGGGGTGCTTGGGCTGCTCGACATGTGGACGCTGGCTCGCTCCGGCGTCCGCTTCGTCCCGCTCGGCGCCGGTGCCACCGTGGGTGGCTCGCCCGTGTGGGCCGGCCTGTGGGCCGCCGTCTGTCTCGCGGCCGTGGTGCTGCTCGTGCGGCGCCAGGCGATCGGGTGGGTGCTCGCCGCGGGGGCCTGCGCGGCGTACCTCGTCATGGGCCTGGGTGACGCGGAGCTCTTCGACTCCGTGGCCACCATCCCGGCCGGCGCGTGGGTGCTCTTCCTGATCGATGTGGCCGGGCCAGCGCTCGTGCTGGCCCTCCTGATCTCGATCCGCCCGTGGTTCCTGGCCGGCGCCCGGGGCCCGGGCCGCCTGCGCACCTGACCCTCCCGCCGACGACCGATCATTTGCCCTGGGAGGGGCCGCCGATGCGGGCCATCCTGGAGCGCTACCGGCCGCGTCTGGGCCCGCTCGCCGAGGCCGACGTGATCGCCCTCGGCGTCGCCACCGTGGACTGCGAGCGGGCCGCTGCGGAGCTGCCCGGCCTCGCCTTCCAGCCCGCGCCGGACGATGACCTGCTCCGGGCCCGCGTCCTCGCCGCGGCCCTGCCGTCGGGACGGACCCTGCTGCTCCTGGAGCCGACCCACGAAGGCCGTTTGACGGCCTTCGTGGCGCGGCACGGAGAAGGGTTGGCGGCCCTCTATGTCACGGGCCATCCCGTCGGCGGCGCGGACGCGCTGATCCGCGACGAAGCCGCCGACGGACCCGTGATCGTGTTCGTCACCTCGCCGGTGGTGCCGGCCGGTACCATCCGTCCATGAGCGAGACCGACACCCAGCTGCGCGTCCGTCCCGCCACGCCGGCCGACGCTGAGACGATCGCCGGCCTCTTCACCGAGGAGGGCTACCCCGCCGGCCCGAGCGACATCGTCGAGCGCATGGAGCGCTTCGACTCGCCGTATTCGGCCGTGCGCGTGGCCGTCATCGGGCCGGACATCGTGGGTTTCGTGGCCGTCCACGTCCTGCCGCGCTTCGAGCACAGCGACCGCATCGCGCGCGTCCTCGCCCTCGTCGTGGATGCGGGCGCCCGCGAGCGTGGCGTCGGCCACGCCCTGATGACCGAGGCCGAGCAGGTCGCGCGCGAGACCGGATGTGCCTTCATCGAGGTGACCGCCGGGCGCCATCGGGCGGATGCCCTCCAGCTGTACGAGGCGCTGGGCTACGATCCCAACGTGGCCACCTACCTGCGCAAGCGGGTCTGACGCGGGGCGGCCATGGCCTCCCGTAAGGAGCTGATCACCGTCGCGGGGCGCGAGGTGACGATCAGCAACCCCGACAAGGTCTACTTCCCCGAGGCCGGCTACACCAAGCGCGACCTCGTCGCCTACTACCTGGCCGTGGCCGACGGGGCCCTGCGCGGCGTGGCCGGGCGACCGATGGCCCTCAAGCGGTTCGTGGAGGGGGCCGCCGGCGACTTCTTCTTCCAGAAGCGGGCACCGACCTCGCGGCCGGAGTGGATCGAGACCGTGGAGCTCTCCTTCCCCTCGGGCCGTACGGCCGACGAGGTCGTGGTGCGCGACGCGGCGCAGCTCCTGTGGGTGGTCAACCTGGGCTGCATCGACCTCAACCCCCACCCCGTGCGGGCGCAGGACCTTGATCACCCCGACGAGTTGCGGGTCGACCTCGACCCCGTGCCGGGCGTGCCCTGGGACCACATCCGCCAGGTGGCCCTGGTGACCCGCGAGGCCCTGGCCGACCTGGGGCTGGTCGGCTGGCCCAAGACCTCTGGCTCGCGGGGCATCCACATCAACGTGCGCATCAAGCCCGCGTGGACGTTTCCCGAGGTGCGCCGCGCGGCACTGGCGCTGGCCCGGGACGTGGAACGCCGTGTGCCCGCGCTGGCCACCAGCAAGTGGTGGAAGGAGGAGCGCCACGGCGTCTTCCTGGACTACAACCAGAACGCCAAGGACCGCACGGTCGCCTCGGCCTACTCGGTGCGCCCTACGCCCGACGCGCGTGTCTCCGCGCCCCTGACGTGGGACGAGGTGCCACAAGCTGAGCTGGGCGACTTCACGCTGGCCACGGTGCCTGCGCGCTTCGCCGCCATCGGCGACCCGGGGGCCGGCATCGATGCGGCCGTGGGGTCCCTGGAGTCGCTGCTGGAGCTGTCGGCGCGGCACGAGACCGAAGGCCTCGGTGACGCGCCGTGGCCGCCCAACTACGCGCGCACCCTGGACGAGCCACCGCGCGTCCAGCCGTCGAAGCGCCGCATGTCAAGCAAGCCGCTCATCGAGATCGGCCGGGCGGCCAAGCAGACGGAGGCGATGGAGGGCCTCAAGCGGTGGAAGGCGCGCCACCCCGACGTGTGGCCGCACCTGGAGCCGGCCGACGTGCTCGTCGACGCCATGCGCGGGCGCTACACGACGTGGACGCGCATCCGCGTCAACCTGGAGCACGTCCCGCCCGAACTGCGGCCGCCGCAGGAGGACCTGGATCCCGACTA
>DATBOX010000105.1:0-11928 GCA_036561685.1 Candidatus Limnocylindrales bacterium | reverse complement strand
CCAGCTCGGTGCTGGTGGCAGCCGGCACGGTATCGGTCTGGACGAGGAGGATCGGGCCGCCGGTGAACCCGGCCGCGGCGCTGCCGGCCATCGCGTCGGGGAAGTTCGTGCCGAGGGCCACGTAGGCCGTCGGCGTGCCCGACCCGAAGCTGGCCGCCAGGGCTGCCGCAGTGGCATACCGGTCACTCCCGGCCACCCGGCTCACCTTGATGGAGGCGAGGCCGGCGGCGGTCTGGATCTGTGATGCCATGCCCGCGGAGATGCTTCCCGTGCCGCCGACGATCACGATCGTCGCCGGCTTCAGGGTGGTGAGCGCGTTCTTGACGGAGGTGGGCAGCGTCCCGCTCGAGGGGGCCAGGAGCAGCGCGCCGCCGAAGTGACTGGCCGCCGGCCCGGCGGCGAGGGCATCCGGGAAGTTGGCCCCGGAGGCGATGTAGACGACGGGCAGCGGGGTGTCGTCGAGGACGGTGTCGAAGATGGTGGTGGCCACGGTCGCCGCGGTGGCGTACCGGTCGGCGCCGGCCAACCGCGTCACCGGGGCGATCAACCCGAGTGTCGTGGCTGTCGCCGCCGAGACCGAGACGGTCCCGCCGACCACGTAGATCTTGCCCGGATCGAGCCGCGTCAGCTCGGCGGTGACCGAGGCCGGGATCGGGCCGGACGGTGGCACGAGCAGGACGGGCCCACCCATGGCCGCCGCGGCGGGACCCGCGCCCAGGCCGTCGGGGAAGTTGAGGCCGGACACGACGAACGCCGCGTCCACGCCGGGCTTGAAGGTGGCGGCACTGATGGCGGCCGCCGTGTCGTAGCGAGTGGCCCCGGAGAGCCGGGTGGCGATCTTGCCGATCGGCACGAGGTCGGCCTGTGACGCCCCGTTGGCGTCATCCATGGTCACGACCATCCAGCCCATGGCCGGGGTCTGCTTGATGAGGTTGTTGTCGACGGCCAGTGGCAGATTGGCCGAGGTGCCGGGAGCCATGGCGATCGGCGGGATCGCGGTGGACAGCGCAGGTGCGTACGCATCGAACCATGCGGTGCCGTTGACAAAGTCGGTCCCGCCCGTCAGAAGGTTCTGGGCCAGCATCTCGTAGCTGAACCTGCCGTGACCGGTCCCGAGCCCGAGCGTGCTCGCCAGCACCGGCAGCTCGATCGTGGAGCCGTTCGATGGTGCGTCGGCGAAGAAGATGGGCCCGGCCTGAGTCAGCGAGTTATCCGGGTTGATTCTGAAGAGGACGTCCACGAGGATGCCGTCGAACGCCCCCGTGGTCAGGAGGCCCAGGTCAGCGGCCTGGAGGGAGTAGTCGGGAGTGCCATCCCCGTTCGTGTCAATGTCGATCTCGTAGTAGTTCGGCGCGGCCGTCGAGGCCTGGCCCCACGTGTTGACAGCGAAAATGACATCGCGCTCCGACGTCACATCCGGATCCTGGAACGCCTGGACGCCGACGGCGCGGACGTCCATGGTCTCGCCCGGGAGATCCTGCGGGTCGGAGAGACCCCACGCATAGACGTCAGCGTTGCCGGCGTGGATGCCGCTGTTGGTGAGCAACGTGGATGCGGTCGACGTCGTGCCGTTGGCCGCATAGGCCGAGCGGGCGGACGCCGTGACGTCGGAGATGCCGCGCGGCACCAGGTTGAACGGCACGTGGATCGTGCCGACCCCGAATGACGGTTCCTCAGGCGTGAGGATGATGTTGCCGGCTGTGCTGACCACGTCGCCCAGCGTCCCGTCCTCCGCGGGCGGCAGGGCCGCCACGGCGTCGGGGTCGAGGGTCAGGGTCACGTCCACTTGGGCGGTGCCACCGGCGGGTACGTTCACGGATTCGGCCCCGTCGTTGATGTCGATCGTCACGCCCAAGGCAGGCTCGGCGAAGGCGCTCGAGAGGCCATAGGTCTGATCTGCGCCGCTCTGGTTGGTGACGGTGAAGGACTTGGTGGCGGACCAGCCGTCGTTGAGCGGCTGGTAGCCATAGGACAGCGACTCCGTGTGGTCGGCTGTGGTGGCCAGGACGAGATCGGCCGTAGCGGCCGCCGCGTTCACCACGCCCGAACCAGCCAGGCGCGGGTCGTAGGGCGTGACGCCATGGGCATCAGCGGTGTCGTCCGCGGTATTCATCAACGCGGCCTTGGCATAGTCCGTTCGCGTGGCGGCGTTGGCCCAACCCGTATGGGATTCGAGCACCAGCGCAGCCACGCCGGCCACGTTCGGCGCGGCCATCGAGGTGCCCGAAAGCACCTTGCCCTGATCGCCCGTCCCGACCGCCGTAGAGACGACGCTGACGCCCGGGGCGGAAATATCGGGCTTGAAGCCGCTGTCGCCGTTACGCCAGCCGGCGGACGAGAAGCTCGCCACCTGCTGGTACGTGGGGTTATCGATCAGCGTGGACGAGATGGTGGCACTGGCGCCGTTGTTAGCCAGGAGCGCGGCACCATCAGTAGCGGCGACCCCGATGAAGGGGATCGTGACGCCCGAGATGGGGCCCTCGAAGGGCGGCAGGCCTGACGCGTTGTTGACGAGGATGACGGCCTTGTCGCCGGCAGTCGTGCCGAACTTCGCTCGGTCGACCCGTGCGCAGGTCGAGGGCCCCCCCCGGACGGCGACGACGATGTCGCCCGCTGTGCCGTCATAGTCCGACAAGTTGCAGCCGAACCCGATGCCCCCGGCGCCGTTATCGAGGACGACGAGCGGGGCGGTGATTCCGCCGCCGAGGCCGATATTGTCGTTGAGGGCCCCGTCGACCGTCGCCGTGCCGGCGACGATATGAGCACCCGAGACGGTGGCCCCGGTGCCATCGATCGCCGCAACCGCGATGGTGCGATTGCCGGCCGCGGGCACGCCCGTGAGGTAGGCTCCATGACCCGCATTCCCGGACGAGGCGACCACGACGATGCCAGCGCCGGTGGCATTGTCCGAGGCGATGACGTCGGGATCATCGGCCAGTGGCACGGCGGCGAAATCGGAACCCAACGACATGCTGATGACGTTCGCGCCGTCGGCCACGGCCTGGTTGATGGCCAAGGTCACGAGGCTCGTCGGGCCGCTGCAACCGAAGACGCGATAGGACAGGAGCTGTGCGCCCGGCGCCACGCCCGGCCCCACGTTGAAGGTATTGGTGTACGTCGTGTTGTCGTACGGGCCGTGGTAGGTCGAGCCGTCCGATAGCACGCCAAAACCCGCGGCGGTTCCGGCTGTGTGCGACCCGTGGCCCACGTTGCCGCCATTGCAGTCGAGCGGATTCGGGTCAGGCAGGGGGACCGGCTGGAAGCCCGGTGCAGACGGGTCCGGCTGGTACGTGTCGCCGGCGAAGTCGAAGCCGCCGATGACCTTCGCGTTGGGGAACGCCACGGTGACGCCGTCCGCGTTGTGGGCGGGCTTGACCGTATCGTTCGCCTCGCCGTACGTGTAGTCGGCCGGGTCGCCCGAGCCGCCGAAGTTGGCGTGGTAGAAGTCGATCCCGGTGTCGATGACGGCGATCGTCTCGCCGTCCCCCGTGACCCCCGGGTCAAGCCATGCGGCGGGCGCCTGGACGTACGGCACGGCGTTGGTGTTGTCGGGCTGATACGTCGTGACCGAGTGGACCTTGACCACTCCGGGCAGCGCCGCCAGCTTGGTGACCTGGCTGGCCTTGATGAGGACCTGGATGCCGTTGTAGGCATCCTGCATGGTGCCGATGACACGGCCACCGAGGTTCTTGATCCGCGCCGTGAGCGCGACCTGGGGCGCCTTCAAGGCGGTGCGGATCGAGGTCTTCTCGGCCGTGGAGAACGTGTGGCCGGCGGCTGCCTCGCGCACCGTGACCGGGTCGCCACTCAGCTGCGCGATGACCATGACTTGCTTGTTCGGAGCACGCATCGCCGCCAGCACCTTGGTGTCGATCTTCTGCCCGTCCTGCAACGTCACCCGCCTGAGGGCGGGTCGCGCGGACAAGGGGCTGGAGGTCGCGGGGGTGGTGCTGCTTTTGGCGAACACCCCTATCGGTAACAGGGAGGTGAGCAGGAACAAGGAGACGGCCACGACGGCCAGCGCGCGTCGACGCATGGGTGCGGATCCCTCTCTCAGGCGATGCCTGGACTCCCACAACTCGACCGGACGACACGCCTGGCGGTGTCCCCTGGGGACCAGGCGAGGCGATGGGTGGTCGGCGGCTCCCTCCGTCGCCGGCAGACATCACAGGCTACCGAGGTGAGGCCCCCGGGTCAACTCGAAGATGGGCGCTGGTGCCTCGTGTCAACGGGGCCGCGTCATGGCGGCCGGGTCGACCAGCTCGTCGTATTCGGCGGCCGTCACGGCGCCGCTGGCGAGGGCTGCCTCGCGCAACGTCAGCCCCTCGTGGTGAGCCTGCTTGGCGATGGCCGCCGCCCGGTCGTACCCGATGCGTGGGGTCAGGGCGGTCACCAACATCAGCGAGCGATCCACCAGTTCCGCGATCCGCGCCGTGTCCGCTTCCAGCCCTTCGACGCAGTACTCGCGGAAGGTCCCGCACGCGTCGGCCAGGATGGTCGTGGAGTGCAGGAAGTCGTGGATGATGACCGGCTTGTAGACGTTGAGCTCGAAGTTGCCCTGCGAGCCGGCGAACGCGATCGTCACGTCGTGGCCGAGCACCTCCGCGCAGACCATCGTCAGCGCCTCGCACTGGGTCGGGTTGACCTTGCCGGGCATGATCGACGAGCCCGGCTCGTTCTCCGGCAGGCGCAGCTCACCGAGGCCCGAGCGCGGCCCGGAGCCCAGCCAGCGAAGGTCGTTGGCGATCTTGATGAGGTCCGTGGCCAGCGTGCGGATCGCGCCGTGGGCCGCGACCAGGGCCGCGTGCGCCGCGAGGGCGGCGAACTTGTTGGGCGCGCTGACGAACGGCAGGCCGGTCTCGGCCGCCAACCGCGCCGCGACCGCCTCCCCGAACCCCGCCGGCGCGTTGAGGCCGGTGCCGACGGCCGTCCCGCCGAGCGCCAGTTCGAGCAGCCCGGGCAGGCCGGCCTCCAGGCGTGCCAGGTCGGCGTCGAGCTGGGCCACGTACCCCGAGAACTCCTGGCCGAGCGTCAGCGGCACGGCGTCCTGGAGATGGGTCCGGCCGATCTTGACGATTCCCCCGAAGGCCTCGGCCTTCGCCGCCAGTGCGTCCCGCAGGGCCCGCACCGACGGCACCAGGCGCCGCGCCACGGCCGGCGCCGCGGCAAGGTGCATGGCCGTCGGGAACGTGTCGTTGGACGACTGCGACATGTTGACGTCGTCGTTGGGGTGGATCGGGGTCTTGGAACCCAGTCTCCCGCCGGCGAGTTCGATGGCCCGGTTGGCGATCACCTCGTTGGCGTTCATGTTCGACTGGGTGCCCGAGCCTGTCTGCCACACCGAGAGCGGGAAGTGATCGTCAAGGCGACCCTCCTCCACCTCGCGCGCGGCCCGCGCGATGAGCGCGGCCTTCTCCGCGGAGAGCCGGCCGGCGTCCGCGTTCTCTTCCGCGCAGACCCGCTTGAGGAGGCCGAAGGCGTGCACGACCTCGGCCGGCATCCGGTCGTGGCCGATGGCGAAGTGGTGCAGCGAGCGTTCCGTCTGGGCGCCCCAGTAGCGGTCGGCCGGCACCTCGAGGGCGCCCATGCTGTCCGTCTCGGTCCTCGTGGCAGCCATGCCCACAGCTTACGTCGCCTCAGACGACGTGCGAATCGCGCAGCTCGGCGACCTCGGCCGGTCCGTACCCCAGCCAGGCCAGGATCTCCGCCGCGTGCTGGCCGCGCAGCGGTGGCGCGTCACGGATGGTGGCGGGGGTGCGCGACAGCTTGAAGGGGATGCCCGGCAGGCGGATCGGGCCGGCGGTGGGGTGGGCCACGGTCGCCACCATGTCGCGGGCCGCCACCTGCGGGTCGGCGAACGCCTGGGCCAGGTCGTTGAGCGGGCCGCTCGGCACGTCGGCCGCCGCCAGGGCGGCCAGCCAGGCGTCGCGCGGTCGGGCCGCGAACACCGCCTCCAGGATGGCCCGCAGCTCCGCCCGGTGGGCCAGGCGCGACGCGTTCGAGGCGAAGCGTTGATCAGCCGCCAGGTCGGGGCGCTCGAGGGCCGCCGTGAAGCGGGCCCATTGCCGCTCATTGCCCACGGCCACGGCCAGCTCGCCGTCCGCGGCGCGGAAGGTCTCGTAGGGCGTGATGTTGGGGTGCTCGTTGCCCATGCGGCCGGGTGTGAAACCGCCGATGAGGTGGTTGGCGGCCTGGTTGGCCAGCCACGACAGGGTCGTCTCCAGGAGCGACAGGTCGATCCGCTGCCCCCGGGTCTCCCGGGCGTCTGACCCCGTGCCGCCGCCGGACCGTCGCGCCAGGAGGGCGGCCAGGACGGCCACGGCGCCCAGCATGCCGGTGGTGAGATCGCTGATGGCGACCCCGACCTTCGTCGCCCGGCCGTCCTGCGCATCGGCCTGGCCGGTGATCGACATGAGGCCCGAGACGGCCTGGATGACGAAGTCGTAGCCGGGCCGTTCGGCCAGCGGGCCGCTCGCCCCATAGCCGCTGATGGCGAGGTGGACGAGATCCGGGTTCAGCCGCTCCAGCTCCTCGTCGGGGAAGCCCAGCCGCGCCAGCCCGCCGACTCGCGCGTTCTCGATCAGCACGTCCGACCGGCGCAGCAGCCGGCGGAGGACCTCCTGCCCGGCCGGGGTCCGCAGGTCCAGCCGCAGGCCCCGCTTGTTGCGGTTGATCGAGAGGTAGTAGGCCGATTCGCCGGGATACGCCGGGTCGCTGCGCGGGTCATCCGGACCGTAGCTCGCGCCCGGCTCGGCCTGACCCACGAATGGCGGGCCCCACGCGCGTGTGCCGTCGCCATCGGGCGGCTCGACCTTGATGACGTCGGCCCCCAGGTCGCCCAGGAGCATGGCGCAATACGGGCCGGCGAGGACGGTCGACAGGTCGCACACGACCAGGCCGGCCAGGGGTTCGGTCATGGCCGAAACGGTAGCCGAGCAGCCTCCGCCTATCATGCCGCGCATGCCTCATCGCTTGACGCTCCTCACCGTCCACGCCCACCCCGACGACGAGACCATCACGACCGGCGGGGTCATGGCCCGCTACGCCGACGAAGGCCTGCGCGTCGTCTGCGTCACCTGCACGGGCGGCGAACTCGGCGAGATCGTCGTGCCGGAGATGGACACCCCGGAGAACCACGAGCGGCTGGGCACGATCCGGGCCGGCGAGATGGCGCGGGCCCTGGCCGGTCTCTCCCCGGACGGCCGCATCGAGCACCGCTGGCTGGGCTACCGGGACTCCGGGATGATGGGCACGGAAGGCAACGCCGATCCACGCTCCTTCTGGCAAGCCGACCCGGCGGAGGCATCGGCACGCCTGGAGGCGATCGTGCGCGAGGTGGAGGCGGACGTCATCGTCGGCTACAACGACTTCGGCGGCTACGGCCACCCCGATCACATCCGGGCTGCCCTGATCGCGAAATCGGCCTTCGAGGCCACGGCCGGCCACTCGGGGCCCGCGAAGCTGTACGAGTCGGTGCTGCAGTGGTCGCGCATGGAGGCCGTCCAGCAAGAGCTGGCCGAGCGTGGCATCGAATCCGGCTGGGGCCCGCGGGCGGATGAGAGTCCGGAGGAGAAGGCCGAGCGGGAGGCCTTCGGGGCGAAGATGGCGGCCGCCGCGGGCCCCATCACCACGTCGGTCGACGTTATGGCCTTCCAGGAGCGCAAGATCGCGGCCCTGCAGGCGCACGTGACGCAGATCTCAGCGAGCAACCCATTCCTGGCACTCGGCGCCGAGGCGCTGCGGCGCTACCAGCCGACCGAGGACTTCACCCTGCGGGTCTCTCGGGTCGGCGTGCGCATCCCGGAGGCCGACCTCTTCGCCGGCCTGCGCTGAACGTCTCGAGGAGGGACTGGCGGACCCGACCGGATTCGAACCGGCGATCTCCAGCGTGACAGGCTGGCATGTTGGGCCGCTACACCACGGGTCCGCGTGGCCGGGGGATGGTAGCAGGTGCACGCCTGCCTGACCGGCGACGAGGCTGCTGACGGCACGTGCGGGCATCATCGCCCGCGCTCCGTATACTCGCCCTGCCATGCCGTCCCCCCGTATCGACCTCCGCTCCGACACGGTCACGCAGCCCTCGCCCGAGATGCGCCGGGCGATGGCCGACGCGGAGCTCGGCGACGATGTCTTCGGCGACGACCCGACGGTCATCGCCCTGGAGGAGCGGGCCGCCGAGCTGACGGGCAAGGAGGCCGGCCTCTTCGTGGCCAGCGGCACGATGGGCAACCTGGTGAGCCTGATGGCCCACGTGCCGCGCGGCGGCGAGATCATCGCGGAGGCCGAATCGCACACCGTCTTCGACGAGGCGGGCGGCCATGCGGTCGTGGTCGGGGCGACGACGCGGCCGATCCCGGCGGGGCCCGACGGCACGATGGATCCGGGCGCCATCCAGGCCGCCTTCCGTGACCCGCGCGACCCGCATGAACCGCTCACGGCGCTGGTCGTGCTGGAGAACACGCACGGCCATTCCATGGGCCAGCCGCTCTCCGCGGCCTACACGAGCCACGTTGCCCGCCTGGCCCACGCGGGCCTCACCGAGCCGGACGGCCCACCCGCGCCGGGCGTGCCGGTCCACGTCGACGGGGCACGCCTGTGGAACGCCGTCGTGGCGCTCGGCACGCCCGCGCCCGTCCTCCTCCGGGACGTGGATTCGGCGACCTTCTGCCTGTCGAAGGGGCTCGCCTGCCCGGTCGGCTCGGTCGTCGTGGGGACGCGCGAGTTCATCTGGCGGGCGCGCCGCGCGCGCAAGCTGCTCGGCGGCGGCATGCGCCAGGTCGGCGTGCTCGCCGCGCCCGGATTGATCGCCCTGCGTGACGGGCCCGGCGGGATGATCGAGCGGCTGGCCGACGACCACGCCAACGCGCGCCGCCTGGCGGAAGGGCTCGCCGAGATGCCGGGCGTGGTCGACCTCGACGTCGAGCGCGTGCGCACCAACTTCGTGTTCTTCCGCGTCCGCGCGGTGCGGGACGACATGCCGGCCGCAGCCCTCGCGCCGCGCGAGCTCCGCGCTCGCTTCCTCGCCGCCCTGGAGAAGGCCGGCGTCCTGATGATCGACTACCCGCACGGCCAGGTCCGCGCGGTGACCCACTACGGGGTCGAGCGGGCCGATGTCGAGCGCGTCCTGCGGGCCGTCCGCGACGCGCTGGTCGAGGTCGGGGCCGCGGGCGTGCCGGTCGCCGCGTGACGGCCACGAACGGAGCCGCGGACGAGGCCTACAAGCAGCTGGTGCGGACCCGCTTCGACGCCCAGATGGCGGCCAACCCCGTCCTGGCCACGTCGGTCGGCATCCATGACCATGACGAGCGTCTTGGCTCGCGCACTCGCGCCGCGATCGAGGAGCGCATCGCGGGATCGCGCCGGTATCTGGCCGACCTACAGGCTTTGGACGACGGCGCCCTGTCGGCTGAGGCCGCCTTCGAGCGCGAGATCGCCGTGCTCGGCGCCCGTCGCGCGGTCTTCGACGACGAGGTGCAGCGGCAGTGGGAGCAGCGCGCCTCGGCCATCGACGACGTCGGCGATGGCATCTTCATCCTGTTCGCGCGCGACTTCGCGCCGCTGGAGCGGCGCCTCGAGGCCATCACCGCCCGGCTGGAGGATTCGCCGCGCCTGTTGCGCGAAGCGCCCCAGCAGCTCGGGCCGCGCCCGGTGCGCATGTGGAATGAGCTCGAGCTGGAGTCGGCGGCCGAGATCGGGGGCCTGCTGGACGAGGTCGAGGCGGCGGGCCGTGGAGCGTGGGGCGCCGACGACCCCCGCCAGGCGCGCCTCGAGCAGGCCTCACGGAACGCCCGGGCCGCCATCGACGAGTACCGCACCTGGCTGGCCGGGCGGCTGGACGGGTCCGATGGGGTCGTCGCGCTGGGCCGCGAGCGGTACGACGAGCTGGTCGGCCTGCGGGCTTTCGACGGCCTGACCAGCGACGACATCCTGGAGATCGGCTGGCAACAGCTGGCGGACCTCAAGGCAGCCCGCCGACGGGTGGCCATGGAGATCGACCCGGGGGCGAGCGAGGCGGAGGTCCTCGATCGCATCAAGTCGGACCATGCGGCCGACTTCGAGGCGGCCCTTGACGGCTACCGCGACGCCATGTTCCGGGCGCGCCACCACGTCCAGGAGCACGACCTCGCCACGATCCCGCAGGGCGAATCGCTCAGCGTCGTGGCGACGCCGCAGTATCTCCGCAACTCCCTGCCGTTCGCCGCCTACTTCGAGGCCCCGCCGTTCGACGATCACCCCTCGGGTATCTACGTCGTGACGCCATCGGTCGACGGCAGCGGCGGCGCGATGCGCGAGCACAACCGCAGCTCGATCATCAACACCAGCATCCACGAGGCGTACCCGGGCCACCACCTCCAGCTGTCGGCGGCGACGACCCACCCCAGCCTCGCCCGCCTGATGCTCGACGCGCCCGAGTTCGTGGAGGGCTGGGGCATGTACAGCGAGCAGATGATGCGGGAGGAGGGCTTCGAGGCGGGGCCGGCCTGCATGTTCGCCCTCTACACCGACGCGATCTGGCGGGCATGCCGCATCGTCCTCGACGTGCGGCTCCATCGCGGCGAACTCACCGTCGCGCAGGCGGCCGACTTCCTGGTCGAGCACACGGGCTTCGAGCGGCCCCATGCGGTGGCCGAGGTCAAGCGCTACACCCTGACGCCGACCCAGCCGCTCTCCTACCTGCTGGGCAAGGTCATGCTG
This sequence comes from Candidatus Limnocylindrales bacterium, assembly GCA_036561685.1. Taxonomy (GTDB): domain Bacteria; phylum Chloroflexota; class Limnocylindria; order Limnocylindrales; family CSP1-4; genus DASPUH01. The sequence goes on along the minus strand of DATBOX010000105.1, from coordinate 1,233 downwards.
CTGCGGCTCCGCGAGGACGAGCGGCGGCGCCTTGGCACCGACTTCTCGCTCAAGCGCTTCCACGACGCCCTGCTGTACGGCGGCAGCATCCCCATCTCGTTCCACCGCCGCCAGCTGGCCGGCGAGGGCGGCGGGCCGGTCGGGCCGCGGCCGATGCGGGGAGCCGTGCCGGAAGAGGCCTGATGCAGGTCATCCCGAGCGTGGATGTCCAGGCCGGACATTCCCGTCTCGTCTACTGGCCGGGGGCCGCGACCGGCGAGGGGGTCCCGACCGACCGCCCCGAACGGATCGCGCGCCGGTTCGTGGAGCTGGGCGCACCGCTCATCCACCTCGTGGACCTCGACGGGGCGCGAGCCGGCCGGCCGGTCAACACCGCGGTCATCCAGGAAGTCGCCCGGACCGTGGCCACGCCGCTCCAGGTGGCGGGCGGCATCGACGGCCCGGAACAGATCGAGCTCGCCTTCGGCGCCGGGGCGACCCGCGTCGTGATGCCGCTGCTCGCCGTGGCGGAGGAGCCGGCCCGGCTGGCGGCCTGTGTCACCATCGCCGGGGACTGGCTGGCCGTGGGACTGGACCCACGCCCCGACCGGCTGCGCGAGTACCCCTGGCGCGATGGCCGGCCGCCCACGCTGGCCGACCTCGTGGCGCGCCTGACCGACGCGGGCGTCCATCGTTTCGTGTTGTCCCATGGCGGCAGCGCACCGGATGTGGCGCTCATCCAGCAGGCGGCGGACAGCGGCGCGGCGGAGGTGCTGGTCGCGGGCGGGGTGCAGGACCTCGCGGGGGTGGCGCGGCTCAGATCGGCCGGGGTGCGCGGCCTGATCCTGGGCGAGGTGCTGCTGGCCGGCCGGCTCGACTTCCAGGCCGTTCTCGCCGCTGCCGCCTGAGGACCGGCCGCCCCGCGTGGGCGGTGGCCGGTTCGGCTGTCCGGCGGCCGCCGAAGGTAACCCCCTTCCGGCGCCATAAAGGTTGCGGATTATTAACCTTGGGCACATGCGGCGGGCTTGAGCCGGACGGTCTTCGAGCGTAGACTTGCATTCGCTGCTCAGCCAGCGTTGCTGCCCCAGTCGCAACGTCATGGGTAGGTTGGGTTAGGGTAGCCGGTGCAGCCGGCGTCATAGATGCATTGCGACGTGGCAGAAGACCGGTGGACTTGTCCACCGGCTTCACCGGGACAGTGGGAGTGGCCCCTCTTCGGAGGGGCCACTTCGTTTGTGGGGGCCGAAGCCTCAG
>DATBOX010000104.1:0-3597 GCA_036561685.1 Candidatus Limnocylindrales bacterium | reverse complement strand
GTGCGGCACCACCTCGAGGGCGAGGACCTCTTCCTGGCCAACTACGCCGACGTGGTCACGAACGCCCCGCTCGACGAGATGGTGGCCGATTTCCGCGGGCGGACGGAGATCGCCGCCCTGATGGCCGTGCGGCCGTCCTACTCGTTCCACGTCGTGGAGGACGACGAGCACGGGCACGTCAGCGCGCTGCGGGACGTGGAGTCGGCGGACCTGTGGATCAACGGCGGCTACTACATGTTCCGCCCCGCCATCTTCGACTACCTGCGCCCCGGCGAGGAGCTGGTGGAGGGCACCCTCAGCCGCCTCGTGCAGGAGGGCCTCCTGGTGGCCTATCGCTACGAGGGGTTCCACATGTCGGTGGACACCCTCAAGGACCTCCAGGAGCTGCAGGGCCTGAGCGCCACGGGACGGCCGCCATGGGCCCTCTGGGTACCCGGCGTGGCCAAGGGCGAGCGGCGCTCCTGGGTCAGCGACGCCCCGGCGGAGAGCTAGCGGCGGGTCCCTGGGCCGGTCAGACGATCAGCTTGCGGCAGGTGAAGGCCTCGGCGAACCCTGAGGGCGAGTGGCACTCCACGCCGCGCAGGCGGAGGAGCGCCCAGAACGTGTCCGCGGTGTACCAGTCGTGGCCGAGCTGCGACGGGAAGGCCGCCATGAGGTGCTCCACCTTGCGGGTGCACTCGTCACGGGTGAGGGTCACGTAGAGGTTCATGGGCCCCAGGTCCCCGTCGTATTTGGGGATCTCGAACTCGAGCACGCGGGCGCGCCGGAAGGCCTGCCCGGCCAGATCGGCGAGGAAGCGGTGATCCTGGTGCAGGTCCTCGCGGCGATGGGTCAGGACGAGGTCCGGCTCGCCGTCGCCCTTGAGGGCCATCACGGCGCGCTTGACCGCCTCGGCGCGATACGGCAGGTAGCCGTCCGGCTGGGCGGAGATCTCGACGCGGTGGGCGGCCCGGCCCAGCCAGGCGTCGGCGCTGGCCCGCGCTTCGGCGGCTCGCTCTCCCTCCGCACTCAGCACGACCCACTGGACGCGGGTGTCGGGGCGCTCGCGAAGGAGGCGGGCGATCGTGCCGCCACAGCCGATCTCCAGGTCGTCGGCGTGCGCGCCAAGGGCAAGGACCTGGGCAGGGCGTCCCGCCGGCAGGCCCAGGGCGGCCGCCAGGCCGTCCGTGGGGGGCTCAGCGCCCGGCACTGACGGCGGTCAGGTGAGGCCGGAGGGCCACGGGTCGTGCCAGGTCGCCGCGGGGGTTGGCCAGCCACGGCGCCCACGGCGGACGGCCGCGGGCAGCCAGGCCCTCCAGCCGCTGGACGTCACGCAGCGTGTCGACCGGGGCCCAGAAGCCGTCGTGGCGGACCGTCGCCAGGCGGCCCGACGCGGCCAGCCGAGTGAACGGCGCCTCGACCAGTTCTTCGCCAGGGCGCATCTCGTCGAAGACGGCGGGCCGCAGCATGAAGTAGCCGCCGTTGATCCACAGGTCGGCCTCAGTGGCGTCCTTGAGGCCGGTGACCCGGCCGGCCGCGGTCATCTCGACCGTTGTGAAGCCGTATCCCATGGGGCGCACGGAGAGGAACGAGGCCGTCGCATCCGCCCGCGAGAAGTCATCGACGAGGCGGTCGAGGGGGGCGTCGGTCAGCGTGTCGCCGTAGTTGGCCAGGAAGACGGGCTCGTCTTCGACGTAGCGGCGGACGGCCCGCAGCCGGTCGCCGATCGTCGCCTGGAGGCCCGTGTCGACGAAGGTGATGCGCCAGTCCTGGATGTCGGATCCCAGCAGCTCGATGCGCTCGCCACCCTGCGACAGCACGAAGTCGTTGGAGACCGCCTCCTCGTAGTGCAGGAAGTAGTCCTTGATGGCGGCCGCGCCGTGGCCCAGGCACAGCACGAAGTCGCGGTGGCCGTAGTGGGCGTAGTAGCGCATGACGTGCCACAGGATGGGGCGGTAGCCGATGGGCACCATCGGCTTGGGCAGCGACTCCGAGTGCTCGCGCAGCCGCAGGCCGAGGCCGCCGCAGAAAAGGACGACCTTCACGGCTGCCGGCCTCGAGCGCTCACGGCGCCAGGACCTCGAGGTGGGGGATGGCCACCACCAGACGGCCGCCCCACCGGGTCACCTCGGCGAGCTGGGCGCTGATCTCGGGGCGCAGGTTCCACGGCAGGATGAGGACCAGGTCGGGCCGCTCGGCCAGCAGGTGCTCCGGCGGGAAGATCGGGATGTGCGTGCCGGGCGTGAAACGGCCGTGCTTGTAGGGGTTGCGGTCGACGGTGAACTCCAGCAGGTCGGTCCGGATGCCGCAGTAGTTGAGGAGCGTGTTGCCCTTGCCGGGCGCGCCGTAGCCGACGGCTCGCTGGCCCTTCTCGCGCGCCTGGATGAGGAAGCCCAGGAGGTCCCGCTTGACCCGCTCGACGCGGGCGGCGAAGCCGGTATAGCCGTCGAGGCGGTCGTACCCGCCGGCCGCCTCTCGCGCCAGCAGCGAGGCCAGGGCGGGGGTCCTCTCCCGGGCGGGGCCGTCCCGGCGGGCGAGGTACACACGCAGCGAGCCGCCGTGCGTGGGCAGCTCCTCCACATCGAAGAACCGCAGGCCGTGGGCGTCGGCGATGCGCTCGACGGTGCCCGCCGAGAAGTACGAGAAGTGCTCGTGATAGATCGTGTCGAACTGGCCGTCCTCGACGAGGCGCACGACGTGGGGGAACTCCAGGGTGGCCACCCCGCCGGGCTTGAGGAGGTGGGCGATGCCGGCCACGAAGTCGTTGAGGTCGGGCACCTGGGCCAGGACGTTGTTGCCGATGACGAGATCGGCCGCCCGGCCGTCGGCGACCAGCTGGCGGGCCAGCTCCAGGCCGAAGAACTCGGTCAGCGTCTCAACGCCCCGGGCGCGGGCCGCCTCGGCGACGTTCCACGCCGGCTCGATGCCGAGGGCGGGGATGCCGGCGGCCACGAAGTGCTGGAGCAGGTAGCCGTCGTTGCTGGCCAGCTCGACGACGTACGAACTCGGGCCCAGGCCAAGGCGGGCGCTGATGGCCTCGACGTAGCGCCGGCTGTGCTCGACCCAGCTGTCGGAGTAGGCCGAGAAGTAGGCGTACTCACGGAAGATCGCCTCGGGCGCGACGTAGGCCGGCAGCTGCACGAGGAGGCAGCTGGGGCAGACGCGGACGTGGAGCGGGTAGAACGGCTCCATGGCGTCGAGCTGGTCGGCGGCCAGGAAGCTCTCGCACAGCGGCGACATGCCCAGGTCGACCAGGGTATGCGTCAGCGCCGCGCCGCAGAAGCGGCAGCGCGGGGTGGCCGGGGTGGCCACCACGGGCGGTTCAGGCGTGGGGGTCGGGGCGGTCATCGTCATCAGAGCAGGAGTACCTATGGCGCGGGCGGACTGGTACGACGTGTGCAGTCAGGGTCGGGGATGCGGCCGATGAGGGCAAGACCGCAGCGCTCGCCGGTGGTGCGTGGGCGCCACGGTCCGTCTTCAGGACACGGTCTCGCCCGGCTGCGGCGCGACCACCTTGACCGCCTGCAGGCCGCGAGCATCCAGGGCGGCTCGCAGCTCGGCCGGGGTGCCGGCGAGGGCCGGGAACGTGCCGTAATGGATGGGCACGACGACCTTGAC
>DATBOX010000103.1:0-36603 GCA_036561685.1 Candidatus Limnocylindrales bacterium | reverse complement strand
CGGCGAGAAGCCCATGGCCTGGGCCTGGGCCGCGAGCGCCTCGGCCGCCGACTCGGCGGCGTAGTCCTTCTTGCGCCGCCCGGAGAGCATCTCCACGTGTGCGGCAACGATCTCCGTCTTCCAGTGCCGGGCCTTCTTCTCATCTTCCCACTGGCGCGTCTGGAGTCGACCGTCGACGGCCACCATCTGGCCCTTGCCCAGGTACTGGCCGCAGATCTCCGCCAGGCGATCCCACGTCACGATGCTGTGGAACTCGCTGCGCTCTTCGCCGGCGCGGTAGTCGTTGGTGGCGACGGAGAACTGCGTGACGGTCTTGCCGCTGGCGAGCGTGCGCAGCTCGGGGTCACGGGTCAGGCGACCCGTGATCAGGACGCGGTTCATGTTCGACCTCCCGGGAGCGCCTTCAGGGCGGCTCCCCACGTGGACGGCGGGACGGCGGAACGGACCGGCGGGTGGTCGGCGCAACGGCGTCGACGGAGAGCAGGCTAGCGAGCGCCGCTTGCCGGCGGCTTACCTGACGGCCACGCCGAGGCACGAGACCATGCCCGCAGGTCAGAGCACATCTGGGGCCGGCCATCGCGCCCTTAGAATGGCCGCGACTCGCTGGGCCACAGCGACGGCTCCACTTGGAGGGCAGGATGGCTGAGCCCAGCGGTCGCACGGTCGTCGAGCGCTATGCCCGCGCCGTGCAGAACAAGGATCTCGACGCCCTGGCGGCGCTCGTCACCGATGACGCCGTGGATGAGATGCCCCAGTCCGGCGAACGAGTCCGGGGCAAGGCGAACCTGCTCGCATACATGAGCAGCTCTCCCCCGGGTGAGGAGTTAGGCACGGTCGACCCGACAAGCACACGGCTCGTCGGGTCGGAGGACCGCTGGGTGCTCACGCCCACGTTCGCGCCGCTACGCATCGAAGGATCGGGCGATGTCTACACCTGCGTCGGCACGGTCACCTATGCCAATGGCGAGACGTGGCAGATGATCCAGATCGTCGAACTCCGCCAGGGCAAGGTCGCCAAGACCACGTCCTGGTTCGCCGCACCGTTCGAGGCACCGGAATGGCGAGCGCAATTCGTGGAGCTCTTCCCCGCGCTGGGCGCCAAGGACACCCCAGGCCGCTAGCGCCAGGTGCTGACTCGCGGCTTGCCGAGGGACCCGCCTCAGGGAAGTAGACACGCGTCGGCTCGCCGAGCGTGTCTGGGTGGAGTACGACTAAGTAGACGTCGATCCCACCTCCGGGTTACCGCACCTCCGGACCACGCCGGGCAGGACACGGAACGAGCCCCGGCCTACCGTAGGTCGGGGCTCGTTTCTTCGTTCTGCGTCCGCTCGAGGCGGCCGAGGCTACTTCTCGATGTGGGCGATGATCGGCTGGATGACCCCGTGCCGCCGCATCCCTTCCGCCAGCTCAGGCGGGGGCGATGCGAGGCCCGCCTGGATGGGGCCCATGTCGGCCACGTCCATGCTGACGGCGACGTTCTTACTGCCATCAGCGGCGACGTGGTCGACGATGTTCGTGGCGCCCATCGCCCCGATGCTCGTAACCCGCTCGCCCTTGAACGACAGCCAGCGCTCGACGTCCTCGACGGCGTGGGTCAGGACAACGTGTGTCATACGAGTCTCCCTTCGGCTTGCCTGAAGGTGGCTCGCGGCTGGGACGCCGACCGGTTCAGGGGACGGCAGTATGCGCGTTCGGAGACTCGCCCTGTGCGCGCAGATGGGGTGTGGGCTCGCTGACCGTCCATGCCCTGGCGCTGTGCGTCCAGCTGTCCGTGGCGGCCATCAGCTTCTACAGCCTCGTGTCCGCGGCCACCCGATCCACCGACGGCGCCTGATCGACGGCTGATCTGCGCCGGATCAGGGCAGCAGCGCCGCCACGACGCCGATGGCAAGGCCGCCAAGGAGGCTCACGCCGATCATCTGAGCGGCACGGCGCTGGTCGGCGCGATGGGCGGCGGCGTCGGCGATGTGCTCCATGGGGCCGATCTCGCCGAAGTTGAAGACACCAAGGCGGGCGAAGCCGACGCAGAAGCGCAGCACGGCCTGGAGCCAGCCCACCATCGCGCCCGCGGCCGGCAGGGCGATGAGCAGGCGGACCAGGTGGGGCAGGCCGAGCGCGAAGATGACGGCCGCGACCACGATCGTGACGATCGTGCCCATGACGGCACCGACCTGGCGGCGGCGGATCTCGGCCGGGCCGATGTTGCAGACGCCGGGCTGGTACGGCTGCCCGGTCACCGGCTGGATGGGATGTGGTGAGGGGATGGGCTGCGGCGCAGCGGCGGGGGTGAGCAGGGACATCGAGTAAGCCTCCTGTCCCATCGTACGCTCCAACCCGGCCGACCGGTTCCGGCCGCCTAGCCCTGGCGGAACAGCTCGCGCCGTGGCAGGCCCGTGCGGGCGGCGACGCGCCGCGCGGCTTCCGAGCGCGACAGGCCGCCCGCGACCAGCCCGGCCACCTCCTCGCGACCCACGTCCAGGTCCCCCGGCCGGGGCTGTGCCGGCGCCGTCGCCTCGGGACGACCGGCCACCACGATGGTCACCTCGCCGCGCGGCGGTTCGGCCGCTGCCCGAGCCGCAAGCGCCCCCAGCCCGCCACGCCAGACCGTCTCGTGGACCTTGGTCAGCTCGCGGGTCAGCACCGCCGGCCGGTCCTCGCCGCAGGCGGCGGCGAGGTCGCGCAGGGTCGCCGCCGACCGGTTCGGCGCCTCGAACAGGACGGTCGCGCGATCGTCGCCCGCGACCCGCGCGAGGCGCTCCCGGCGCTCACGCCCGCGGCGCGGCAGGAAACCCTCGAAGCCCCAGCGCGCTGCCGGCAGCCCGCTGGCCACCAGCGCGGCGAGCACCGCCGAGGCACCGGGGATCGGCACGACCCGGCCGCCCTCCCCTGCCCAGGCCGCCACGAGGGACGATCCTGGGTCGCTCACCAGCGGCGTGCCGGCGTCCGTCACGACGGCCAGGTCGGCGCCGCCCCGCAGGTGGGCCAGCAGCTCGGGCTCGCGCCCGGCCGCGTTGCGAGCGTGGTAGCTGACCTGGCGGGTGGTGATCTCGTAGCGCAGCAGCAGGCGGCGTGTGATGCGGGTGTCCTCCGCGGCGATGAGCGGCACGGTCCGCAGCACCTCGAGGGCGCGCCCGCTGACGTCGCCCAGGTTGCCGATGGGCGTGGCGACGACGTACAGGGTCCCGCCCGGGCCCTCCGCGGCACTCACGGCGCGGCCGCCTCAGCCGGGACGGCGCGCACCCGGCCGGCGACGCGGATAGAGGTAGTCCACGCCGGTCGTGCGGGACGAGATCTTGGCGATCGGCGGGACCTGCCGCTTGAACTCGGAGCCGGCGACCATCCCCTCCACTCGCTCGACCATGGCCGCGTCGAAACCCATGGCCACCAGCTCGTCCGTGGTCCGCCGGCGGTCGATGAGCCAGAAGAGCAGGCGGTCGATCGTGGCGTAGTCGAAGCCCACCTCGGCCTCGTCCGTCTGGCCCGGCCACAGGTCCGCCGAGGGCGCCTTGCGCAGGATCGCGTCCGGCACGCCCACCGCCCGGGCCAGCTGGCGCACCTGCGTCTTGTACAGGTCGCCGATGGGGTTGAAGGCGCTGGCGTTGTCGCCGTAGACCGTCGTGTAGCCGATGAGCGCCTCCGTCTTGTTGCCGGTCCCGATGACGAGGCCGTTCCACACGACCGACAGGTCGTACAGCACGGCCATGCGGGCGCGGGCCATGAAGTTGCCCCGCCGACCCGCCGACGCCCCCGGCCCATCCGCGCCGAGGGCACCGGAGGCCGTCCCCTCGGTCCCGAAGTAGCCGTCGACGATGGGGCTGATGTCGAGCAGGCGGCTGGGGCAGCCCAGATGCCGCACGATGCTCTCGGCGTCGCGCCGCGAGCTGGCCGCCGACGTGCGGTACGGCATCAGCACGCACAGCAGCCGCTCCGCCCCGACCGCCTCCGCGGCCAGGAAGGCCACCAGGGCCGAATCGATGCCGCCCGAGAGGCCCAGCACCAGCCGCTCGAAGCCGGCCTGGCGCAGCTGCCCGCGGATGAAGTCGACGGCCAGGCGCCGGGCCACCGGGGCGTCGATGGCCAGCTCCTCCGGCACGGTGAAGGCCTCAGCGCGGGCCGCGCTCATGCCGCCGAACCCGCCTCGCGCTCGGGCTCGGCCGCCGCCCCGGCGCGCTCCCGCACGATCTGCTCCAGCTGGCGCAGCATCACCTCCGGGCGCTCGTCACGCAGGAGCGGCAGCGTGATGCGCTCGCGCCGCAGGTCGGCCAGGTCGATCTCCACGAGGTAGAGGCCCTCGTCGAAGAGCGGCGCCTGGAAGATGGTGGCGCCGCTCGGGGCGATGACCTCCGACCCGCCCCAGAAGCTGATGGACTCGTCCAGGCCCACCCGGTTGACGAAGATGACGAAACTCGTGGTGAGCTGCGCGTAGGCCCGCATCATGGTCCGCCACGAGGCGGCCGTGCCAAGGCCGACCTCGTTGGCCGCCGCCACATCGCGCCCCGGCGAGGACGAGACGTTGATCAGCAGCTGGGCTCCGTCCAGCGCCAGCAGGTCGGGCACCGCGAGGTGCCAGAAGTCTTCGCAGATGGCCAGCCCCACCCGGGGTCCCAGGCGGCTTTCCGTCGCCCGCACGGCCGAGCCCGCGGCGAAGAAGCGGCGCTCATCGAAGAGGCCGTACGTGGGCAGGAAGACCTTGCGGTGGACGTGGACGATGGCCCCGTCCTCCACCAGGGCGGCGGCGATGAAGAGGAGGTGGTCGGCCGACTCCTCGACGAAGCTGATGACCGCCGAGAGGCCCTTCGTGTCGGCCACCAGCGTCGCGAGCCGAGGGTCGTCGAGGCCCATGGCGACCTCGGCGTTAAGGTCCTGCAGCAGGTAGCCGGTCAGGCCAAGCTCGGGAAAGACGACGAGATCGGCCTGCTTCGTGCGGGCATCGGCCAGGAGGCGATGGTGTGTCTGGAGGTTGGCCTCGACGTCACCCAGGCGGGGCGCCAGCTGGGCCAGGGCGATCCGGAGGCGCTGCACGCGTGGAGTCTACAGGCGCCGCCCGCCGCAACAAGGCGGAGGCGACCTGCACCTGCTCGGTCGAGCCGTCGACCCGCTCGGCGAAATGGCAGGCCACCTCGTGGTTCGTGGCGAGCGGGCGGAGGACCGGATCCTGCGTCACGCACTCCTCAGGGTTGCCCAGGCGCTCCCGCAGCCAGCAGCGCGTGTGGAAGCGGCAGCCGCTCGGCGGGTTGGCCGGGCTCGGCACGTCACCGGTCAGGATGATCCGCCGCCGGCGACCCTCGATCACCGGGTCGGGCACGGGGATGGCCGACAGCAACGCCACCGTGTAGGGGTGCAGGGGCCGCTCGTTGAGCTCCCGGGCCGCGGCGACCTCCACGATGCGCCCCAGGTACATCACGGCGATGCGGTCGCTGATGTGGCGCACGACCGAGAGGTCGTGGGCGATGAAGAGGTAAGTCAGGCCGAACTGGCCCTGGAGGTGCTCCAGGAGGTTGATGATCTGGGCCTGGATCGAGACGTCAAGGGCGCTGATGGGCTCGTCGGCCACGATGAGCTCGGGGTTGAGGGCCAGGGCCCGGGCCACCCCGATGCGCTGCCGCTGGCCGCCGCTGAACTCGTGCGGATAGCGGTCGGCGAACTCGGGGTTGAGTCCCACGGTGGCCAGCAGCTCGCGCACCCGCTCACGGCGCTCGGGCGCGGTGCCGACGCTGAAGATGTCGAGCGGCTCCTTGACGATCCCGCCGGCCGTCATGCGCGGATTGAGACTCGCGTAGGGGTCCTGGAAGATCATCTGCATGCGCCGGCGGAAGCGCCGCAGCTTGTCGCCGTCGAGGGCGGCGAGGTCCTGGCCGTCGAACTCGATGCGGCCGGCGGTGGGCTTGTACAGGCGCAGGATGGCCCGCCCGGTGGTGGTCTTGCCGCAGCCCGACTCCCCCACCAGGCCCAGCGTCTCGCCGCGGGCGAGCTGGAAGCTGACCCCGTCCACCGCGCGGACGTCGCCGATATGACGCTGGACGATCAGGCCCTCGGTGATGGGGAAGTAGACCTTGAGGTCCTCCACCCGCAGCAGCGGACCCGCCTTCGCGCGGTCTCCCGTCGCGCCATCCGCCGCGGGCCGCCCCGCCGGAGCGAGCTGCGGCGCGGTCACGCCGGGACCTCGACGGTCGCCAGTTCGTCGACGATCGAGCCCGGCGCCGGCGCAGCCACGAAGCCTTCGCGCAGCGGCAGGCCGGCCTCCGCCTCCTCCGCGGTGGGGGGATTCAGGCAAGCCAGGCGGTGGGTGGCGCGGTCCCCGGTGAGCACGACGGGCGTACCCGGCACGAGCGGCTCGAGCGGCGGGTTGGTCGTCCAGCAGGCCGGCAGGCGCCACGCGCAGCGCGGCGCGAAGGGGCAGCCCACCGGCGCGTGGCGCTGGTCGGGCGGCGTGCCCTCGATGGGGATGAGCGGCTCCCCTTCGACCGCGTCGAGGCGCGGGATGGAGTGCAGCAGGCCCACCGTGTAGGGGTGCGAGGGGTGGGCGAACAGCTCGGCGGTCGGCGCGGTCTCGACGATGTAGCCGGCGTACATGACGTTGATCCGCCGCGTCATGCCGGCCACCACGCCGAGGTCGTGGGTGATGAGGATGACCGCCGTGCGGGCCTCGGCCGTCAGGTCACGCAGCAGCTCCAGGACCTGCGCCTGGATGGTCACGTCGAGGGCCGTGGTGGGCTCGTCGGCGATGAGCAGCCGCGGATGGAGGGCGAGGGCCATGGCGATCATCACGCGCTGCCGCATGCCGCCGCTGAACTCGTGGGGGAAGGCCTTGAGGCGCGTCTCCGGGCGTGGGATGCCGACCGTGCCGAGCAGCTCGACGGCGCGGGCCGTGGCCTGCTCAGCGGTCAGCTGGGTGTGGGCGCGGATCGTCTCGACCATCTGCTCCTGGATGGTCAACACAGGGTTCAGGCTGGTCATGGGGTCCTGGAAGATCATGGCCAGCTCGCGCCCGCGGAGGTCGCGCATCTCCGCCTCGGTGAGGTCCAGCAGCTCGGTCCCGTCGAGGCGCACGCGGCCGCCCTCGACGCGGCCGGCCGGCTTGGGCAGGAGGCGCATGAGGGCCAGGCTGGTGACACTCTTGCCGCAGCCCGACTCGCCGACCAGGCCGAGCGTCTCGCCCTCGTCCACCTGGAACGAGACGCCGTTCACCGCATACACCGTGCCGTCGTGTGTGCGGAAGCGCACGAGCAGGCCCTCCACCTCCAGCAGGGCCATCGTCAGCGCCTCAGCCGCGGGTCGAGCGCTTCGCGCAGCCCATCACCGACGAGGTTGAAGCCGATGGCGCTGATGACGATGGCGGCCGCCGGGAAGAAGATGAGGAACGGCGCCGACTGGAGGAAGCGCGCCGAGTCGGTCAGCATCTCGCCCCACTCTGCCACCCGCGGGTCGCCCGGCCCCAGGCCGAGGAAGCCCAGGCCGGCCACGTCGATGATGGCCGTGGCCAGGGCGAGGGTGGCCTGCACGATCAGCGGCGTCAGGGCGTTGGGCAGCATGTGGCGCACCAGGAGCCGCAGGCGGGAGGCGCCGATGGACCGGCCGGCGAGGACGAAGTCGGCCTCGCGCAGGGCCAGCAGGCTGCCGCGGAGCAGCCGGGCGAAGATCGGCGTGTAGGAGACGCCGACCGCCAGCATGATCTGGATCTGGCCGCGTCCCAGCCAGGCCACGATGCCGATCGCGAGCAGGATGCCGGGGATGGCCAGCAGCACGTCGACGATGCGCATCAGCAGCGCGTCGACCTTGCCCCCCAGCCCGCCGGCCGCGGCGCCGATGACGATGCCGAAGAAGAGGCCGAAGACCACCGAGATGGTGCCCAGCTGGAGGCTCAGGCGCGCCCCGTAGAGGACGCGGGCGAACTCGTCGCGGCCGAGCAGGTCGGTGCCCATGAGGTGGGCCGGGCTGGGCGGCTTCATGCGGTCGACGAGCTTGCCGACCGACGGGTCGTACGACGAGAGCACGGGGGCCAGGAGGGCGCCCACGACGAAGATGAGGATGCACACGAGCCCCACGATGGCCGGGCCGTTGCGCAGCAGGCGCCGCCCGGCGTCGCGCCACAGGCCACGACTGGCCCGCTCGCGGACAGGTCGGCTGATGGTGGCGGTGCCGACGGCCATCTCAGGCGTACCGGATGCGCGGGTTGAGGAAGGCGTACCCGATGTCCACCACCAGGTTCACCACCAGGAAGATGAGGGCGAAGATGAGGATCGACGACTGGACCACGAAGTAGTCGTGGTTCTGGATGGCGTCGACGACCCACGACCCGACGCCGTTCCAGGAGAAGACCGTCTCGGTGATGACCGCGCCGCCGAGCAGGCCGCCCACCTCCAGGCCGATGATCGTCGTCACCGGCAGCCAGGCGTTGCGCATGATGTGGCGGCTGTCGACCCGCCGCTCGGTGAGGCCCTTGGCCCGAGCGGTCCGCACGTAATCCTCGTTGGTCACGTCCAGCACGGACGCCCGCGTGATGCGAGTGATGATGGCGAAGGGGATCGAGCCCAGGGCGACGGCCGGCAGGACCAGGTGCTTGAGGGCGTCCACCAGGGCGTCCGGGCGGCCGGCCAGGATGGCGTCGATTACGACGAAGTTCGTCCGCAGCGGGAGCTGCAGCCGCGCGTCGATCTGGTTGGTCGCCGGCAGCCAGTGCAGCTGCACGGCGAAGATGAAGACCATCGTGTAGCCCAGCACGAAGATGGGCACCGAGATGCCGAAGAGCGAGATCACCGTGACGATGCCGTCGAGCCAGCCATTGGGGTGGCGCGCGGCCAGGCGCCCGAGCGGGATACCCAGGCCGACGGCGAAGATGAGGGCCGCCACGGTGAGTTCGATCGTGGCCGGGAAGCGCAGCAGGAAGTCCTCGAGGACCGGCCGGCCGTTGATGAAGCTGGCCCCGAAGTCGCCCTGGAGCAGCCCCCCGACGTAGTTCAGGTACTGGACGTAGATGGGCAAGTCCAGGCCCAGCGACTGGTGCACCTGCAGGATGAGGGCGGGCGTGGCGTGCTGGCCCAGGATGGCGATGGCCGGATCGCCGGGCAGCAGCCGCACGAACAGGAACAGGATGATCGAGAGGCCGATGAGGACCGGGATGGCCCCGATCAGCCGGCGCAGGATGTACTTCAGCATGACGGGGCCCGCTCAGGTGCCAGATAGCCGTGTCCCCCGGCGGCCGAGCGGCCACCGGGGGACACGAAGGCGGACGAGGTCAGGGGCGCCCGGACGGCGCCCATGCCTGCGACTCTACTTGTTGAGCCAGACCGAGTTGAAGAGCTCGGTCAGGTTGCCGGCCCCCTGGAAGCCCTGGACGTACGACGCCATGGCTCCGGGCGGGGTGGAGTTGACGAGCGGCACGGTCGGCATGTCGGCCGCGAGCAGGTCCTGCGCCTTCTCCCAGAGGCTCTGGATCTGCGCTGGGTCGGTGGCCGCCAGGGCCTGGTTCATCGTCGTGTTGAGCGCGTCGTTCTTATAGCCGAACTCAGGCGATGGCTTGGTCCCGTTGTAGTGGAAGAACGCGGTGTCCAGGAAGTTGTCGGGGCCGGCCCAGTCACAGGTCCAGCCGAGCAGCCACATGGGGAACTTGCCGACCTCTTCGTCGGAGATGTAGCCGGTGTGCCAGCCCTCGCTCTTGAGGTTGATGGTGAAGCCGACGGCCTGGAGATCCTGGGCGATGGCCTGGGCCAGGTCCTTGGGATCGGGCATGTACGGCCGCACGACATCGGACGGGTAGTACAGGTCAAGGGTCAGCCCCGACGCCGCGACGCCCGACGCCGTGATGGCGTCCTTGGCCTTCTGGACGTCGTAGGTGGGCAGGTTCTCAGCCTTGTAGTACTGGGTCGACGGGGGCATCCAGTTGTCGGCCGGCTTGGCCTGCCCGGCGTAGAACGCATCGATGTAGGACTGCTTGTTGACCGCGTAGGCGATCGCCAGGCGGATGTTCTTGTTGGCCAGCAGGGCGTGCTGGGCGGGGTCGATCGCGCCCGGCGTGCTCTGGTCCTGGTTCATCGAGATCTGGCCGATGTTGCACGACTGGCCGCGGTCGATGACCGTCAGGCCCGTGTTGGTCTTGATCGTCGCCAGGTCAGACGGGGCGACCGTCTGGGCCATGTCGATGCCGCCGGACTGGAGCGCCTGCAGCTTCGAGGTCTGGTCCTGGAAGGGCTTGAAGGCGATGGCGTCGAGGTGGGCGACCCCGTCCGGGTTCCAGTAATTGGGGTTCTTGACCAGGTCGATCTCCACGCCCGGCGTCCACGACTTCCACATGAACGGCCCGGTGCCGACCATGCTCTCGCCCTGGCCCTGCGCGTACTTGTTGTCCTTGAGCGGGACCGTGTCGGCCTTGTCCTTGGCGAGGGCGGCCGGACTCTGGATGCCGAACGGCTGGATCGTCTGGCTGAGCAGGAAGTTCGACTGCGGGTTCTTCAGGACGAAGACCACGGTCGTCTCGTCAGGTGCGGTGACCGAAGCGATGTTCGAATCGGCCCCGAAGCCGCCGAAGACGGCGCCGTAGTAGTAGGCGTTGTCCTGCAGCTCGCCCTTGGGGAAGGCCTGCCAGCGCTTGTAGTTGGTGACCACGGCGTCCGCGTTGAAGTCGGTGCCGTCGTGGAACTTGACGCCGGTGCGCACCTTGAAGGTGTACGTCTTGCCGTCCGCGCTGACGGTGGGCATGTCGCTGGCCAGCACGGGGATGACGTCGCTGACGGTGCCGGGCTTCAGGCCGACGAGGCCCTCCACGACCTGCGATGCGACGTATGACGAGTTGCTGTCGCTGACGATAGCGGGGTCGGCGAAGACCATGTCGCCGTCGAGGCCGACGACGAGCGTGCCGCCGTTCTTGGGGGTCAGCGCGGTCGAGGCGGACGCGACGGGCGTGCCCGTTGCGCCGCTCCCCGGCGTGCTCGTTGGGGTGCCCGCGGTGGGCGTGGCGGTCCCTGCGGTGCCGCACGCGCTGAGGGCGAGCCCCAGCACGGCGAGCAGGGCGCCGAAGCGTTTGCTGATCATCCGTTCCTCCTCTAGAACGTCTGCCGGTCGGCCCCCACCCTGGCCGCGGACCTGGCGCGCCACCATCGCCCTGGTGGCGTCGGCGGATGGCACATGATGCCACGCGCTATGGGCGGCTGCCATCCGATGGCCGCCCAGGCGCGAGCCTTACACGGGCGGTGGGCCCGGTTGCTGGAGCGACGGGAAGGGGATCTCGGCGACATCGCCGACGTCCGCCGAGACGACCGCCGGCGCCTTGGCCGCCGCGCTCGAGACCCGTTCCGACGAGACCTGCTCGGCGTAATGGCAGGCCACCCGGTGCCCCGTCGACAGCTCGCGGAAGGGCGGATCCTCCGTGCTGCAGTTCTCCGGGTTGCCGAGCTGCTCGCGCAGCCAGCAGCGCGTGTGGAAGCGGCAGCCCGACGGCGGGGCGGCCGGGCTCGGGACGTCGCCCTTCAGGACGAGTCGCTTCTTGTGGACCCGCGGGTCCGGATCGGGGATGGCCGACAGGAGGGCCACCGTGTAGGGGTGGCGTGGGTTGCTGAACGTCTCGGCCGTATCGGCCAGTTCGACCAGCTTGCCCAGGTACATCACGCCGACCCGGTCGCTGATGTACTCGATGACCGAAAGGTTGTGGGCGATGAACAGGTAGGTGAAGCCGAACGCCTCGCGGAGGTCCAGCAGCAGGTTGAGGATCTGCGACTGGATGGAGACGTCGAGGGCCGACACGGCCTCGTCGCAGACGATGAAGTCAGGCTCCAGCACGAGCGCCCGCGCGATGCCGATGCGCTGCCGCTGCCCGCCGCTGAACTCGTGCGGGTAGCGGCGCGTGTAGTCACGCCGCAGGCCGACCGTCTCGAGGGCGTCCTCGACCTTCTTGATGCGCACCCTGCTGTCGCTGATGCCCTGGGCCACGAGGCCCTCGCCGATGATGTCGAGCACGGGCATGCGCGGGTTCAACGACCCGTAGGGGTCCTGGAAGATGATCTGCATCCGCTTGCGGATGCGGCGGAGCTCGCGGCCTGACAGGGTGCTCATGTCGCGTCCGTCGAAGACGACCTTGCCCGAGGTGGGCTTCTGGAGGTACAGGACGGTGCGGCCGAGCGTGGTCTTGCCGCAGCCGGACTCGCCGACGAGGCCCAGCACCTCGCCCTTGCTGAGGTCCAGGGATACCCCATCGACGGCCTTGACGTCACCCACGTGACGCCGCAGCACGCCGCCCATGATGGGGTAGTACTTGACGAGGTCCTGGATCTGCAGGAGGACCTCGCGATCCGGCTTCGACGCGGCCGCCCCCGTCACGGGGGCCGTGCTGGCGGGTGGCGCGCTCACTGGCGGGTCACGCTTTCCACCTGCACGAACGCTTCGGTCGGGACCGGGGGCGCGGGCGCTACGGCCGCGCGGCCGGGCCGTTGGGCCTCCGGCACGTGCAGCCAGCAGGCGACCTGCTGACTGTGGTCGGCCGGCGGCGCGGCGAGTGGTGGCTCGAAGTCATGGCACGGCTCGAAGGCATACGGGCAGCGCGGCTCGAAGCGGCAGCCGGTCGGCATCCGGAACGGGTTGGGGACGGTGCCCTTGATGACGTTCAGGCGCTGGCCCTTGGGCACGTGCGAGGGGATGGAGCGCAGCAGCCCTTCCGTGTAGGGGTGCTTGGGCCGCAGGATCACGTCCTCCACGCTGCCCGTCTCGACGATCTTGCCCGCGTACATCACGGCCGCCTGCTGGACCGTCTCGGCCACGACGGCCAGGTCGTGGGTGATGAGCAGCAGGGCGGCCCCGCTCTCCTGCTGGAGGGCCTTGATGAGCTCCAGGATCTGGGCCTGGATGGTCACGTCCAGCGCCGTGGTCGGCTCGTCCGCCACCACCAGCTTGGGGTCGCAGGCGAGGGCCATGGCGATCATGACGCGCTGGCGCATGCCGCCCGACATCTCGTGCGGGTACTGCCGGGCACGGCGCTCGGGACCGGGGATGCCGACCAGGCGCAGCATCTCGACGGCGCGATCCAGGCCTGCCTTCTTGCTGACGTGGCGGTGCTGCACGACCGCCTCACCGATCTGGTCGCCGATCGTGAAGACCGGGTTGAGGGAGGTCATGGGCTCCTGGAAGATCATCGTGATGTCGTTGCCGCGGACCTCCCGCATCTCCGACTCGGGGAGGCGCAGCAGGTCACGGCCGTCGAACCAGATCTCACCTGACACGATCTCCGCCGGCGGGATGTCCAGCAGCCGCATGATGCTCAGCGAGGTCACGCTCTTGCCACAGCCGGACTCGCCGACCAGGCCCATGGTCTCGCCGCGCTTGATCGAGAAGCTGACGCCGTCCACGGCGGGGACGGTGCCGTCCATGACGTGGAAGTAGGTGCGCAGGTCGCGCACCTCCAGCAGGACGTCCGGCGGGGGCGGGACGCCCGGACCAAGGACCGGATCCGTCATAGCCGCGCCCGCGGGTCGAGCGCGTCGCGCAGGCCGTCTCCGATGAAGTTGATCGACAGGACGGTAAGGGCGATGGCCATGCCGGGGAAGAAGGCCCACCACCAGTTGCCGAAGATGAGCGCCGTCTGGGCGTTGGAGAGGGCGTTGCCCCAGCTCGTCTGGTCCTCGCTGATACCGAAGCCGAGGTAGCTGACGAAGGCCTCCAGGACGATGTTGCTGGCCATCAGCAGGGTCATGGCCACGATGACCGGCCCGAGGGCGTTGGGCAGGATGTGGCGGAACGTGATCCGCACGTTGCTGACCCCGACCGCCCGCGCCGCCTCCACGAAGTCGGCTTCGCGCAGGCTCAGGAACGAGGCGCGCACCAGCCGGGCGATGAGTGGCCACGACAGCAGCCCGAAGATCAGGATGAGGGCCACCACCGAGCCCTGGCCGAAGAAGCGCGCGGCGACCAGGATGACGAACAGGAACGGGATGGCGAACAGCACGTCGACGAGCCGCATCAGGAGGTTGTCGACGATCCCGCCGGCGAAGCCGGACACGGCGCCGATGATGACGCCGGTCAGGCCGGCGATGCTCATCGAGAAGAAGCCGATGGCGACCGAGATGCGAGCCCCGTTGAGGACCATCGTGAAGACGTCCCGGCCGTTGTTGTCCGTGCCGAAGAAGTGGTTGGCGGCCGGTCCCGTGCCGCCTGGGATCGGCGAGCCGGGGATGTCGAGCGGGTTGTAGGGGATGAGGATCGGCCCGAGGATGGCGATGCCGACCATCACGCCGAAGATGCCGAGGCCCATGAGGGCCATCTTGTGGCGCTTGAAGCGGCGCCAGGCGAGCTGCCATTGGCTGAGCGACTCGAGGGCGACCTCGACGTCCGCCACGGCGATGGCGCCACTGGCGTCAACGGCCGGAGCGACGACCGGGACCGGGGAGGTCAGCTTGGGGGTGGTGGCCACGGCCCGGCCCTCAGTCGTAACGGATGCGCGGGTCGGCGACGGCGTAGAGCACGTCGGCGACCAGGTTGGCGACCACCACCAGGACCGATCCGATGAGGACGAGGCCCATCAGCAGGAAGTAGTCCCGGTTGTTGACCCCCTCGTAGAAGAGGAGGCCCATGCCCGGCCACGAGAAGACCGTCTCGGTGACGATGGCGCCGGAGAAGATGGCGGCGATCTCCAGGGTGATGTTGGTCAGGATGGGCAGCAGGGCGTTGCGGAAGGCGTGGCGGAAGATGACCCGCGACGAGGGCAGGCCCTTGGCCTTGGCCGTCCGCACGTAGTCCTGGTTCAACGAGTCCAGCATCGCCGAGCGGACGAAGCGGCTGTCCCCGGCGACGCTGACGGCCACCAGGGTGATCACCGGCAGGACGAGGTGGCGCCCGATGTCGAGCAGGTTCGGGATCGGGTTTGCCACCAGGGCCGCCCAGTACGCATTCGTGCCCCAGGGGGCCGGCGAGGACCGCGCATCGATGATGCCCTGCGGCGGGAAGATGCGCAGGGTCACCCCGAAGGCGAAGATCAGCATCAGGCCCAGCCAGAACGTGGGCAGGGCGTAGAGGACGTAGCTGGTGAACGTGACCGCGTTGTCGTACAGGCTGTAGCGGCGCACCGCGGCGGTCACGCCGGCGAGGATGGCGATGGAGATCCAGATGACCGTGGCCGTGCTCATCAGGATCAGGGTGGCCGGCAGGCGGCTCAGGATGAGGTCGGACACGGGCTGGCTGTAGAAGATCGACAGCCCGAAGTCACCGTGGATGATGCCGTTGGTGCCGCCGCCCAGGAACGTGGGGAAGAAGTTGGGCAAGCCGCCCGCGGCGAACAGGCTGCCGGCGTCGCAGTTCCAGATGCCGACCCAGCCGAGGTACTCGCGCACCACGCCGAAGACGTCGGGGTTCTGCTCGAGGCACCACCGCTTGAGCCACGCAAGGACCTGCTCGTGGGTGATGTGGGGGTTCTGGTTGAAGACCGCTTCAGGCCCGCCCGGCGCCTGGATCATCAGCCAGAAGCTGACGAGCGAGATGACGAAGATGACCGGGATCGCCTGGATCACCCGCCGGAGGATGTATTTGGTCATGCCTCTGCCCTACCTGGCCTCCGCGTCCGCCTGATGGCTCGAGCCGCCTGACGATACACCCGGCCGCGACACGGGCGATCGCAGGTGGTGGATGTGCAACGGCGGGCGCGAGTCTCCTCGCGCCCGCCGTGCCTTGACGCGTCTAGCGCGTCGCTCTTACGGGACGGGTTGTGGTCGCTACCGCTAGGGGATGAAGTACCAGTCTTCGACGTTCCAGATCGGCCCGAATGCAGCCGGGCTGTAGCCCGCCCAGTTGCCGATGTGGACGCTGACACCGGTCGTCTCGGCGCGGTAGTAGATCGGGATCTCCGGCGTGCCGGCGATGTAGGCGTCCTGGACGGCCTTGGCGGCATCGGCCTGCTGCTGCAGGTCGACAGCCGTCTTGAGGGTCGCCATGGCAGCATCCATGGTCGGATCGCTGAAGCGGGTGTCGTTGCTCCCGGAGTTGTCACCCTTCTCCGGCCACTGGGTCGTGGCGTACGTGTAGAAGTAGTCGTTGTACGGGCTGCCGGTGATGACGTAGGCGAAGTCCGCCAGGTCGTAGTTACCGCGGTAGATGCTGCAGTCCGTGGTGGGGGTCGTCTTGGCCCACGTGGCGAACAGGGCGCTCGTCGCGTCGACCGTCTTGACGTAGCTCTTGACGTGGATGGCCTGCAGGTAGCCCTGGACCTTCTGCAGCTCGGTGAGCCGCGTCGGGTTGCCCGACGTGGTGCAGAGCTCGAGATTCAGGTCCTTGCCCTGGTACTGGAAGTTGCCGGTGGAGCCGATGGCGAGGCCGGCCGCCGTGAGGGCCGCCTGGGCTGCCGTCGGGTCATAGGCCGGGCAGGTCTCGACGACGCCGTACCAGAGGCCTGGCGGGGCGGGCGAGCAGGCCGGCTGGATGCTCTGGCCGGGGAACAGGACGCTGATCATGTCCGTCTTGTTGACGGCCATGGCCAGCGCCTTGCGCACGGCCGGATCCCACAGGTCGTTGTTGCGGGTGTGGTTGGGGTCGTTGTTGATGTCGAGGTGCTCGTACTGCCACGCCGGGGCAGACTCGGCCTTGCCGATGGTCGGGTCGACCTTGGCCACGGCCGGGTAGTCGGCCTGGGTCATGTCGAACGCGAGGTCGAGCTTGCCGGCCAGGAAGTCGGCGATCTCGCCGTCCTTGGAGTCATAGAAGACGAACTTGAGACCGGCCAGGTACGGCGCGTGGGCCGTGCTGACGCCACCGGCCCAGTTGGGGTTCGGCGCGTAGTCGATCTCGGTCTTGCTGGCATTGGTGATCACGAAGGGGCCGTCGAACGGTACCTTCGAGATGTCGGAGCTGACCGGATAGAGGGTCGACGCCTTGGCGATGGGCACGGAGTTCAGGTACGCGCCCGGGAAGGGGCCGGCGCCCGTGAGGAAGCCCAGCCAGCCGGCGTACAGATCCTTGAAGTGGATCGTCGCCGTCAGCTTGTCGGTCGACTCGTCGATACCGGAGATGTCAGGCCAGCCCACGGCGCACGCGTTGCAGCCGGTCTGAGCCTTGTCCGTGGCCCACTTATAGGTGGTCACGAAGTCGTCCATGGTCAGCGGCGTGCCGTCCGACCACTTGAGGTTGGGCTTGAGGGTGATCTTGACGTCGAAGGTCGTGCCGTTGACCACGACGCCACCGTTCGCGGGCGTCGGCACGGTCGTCGCCAGGTCGGGGACGTACTTGCCGTCAGAGGTGATGGCGACGAAGCTGCGCTCGGCCGGCTGGGTCGCTTCGACGGCGCTGTACGACGTCGAGAACCAGACGTTCAGGGTGTCCTCAGCCTGCCACTCGCCCATCAGCAGGGTGCCGGTGGGGGCGGTGCTGGAGGGCGTCTTCGGCGCGTAGTTGGTGGCGAACAGCTTCTGGTCGAGCGCTGACTGTGTTGCCGACGGCGACGGGGCCGGCCCACTCGACGTTGCCGTCGGTGTTCCGGTGGGCGTAGTCGTGCCTGTTGGGGTGGATGTGGCCGTGCCGCCGCAGGCGGCTGCCACGAACATGGCAGAGGCCGCTAACGCGAGCGCCCTGCGAGTCCGAAGACCCATCGGTATTCCTACCTCCTGTGTCCGATGCCGGTCGCCGGGACGGCGGCCGGTCACCCCTCTGCTCTGCGCCCCGCTATCGCGTCCGCGCACGCGGACGCCTCCCACGCTGGGCCCGAGCGCTGGGGCATTATAGGTACGCCCCGTTGACGAGTGTCAAGGAGCGCCCAGGCGCCACGAAAGGACGTCACGCTCATACCCGGGTGTGCCCGGATCGACCGCCGCAGGCCCGTCGGTGAGGCGTTTCGCCACGGCGGCGTAGGCGCTGTCCCAGGCGATGGGCAGGATCGGGACCAGCCCGGCCAGGTGCATCTCGAGCCGGCCGTACACGGCCGCGCGGGCCGCCAGGTCGGCCGTGCGGACCGCCTGGGCGAGCAGCTGGTCGGTCATGGGGTCCTGCCAGCCGCCGAAGTTCGCGTCGCCCGGGTGGCTGACGCTCGTCGCCCGTGACCCCAGCAGCCGCCCCAGGGCGTCGTCGGGATCAAGTCCGGCGGGTTGGCCCATGAGGTAGGTGTCGAACGTGTTGGGGTACTCCAGCGCGCTCAGGATGTCATGTCCGGACAGTGACGTGGCCTGCACGTCGAGGGCGATGCCGCAGTCGTGCAGGCGCGCGGCCGCACCCGTCATGAGGCCCAGCAGGACGTCGTCACCCGGCCGCACCGCGATCGACGACTGGAGGCGGACGCCGTTCCTGGCGTAGATCCCGTCGCCCCCCCGGACCCAGCCGGCCGCCGTGAGGGCCGCCTGCGCGGCACTCGCGCCGTTCGGCCACGGCAGGTCGCCGCGGGCCGCCCATGACCCCGGCGGGAGCACGTCCGTGGCGGCGAAGGCGTGGCCGGTCGCGGCGGCGGCGGCCAGGGCCTTCGGATCCACGCACGCCGCGAAGGCCTCGCGAGCGGCCGCGTCGGCGTAGGGGTGGCCCGGGCGGACGTTGAAGACGAGCAGGCGCAGCGTGTCGGAGGGACGGGCCGCCACGGTCAGCCGCGACGAGGTGGCCAGACCCGGCGCCGCGTCGGATTGGACCTCCGGCAACCAGTCCAGGTCGCCCGCCTGGAGCTCCGTCGCGGCGACGCTGGCGTCGCCGACCGTGACGAGCCGGACGTGCGCCGGCGCCCCGGGGCCCGGCGAGGCGCCCCAACGGGTCAGCTCGATCGACCGGCCCGGCGTCCGGCCGGCCAGGACGAACGGTCCGGCGCCGATCGGATGGGCCTGCAGGTCCAGCAGCGAAAGGGCGGCCGCCTCACGATCCGTCCCCGTGGCCGTCTGCACCGTGGCCAGCGCCTCGAGCTGGCCCAGCAGGACGGTCGCGTACGCGCTCGCATCGGGCTGCCCGTCGGAGCCCGTGAAGGACGCCGCATCCGGGGTCGTCGCGCCCGCGTCGGTCAGCAGCGCCTTGAGGCTGGCGGCGTAGAACGCGGGGTCGCAGTCGGCGGGCGGCGGCGTGTCGGCGCAGGCCGGCGCGGTCGTGGTGGTCTGGATGGCCCCCAGCAGGTCGCTCACCCGCTGGGTCGTCACGCCGCCGATCCCGGCCACCAGGCGCGCCAGGCTGGCATCGAGCGCGGCCGCGGGCAGGACCGGCAGCTGGGCCAGCACGTCGGTCTCGAACGGCGCCCACGGCCGCCGGAGGGTGAAGACGACCACGCCCGCCGCCGGCGACGCGACCCTCGCCAGGGCCCCGCTGATCGTGTCGCACAGGTCCCCGAAGGGGCAGTCCGGCTGGAGGCCGAGCTGGTACGTGCGCACGACGTCGGCCGCCGCGACGGGCGTGCCGTCGCTGAAATGGCGGCCGGCGGCGAGCGTGACGCGCCACGTCAGGCCGTTCGCGGCGACCACCGGCGCCGCGGCCGCCAGGTCCGGCTGGGGCACGAGCCGCGGATCCAGCCGGTACAGCGCCGCCTGGAGGAAGGCCTCCACGAGCTGCGTCGCCACGTCAGCGGAGGGCACGATGAAGCCCGTCGGGTCGGCCGGCACGCCGATGCGGAGGGTGTCGAGGGCGGTCGGGTCGGAGGCCAGCGGCGAGGGCTGGAGGGCCGTCGTGGGCACGGGCGTGGGGCTGCCGCAGGCCAGCACGAGGAGCGCGGCAAGGCCGCCGACGAGGGCGCGGCGGGGGCCACGCGTCCGATGGGTCGCCACGAGGCGGTGAGTCTACCCCGCGACGCGCGGCGGGGCTGCCGGGCGCCGGAGCGCGATCAGGTCGGGCAGGGCGTCTCGACGCCGGTCATGGGCCGCCAGTGGAGGTCGGGCTGGCGGGCCGCCGTCGCCTCGTCGAGCCGCCGCACGGGCGCCGTGTGGGGGGCCGAGTGGACCAGCTCGGGATCCTCGCGCGCCTCGGCGACGATGGCCAGCAGGGCGTCGGCGAAGGCATCCAGCGTCTCGACCGACTCGGTCTCGGTCGGCTCGATGAGCAGGCACTCCTCGACGATGTGGGGGAAGTAGATGGTGGGGGGATGGAAGCCCTTGTCGATGAGCCGCTTGGCGACGTCGAGGGTGCGCACGCCCGTCTCCGTCTTGAGCGCCTCCCCGCTGGCCACGAACTCGTGCTTGCAGGGCCGGTCGTAGGGGATCTCGTAGGTGCCGCGGAGGCGCGACTTGAGGTAGTTGGCGGCCAGCACCGCGTCCTCGCTGACCTCCACCAGGCCGCTCCCGCCGTGCGCCCGCAGATAGGCATAGGCTCGAACGTAGACACCGGCGCTGCCCTGGTAGGCGCGCACGCGCCCGATCGACGCGGGCCGCTCGTCCCGCCGCTCCAGGCGGAACGCAGCGTCGTCATCGCGCACGACGCGGGGGCCGGGGAGATACGGCAGCAGCTTCTCGCCGACGCCCACCGGCCCGGCCCCGGGGCCGCCCCCGCCGTGCGGCGTGGAGAACGTCTTGTGGACGTTGAAGTGCATGACGTCGAAGCCGGCCTCGCCCGGCCGGAACTTGCCGAGGACCGCGTTGAGGTTGGCGCCGTCCATGTAGGCCAGGGCGCCGACGGCGTGGACCGCCTCCAGCAGGTCAACGACCCGCGCCTCGAAGAGGCCCAGGGTGGACGGGTTGGTCAGCATCACGGCCGCCGTGTGTGGCCCGAGCGCGGCACGCAGCGCATCGAGGTCCACGCCGCCGTCGGCCGCGGAGGGGACGGTGACGGTGGTGAAGCCGGCCATCGAGGCCGTGGCGGGGTTGGTGCCGTGCGACGAGTCGGGCACGATGACCTCGCGCCGCTCGTGATCGCCGTGGGCCTCGTGGTAGGCCCGGACCATGAGGATGCCGGTCAGCTCGCCCTGCGCCCCGGCGGCCGGCTGGAGCGTCACGGCGCGCATGCCGCTGATCTCGGCCAGCCACTGCTCGGTCTCCCACAGCAGCTCCAGCGTGCCCTGCGCCACGGCGTCGGGCGCCAGCGGGTGGAGGGCGGCGAAGCCGGGCAGGCGGGCGGCCCATTCGTTGAGCTTGGGGTTGTACTTCATGGTGCACGAGCCGAGCGGGTAGAAGCCCGTATCGACGCCGTAGTTCAGGTGCGACAGGTTGACGAAGTGGCGCACCACCTCCAGCTCGTTGAGCTCGGGCAGGGCCGGCGCCGCGGCACGGCGGTGCTTGGCGGGGATGCCGGCCAGGGCGTTGGCCGGTGGATGCGGGATCTTCCCGCCGCCGCGGCCGGGCCGGGACAGCTCGGCCAACGTGGGCTGCAGCGACGGCCCGACGGCGCTGCGCGGCCCGAGGTTCGGCGCGGCCTGCCCACTCCCGCCCACCGGCTCGACGCTCATCACCGGGCCGCCTGCGGGGCGTAGCGCCCCGAACCGGCCTGCGCCGCGGCATCCTGGGCGTCGTCGGCCAGGATGTCGTGGAGGGCGTCGCCGAAGCGCCGGATCTCGTCGTCGGTGGTCACCTCCGTGGCGCACACCAGGAGGGACTCGCGCAGCAGCGGATCGTCCGGGTACCACGTGCCGAGCGGCAGCCCGGCGAGGACGCCACGCGCCAGCAGCGCGTCGTGGACGCGGGCCGCGTCGGGCACGCTGATGGCGAACTCGTTGAGGTACGGCGCCGCATGCAGGCGCGGTGCCCCGGCCTCGGTCAGGGCGTCCTCGAGCTGCTTCGCGCGGGCCGCGCCGGCGGCCGCGACGTCGCGCAGGCCGTGCGGCCCGATCGTCGCCAGGTAGACCGTGGCGGCCAGGGCACACAGGGCCTGGTTGGTGCAGATGTTGCTGGCGGCGCGTTCGCGGCGGATGTCCTGCTCGCGCGCGCGAAGGGTCATGACGAAGGCTCGCCGCCCGTCCGCGTCGGTCGTGGCCCCGACGAGCCGGCCGGGGATCTGCCGCACCAGGGGCTGCGTGCAGGCCAGGATGCCCAGGTAGGGCCCGCCGTACTGCGGCGGGATGCCGAGGGGCTGGCCCTCGCCGGCCGCGATGTCGGCACCATACGCGCCGGGTGGGGCAAGGACGGCGAGCGACACCGGCTCGACGACCGCCACGAAGAGCGCGCCCGCGGCGTGGGCCAGGCGGGCCGCGTCCGCCATCGGCTCGAGGAGCCCGAAGGCGTTGGGCTGGCCCATCAGCACGCCGGCCACCGGGCGACTCTGGTCCGCCAATTCACGCTCGAGGGCCGCCAGGTCGGTCGTGCCGTCGTCCCGCGTGGGGAGCTCGTCGAGGGTCAGCTCGGCGCCGCGGAAGTAGGTCCGCGTCGTCTCCACGTAGTGCCGGTGGACGGCCCGGCTGACCAGCACGCGGGTGCGGTGGGTCGCCCGGACGGTCATCAGCGCGGCCTCGGCTGTGGCCGCGGCGCCGTCGTAGTGCGAAGCCGAGACGACGTCCAGGCCGGTCAACTCCGCGAGCATCGACTGGTACTCGTAGATCGTCTGCAGGGTGCCCTGGCTGATCTCCGGCTGGTAGGGCGTGTAGGCCGTGTAGAACTCGCCCCGCAGCAGCATCTGGTCCACGACCGGCGGGAGGTAGTGGCGGTAGACACCGGCCCCCAGGAAGCTGGCCAGGTCGGTGCGGTTGCGCGCCGCCAGCGTCTCCAGGCGCTGCGCCAGTTCCAGCTCCGGCAGCGGGCCCGGCAGGTCCAGGCCATGAGCCCGGACGGCGGCCGGGATGTCGGCGAAGAGTGGCTCGACCGAGGTCAGCCCGAGGGCCTTGAGCATGCGCGCCCGATCGTCCCCGGTGTGCGGGCCATAGGGCATCGGGTCAGCCGGCCTTGGTCATCTCGCGGTAGGCCGCGGCGTCCTTGAGGGCGTCCGCCTGGGCCGGGTCGCTGAGGCGCAACCGGACCAGCCAGCCCGCGCCGTACGGCTCCGTGTTCACCAGCTCGGGCTGATCGGCCAGGGCCGGGTTGACCTCCGTGACCTCACCGGCGACGGGGGCGAACAGGTCGCTGACGGCCTTCACCGACTCCACCACGCCGAAGGTCTTGCCGCGCTCGAAGCGGGCGCCGACGGCCGGCAGCTCCACGAAGACGATGTCCCCCAGCTGGTCGGCGGCATAGGCGGTGATGCCCACCAGGCCTGCGTCGCCCTCCACGCGGAGCCACTCGTGGTCGTCGGTGTAGCGCAATCCGTCGGGCACGTCCACGGGCACGACTCCTTGTCAGCGGGGCCGAACGTAGAAGGGCAGAGCCACCACCTCCGCGGCCACGCGGCCGTCGCGGATGGCGACCGCCTCCATGGTACCCACTGCCGACGCTTCGGGCGGCACGTAGGCCATGGCGATGGACACGCCGAGCGTCGGCGACACGCTGCCGCTCGTGACGATGCCCGTGGGGGTGGCCGCGGCGGCGGGCGCGAAGAGCGGGTAACCGTGGCGGGCGACGCCGCGCTCCCGCAGCACGAGACCCACGAGCGTCCGCGAGAGCGGTCGCGCCAGGACCGCCTCCAGGGCCGCCCGGCCGACGAAGTCGCCCGGCTTGTCCAGGCGGACGACCCGGCCCAGCCCCGCTTCGAACGGGTTCACCGTCCGGTCGAGCTCGTTGCCGTAGAGGGGCATGCCGGCCTCCAGGCGCAGCGTGTCGCGGGCCCCCAGCCCGACCGGCACGAGTCCGACGCCGCTGCCCTGCGCCATCAGCGTGTCCCACAGGGGCGGGGCCGCGTCCCATGGCACGAACAGCTCGAAGCCGTCCTCGCCCGTGTAGCCGGTCCGGGCGAGCAGGGCGTCCGTGCCGGCCACCCGGGCCTGGGTGATGCCGTAGTAGCGCAGGGTGCCCAGGTCGGTGTCGACCAGCGGCGCGACGATGCCCTGGGCGCGCGGGCCCTGGACGGCGAGCAGGGCGGTCCGCAGCGAGGCGTCGTCCAGCCGGGCCTCGAAGCCGGCCAGGCGCTCGCGCACCGCCTCCGTCACAACCTCCCGGTTGCCCGCGTTGGGCACCACGAAGAAGCGCTCCTCGGCGAGGCGGTAGACGATGAGGTCGTCGATGAGGCCGCCGTCGGGGGCGCAGATGAGGGAGTACTGCGCACGGCCGATGGCCAGCCGGCCCGGGTCGGAGACGAGGGCGTAGGCGAGCGCCGCCGCAGCCCCCGGCCCCTCGACGTACAGCTCGCCCATGTGCGACAGGTCGAACAGGCCCGCCGCCTGGCGGACGGCCCGGTGCTCCTCGAGGATGCCCGTGTACTGCACGGGCATCTCCCAGCCGCCGAACTCGATGAGGCGCGCGCCGGCCGCCGCGTGCCGGTCGTAGAGCGAGGTGCGGCGCATCAGGCGGCCGCCATCGTGAGGGGCAGCATGCGTTCGATGGCGGGGCGGGCGCGGGCCACGATCTGGCGCTCGGTCTCGTGGCGCATCAGCGCGTTGGCCTCGTCAAGGGGGATCCAGGCCACCTCGTCGAACTCGTGGTCGTGCCTGGCCATATCGCCCCCTTCAGGCAGCATCAGGTAGTAGTGCACGGTCTTGTGGATCCGCACGCGGTCCTGGATGAAGAAGTAATCGATCTCGCCCACCGGCTCGACGATGCGGACACCCAGGCCGGTCTCCTCGCCGACTTCCCGGAGGGCCGTCTGCTCGATGGTCTCGCCCGGCTCCGGCGTGCCCTTGGGCAGCGTCCACAGCTCGCGGTCACGGTCGAGGCGGCGCAGGCCGAGCACCAGCTCGTGACGGCCCTGGCCGACGCGGACGACGATCCCCCCGGCTGACGTGGCCTGCGCGTTGCGCAGGCGCGGTCGCGACTTCCCGGTCAGCCGCGCCACGGAGCCGCGCGGTAGGGCCGCGGGCGACGCGAGAGCGCCACCGGCCCGGTCGCCCAGCTGACCACAGCAGCCCGGCGGAGCGGGGCGATGGCCCGAGTCGGAGATTCAGCCACGACCATCCCGTGGCGGCCGTGCAGGCGATCGACGAGCGACGCAGTGGGTGCCAGGGGCTGGGCATGCGTCGCCTGGAGCAGGCGTGTCAGGTCGCTCCGCTGCAACCCCAGCTGGCGCTGGCGGTGGCGTGCGGACGGCCGAACGAAGCGGGCGCTGACCCGTGCGCCCCGGATGGCGGCAACGCTGCTGTGCATCGCTCGCATGGTAACGCGCCCACGCCGCGATGCAACACACCGCCGGGTACCGCGCCGGTGCCAGCACGCGCCGGGCTGGGTGGGGCCCGGAGCGCCCGCGGCGCCCCCGCGCGTGGGGTCCACCGATTCGCACGTCAAGTACACAGGGTCCGGCATCCTGTTCACAGGGTCCGGCATCCTGCGCGCCAGCCACGGGTCGGCAGCCCGGGGCGCCAGGCCGGATCGGGTCGGTTCGGGGCAGGCACCGCCTCGGGGCGCGTGGTCGGTGCGGTCCGGGGCCTGCCACTTCCCGTCCCGGGAGGCTCATGGGCGCATCCGGAGGCGCCCGGCCAGGACGCAGACGGGCGGCGTGTCGACTTGACGTGCGATCTTGCCGACCAGCTGCACGGAAGCCTGGCTTGGCCGCCTATCCCCCCGCGGCGAGGACCGTGCGCATGGTGGCCGCCTGCTCGGTGCTCAGACGCCCCTCCGAAACGGCCATGGCCACCTCGCGCTCGGCGGTGGCGCGGTAGAGGTCCAGCGTGTCCGGGGCCAGTCGGGCGAGGGCCTCCACGTGGGCCCGGACGGTCCCCACGTCGCCCCGCACGATGGGCCCGGTGAGGGCCGCCCTGACGCCCAGCGTCTGCGCCCCGGCCAGGGCCTGCCTGACGAGGGGCAGGTAGACGGCCAGCGACGCTGCCTCGTCAAGCCCCGCCCCACGGCCCAGCGACACGATGGCGTCGAGCAGCGCGATCTCCGCCCCGGCAGCCATGACCGCGGCGGCGTGGTAGGCGGCCTTGGCGCCCGCCGGCACCCGCACGGGCTGGGCGCCGATGGCCACGGCCAGCTCAGCCAGCATGGACACCAGCGGCTCGTCGCCCTCGAGCGCGACCGTGGCCCCGGGTAGCGCCGCCAGCGCCTCTTCTTCCTTGGCGAACGCCACGAGCGGATGGAACGAGGCCGCGAGGGTGCCCGCCGAGAGGGCCGGCGCCAGCACCGCGGCCGGCACCAGGCCGCTGGTGTGGACCAGCCCCTGTCCGGCGTACAGGCGCAGTCCTGCCGCCACCGTGGCGATGGCGTCGTCCGGCACGGTCAGGAAGGCGATCTCCACGTCGTCCAGGACCGGCGTGGCCTCCGGGTAGGCCCGGGCGCCGGGGACGGCCGCCTGGAACCGGGCCCGCCGCTCGGGGTCGCGGCTGGCCACCGCCACGACCGGCCAGCCGGCGGCCGTGAAGGCCCGGCCCAGGACGAGCCCGACGTGGCCCGCGCCGATGATGCCAAGGCGCGGCGGGGCGTCGGGATCGTCGTCGCCGCGGGCGTGGAGATGGGCGCGCCCGGCCGCGTGCGCCCGGGCGTGGACATCGGCCAGGACGCGGTCGCCGTGATCGTGGACGGGGAAGCCGGCCATGCCCTCCATGCTGCCACGCGCGGCGTATACTCGGCTGGTCAAGCACGCTCGACCCGAGGCGGGCACACCCGTCAGGCGCCGACCCGCCCGCGCCGGTGCGCGGGATCCGAGGAGGCCCCGACGATGACATCTTCGACCCCACCCGACGGCGTTGCGGCGCGCGGACGCCTGACCCTGGCCGACGGCTCCACGGTCGCCTACGCCCCCCTCGAGGCGAGCGGCGCGGCCGATCTCGGCCGGCTGCCCATGACCGTCAAGATCCTCCTCGAGAACCTCCTCCGCCACGCCGGTGGCGGGCTGGCGGACGCCGGTGACGTGGCCGCGCTGGCGGCCTGGCAGCCGGGTGCCGCGATCGAGGCCGAGCTGCCGTTCCTGCCCGCGCGCGTCATCCTCCAGGACTTCACCGGCGTGCCCGCCGTGGTCGATCTCGCCGCCATGCGCGACGCGATGGCCGACCTGGGCGGTGATCCCGCCCGCATCAACCCGCTGGTGCCGGCGGACCTGGTCATCGACCACTCCGTGCAGGTGGACCGCTGGGCCACGGGCGACGCATTCCCCTTCAACGTGGGGCGCGAGTACGAGCGCAACGGCGAGCGCTACCAGCTGCTGCGATGGGCCCAGACGGCGTTCCGCGACCTGCGCGTCGTGCCCCCCGGCACGGGCATCGTGCACCAGGTCAACCTGGAGTACCTGGCCACTGTGGTGGCACGCCGCACGGCGGCGGACGGGACCGTGCTGGCCTTTCCCGACACCCTCGTTGGCACCGACAGCCACACCACGATGATCAACGGCCTCGGCGTCCTGGGCTACGGCGTCGGCGGCATCGAGGCTGAGGCGGTCCTGCTGGGCCAGCCGCTCTACCAGCCCATGCCGCGCGTCGTCGGGGTGCGCCTCAGCGGCGAACTGCCCATCGGCTCCACGGCCACCGACCTGGTCCTCGTGGTGACCGAGCGGCTGCGGGCGCACGGCGTGGTCGGCGCCTTCGTCGAGTTCGCCGGGGACGGCCTGGCCGGCCTGACGCTGGCCGACCGGGCCACGATCAGCAACATGAGCCCCGAGTTCGGGGCCACGGCCACGCTCTTCCCGGTCGACGACGAGACCCTCACCTACCTGCGCCTCACGGGTCGCCCGGCCGACCTGGTGGACCTCGTGGAGCGCTACACGAAGATCCAGGGCCTGTGGCGCGAGCCGGGCTCCGGACCGCGCTTCGACGCGACGCTGGAACTCGACCTTGGCACCGTCCGCCCGGCCGTGGCCGGTCCGCGGCGGCCCCAGGACCGCGTCGACCTGGCCGACCTCAAGACCTCCTTCCGGGGGGCCTTCCCCGACGGGCTGGAGGAGACGTCCGACACACGGGCGGCGGAGGCACGCTTCACCGACGAGGGCGGGGCCGCCGACACGCGGGATCTCCCGCCCGAC
This sequence comes from Candidatus Limnocylindrales bacterium, assembly GCA_036561685.1. Classification (GTDB taxonomy): domain Bacteria; phylum Chloroflexota; class Limnocylindria; order Limnocylindrales; family CSP1-4; genus DASPUH01. The sequence continues at coordinate 8,793 of DATBOX010000103.1, read as the reverse complement.
CAGGCGGCCGCGGCGGCCGACCTGCAGGATGGCTCGGCCAGGGCGGCGATCGCCCTCGATCCGCGGCGCTACCGCCAGGTCCCCGTCGAGGTCGACGGGCAGCACCTCACGCTGGGCAACGGGTCGGTCGTCATCGCCGCCATCACCAGCTGCACCAACACGTCCAACCCGACGGTCATGGTCGGGGCCGGCCTGCTGGCGCGCAACGCCGTCGCGCGCGGCCTCACGGTCGCCCCGACCGTCAAGACCAGCCTGGCGCCCGGTTCGCGGGCCGTGACCGGCTACCTCGAGAAGGCCGGCCTCATGACGCCGCTCGAGTCGCTCGGCTTCGACCTGGTCGGCTACGGCTGCACGACCTGCATCGGCAACTCGGGGCCCCTCGATGAGGCCGTGGCGCGGGCCGTGGAGGCCGACGACCTGGTCGTGGTCGCCGTGCTCTCGGGCAACCGCAACTTCGAAGGTCGCATCCATCCCCTCGCGCGGGCCAGCTATCTCGCCAGCCCGCCGCTGGTGGTGGCCTTCGCCCTGGCCGGCCGGGTCGACATCGACCTGACGCGCGAGCCCCTTGGCGCGGACCGCGATGGACGCCCCGTCTTCCTGGCCGACATCTGGCCGCGCCCGGCGGAGATCCGGGCCGTCATCGGCGAGGCCATCTCGCCTGAGCTGTTCAACGACATCTACGCCAGCGTCTTCGACGGCGACGAGCGCTGGCGCGCCCTGCCCATCCCCGACGGCGACCGCTACGCGTGGGATCCGGCCTCCACCTACATCGCCCCGCCGCCCTTCTTCGCCGGCCTCGAGCGCGAGCCGGGGCCCCGTGGCGATCTGACCGGGGCACGGGTCCTGGCCCTCCTGGGCGACTCGGTCACGACCGACCACATCAGCCCCGCCGGCTCCATCCCGCCGTGGAGCCCGGCCGGCACGTGGCTCCAGGCGCATGGCGTGCCTCCCCTCGAGTTCAACAGCTACGGCGCCCGCCGCGGTCACCACGAGGTCATGATGCGCGGCACCTTCGGCAATATCCGCCTGCGGAATGCCCTGGCCGACGGCAGGGAGGGCCCCTACACGACGCACCAGCCGACGGGCGACGCGATGTTCCTGTACGACGCCGCGATGCGCTACCAGGGCGAGGGCGTGCCGTTGCTGGTCATCGCCGGCCGTGAATACGGCTCCGGCTCGTCGCGCGACTGGGCCGCCAAGGGCACGGTCCTGCTCGGCGTGCGGGCCGTGCTGGCCCAGAGCTACGAGCGGATCCATCGTTCCAACCTGGTGGGCATGGGCGTGCTGCCCCTCGAGTTCCTGCCGGGCGAGAGCGCCGAGTCCCACGGGCTGACCGGCCGCGAGCGCTACGACGTGCTCGGCCTGGCCGAAGGGCTGCGACCCCACCAGCAGGTGACCGTCCAGGTCACCGCGGCGGACGACAGCAGCCGCAGCTTCCCGGCGGTGGCGCGCCTGGATGGACCCATCGACGTGGAGTACTACCGCCAGGGCGGTATCCTGCCGGCCGTCCTGCGCCGCCTCGCCGCCGAGGCGTGACGCCGCTCCGCTCCGCCCTGCTGTGGGCGTCGCGCAACGGCTGGCTGCGGGCGAGCGTCCCGCGCTGGCCCTTCGTACGGCGGGCGACGCGGCGCTTCATGCCCGGCGAGGACCTGGCGGCGGCGCTGGCCGCCGCGGAACGGCTCCGCGCCGACGACATCGGGGTGTGGCTGACGCACCTTGGCGAGAACCTCACCTCGCTGGTCGAGGCGCAGGCGGTCACCGACCACTACGTCGAGGCCCTGCAGCAGGTGGCGCGCGCGGGCCTGCGCGCCGAGATCTCGGTCAAGCCCACCCAGCTCGGGCTGGACCTGGATGAAGCGGCCGCTCTGAGCAACGCCCGCCGCCTCGCCGCGAGCCAGGCCGAGGCGCGCGGGATGCTGTGGCTGGACATGGAGGACCACACCTACGTGGACCGCACGCTGGCCCTCGTGCGCACGCTGCGCGATGAGGGCGCGGTGGTGGGGGTCTGCCTCCAGTCCTACCTGCGGCGCACGGCCGCCGACCTTGAGGCGCTCGCGGGGAGCGGCATCGGGGTGCGCCTCGTCAAGGGCGCCTACGCCGAGCCGGCGGACGTGGCCTTCCCGGCCAAGCGCGACGTCGACCTCAATTTCATGGCCCTGGCGGCGCGCATGCTCGAACTGAGCCGCGGTCGCGACGGCCTGCGGACGGCCTTCGCCACGCACGACACCGGCCTGCTGGAGCGGATCGTGGCCCTGGCCGAGCGCAGCGGCATCAACCGCGCGAGCTACGAGATCGGCATGCTGTACGGCATCCGGGCAGCCGACCTGCGCCGCCTGGCCCAAGAGGGCCACGAGGCACGCTGCCTCATCGCCTACGGCACGGCCTGGTATCCGTGGTACATGCGGCGGCTCGCCGAGCGGCCCGCCAACTTAGTCTTCGTGCTGCGCCAGCTGGTGCCGGGGCGCTAACGCTCCCGGGCAGCCGGGCTCAGGGGGTCGGGAAGGTCACGCTGGCCAGGAAGGGCTGGATCTCGGTCGCCAGGAAGTCGGGCATGCTGGCCGTGCCGAAGACCTCGATGACGAAGACCGCCCGCTGACCCGCGACGTCGACCACCACGAGCCGCGCGATCTCGCCCGCCCGCAGGTCGAAGGGATCCTCCAGCGTGCCGCTGAGGGGCTGGTTGAAGAGCGTGATGCTGTCCTTGCCGACCTTGATGTCGACCTGGGTCGCCGCCAGGCCGCCGACCAGCAGGGCCGCCTGGCCGCTGACGGTGAGTCCCTTCTGCGCATGGACGTAGGCCAGGAACTGGGCCGCGGTCGTGCCGGCTGCCGCGGCCGTCCCGGTAGGCCCATCCAGCTGACCGCTGACGATCGACAGGCTCTGCGTCGCCGTGTCGATGCCGGGTCGCACGAGCTGGATGGCCCGCTCGACGTACGTGCCGTTGGCCCACCCGTCGTCGAGGGTGAAGCCGATGGGCGGCTGGAACTGCTGGGCCAGGTACCGGCCGGCGGGCGGAAGGCAGTCCGGGCCGGTGTTGGCGCACAGGTCCAGGGGCACCGACGCGGCCGCCGTGGGGATCGGCGTGGCGCTGGGCGGCGCGAGCGACGGTGAGGGCGTGCCGACGGCGGAACACCCTGCGAGGCACGCGGCCACGGCCAGGGTCAGCGCGAGCGGTGCGGCGGCGCGTGGTCCGGGGCGTCCTGCCACGCGCGCATGGTACGGGGTCACGGCCCCGCGGCGTCGGTCAGGCGGCCGAACCCGGCACGGCGGTGGGTTTGCTCGCGCCCTCGGCGCCGGGGAAGAAGAAGCCCAGGTCGATGTCAGCCTCGACGCGGTCGACGACGTAGCGATTGACCCAGCCATACGGCACGCTGTCCTCGGCGCCGGGCTGCCCGGCGAGGCCGATGCGGACGTCGCGGAGCAACACGAACGTGCCCTGCGGCCGCGCCAGGGCCCGGCCCGGATCGAAGCCCGGCATCGTCGGCATGGCCCCCTCGATCTGCCACGGGCCGGCCGTCAGCACGAGGTCGTGCCACGCCAGGTGGCCGGGGATGGCCGTCTCGGAGGCAGCCACGACGAGGCAGAGATCGTCGACCGGCAGGGCCATGCCACCAACGTCCTCGGCCACGCCGGCATCCAAGCGGACCAGCCGGCCGCTGACGAGCCGCAGCGTCGTCTCGCTCTCGAGGGCGTCGCTGAGCCGCCCCGCGGTGTCGAACGCCGCGTGGAGCAGCCCGCTCATCGTGTAGCCGTCGAGGCTGATGCTCATGTCACGTCCCCTCGTGGTCGGCGGAGCATGGCATGCCGGATGGCGCCCGCCAGCCGGGCTTTGCGTACCGGCCGGAGCAGCGCTTGGTACCGGGTCGCTCAGGCCTCTCGGACCCGCAGGCCGCCGTCGAGGTCGCGGCCGAGGCGCAACGGCAGGCCGTAGGCGTCGCTCAGGACGGCCTCCGTAAGGACGTCGTCGCGCCGCCCGTGGGCGGTCACCCGAGCACGCGCCATGACCGCCGCGTGGTCGAAGCCGGCGGGGATCTCCTCGAGGTGGTGGACGACGAGGACCATGGCCGCGGGCCGCGCCTCGCGGGCCAACGAAGCCAGCGCCGCCAGCAACTGAGCGCGGCCGCCCAGGTCGAGGCCGGCGAACGGTTCGTCGAGCAGGAGCAGGTCCGGATCGGGCAGCAATGCCCGCGCCAGCTGCACGCGCTGCTGCTCGCCGGAGGAGAGGCTGCCCATCGTCCGCTCCGCCAGCTCGCCGGCCCCGAAGCGCTCGAGCAGCCTTCGAGCCGCCGCTCGTGCGCCGTCGTCGCGGCCCCGGGTCCAGAACGGGTCGAGGGCGCCGGCGGCGGCGGTGGCGACCACGTCGAGCGCCCGCAGGTCGTCGCGGACGAGGCCGCGCAGGGCGGCGCTCAGGTAGCCGATGCGCGGCCGCAGGGCGCGGATGTCGGTCGCGCCCAGGGTCTCGCCGAGCAGCTCGACCCGGCCGTGGGTGGGATACAGGTAGCCGGCCGCCACGCGCACGAGCGTCGTCTTGCCGGCGCCGTTGGGACCGACCACGACCCAGCGCTCGCCGGCCCGCACGGTCCAATCGATGTCACTGAGGATCACCGCGCCGCCCGTGCTGACGCCGACACCCTCGAAGCGGATCACGGCTCGATCATAGGAGGCGCGGCGGCCGCACCGGGGGTGCCAGGGGCCTGCGACATGCCGCGACCGGCGCGCAACGCGCCACCGGCCGCCCCGTGGGACGATGCGCCGGACATGGTCACGCAGGAGGCGACCCGGGCGGAGGCGGCCCGACGGCTTGGGCCGTTGCGCATCGCCCAGGTGGCGCCGCCCCTGGAGGCCGTGCCACCCGGCGGCTACGGGGGCACGGAACGGATCGTCGACGAGCTACTGCGCGAGCTCGAGCGGCGCGGCCACGAGGTCACGCTCTTCGCCAGCGCCGACTCGACGGCCACGTCGCGGCTGGTCCCGACCGTCGAGCGAGCCCTGCGGCCGCTCGGCCGGGTCGATGACGGTCCGGCCTACATGATCGCGACGCTGGACGCCGTCCTGCGGCGGGCCTCGTCGTTCGATCTCATCCACGCCCACCTCGAGTTCGCCGGCCTGGTCCTGGCCCGGGCCCTCTCGGTGCCGGTCGTCAATACCTTCCACGGCCGTATCGACCAGCCGTGGGCGTCCGCCCTCCTCACCGATGCGCCGGGCGCGCTGGTGGCCATCAGCCGGGACCAGGCGTCGGCCCAGCCGCAGGTGGCCTGGGACGTCGTCCACAACGGCCTGTCGCTGACTGATGCCCCCTTCCGCGAGCACCCCGGCGAGGCGCTCTGCTTCGTCGGCCGGATGGCCTCGGAGAAGGGACCCGCCGATGCGGTCAGGATCGCCAAGGCGGTCGGCCGGCCGCTCCGTGTCGCCTCCAAGGAGCCGGCGACCCCGGACGAGTCGGCCTACTACGCCGACGTCTTCCTGCCCGAGGCGCGCGGGGCCGACGTGGAGGAGCTCGGCGAGCTGAACGGGGCCGACCGCGACGAACTGTTCGCCGCGAGCTACGCGACGCTCATGCCCGCCGACTGGCCCGAGCCGTTCGGCCTGGTGGCGATCGAATCGCTTGCCTGCGGCACGCCCGTCGTCGCGCTGCGGGCGGGCGGCCTGCCGGAGATCGTCCGCGACGGCCTGGACGGCCTCCTCGGCGACGATCTCGACGACCTGGTGCGGCGCCTGCCGGAGGTGGCCGCGATGGACCGCAGGGCGATCCGCGCCTCCGTCCTCGACCGCTTCTCGCCGCAGCGCATGGTCGACGGCTACGAGGCCGTGTACGCCGCCCGCCTGGGCCTGGCGGCGGCCCGCTAGACGCGGATCATCACCTCGAGGCGGCCCGACTTGCGCAGGACCTCGGCGCTCGTCGCGCCACGCCAGCGGTGGAACAGGAGGTCGACGCTGGCCTGGCCCACGCGGAGGTTGGTCACCGTCAGCTTGCCCAGCCAGGTCGGCAGGTGCGGCCGGAACAGCTCGAGGGTCCCATCGGCCGCGCTGGCGCGCATGCCCAGCATCGTGCGCATGACCAGGAGCGGCGCCGCCGCCGACCAGGCTTGCGGGGAGCACGCCACGGGATAGGGCACCGGCACGTCCACCTCCCGCCGCGCGAAGCCGCAGAACAGCTCGGGCATGCGCCCGTCGGGGAAGTGGCGGGCCGCCTCGAAGATCCGCGAGGCGAGGTCGGCCGCCTCGGCGTCGAAGCCGTAGCGCTTCATGCCGGCCACGATCAGGGCGTTGTCGTGCGGCCAGACCGACCCGGTGTGGTAGCCGAGCGGGTTGTAGCCCGGCTGGCCGGCGGCGTACGTGCGGATGCCCCAGCCCGAGTCGCTGTCCTCGTGCGTCAGGCGATCCACCACCGCCCGGGCACGCGCCGGCGCGACGATGCCACCCCACAGGGCCTGGCCGATGTTGGACGTGAGCGCGTCGGCCGGCCGGCGGTCACGCCCGAGCGCCATCGCGTAATAGCCCAGGTCCTCCACCCAGAACGCCTCGTCGAAGCGCGTCCGAAGCACGGCCGCCTCCCGCTCCAGGCGCGCCGCCAACTCATCCTCACCGCGCCGGCGGGCGAGGTCGGCCATGCGCAGCTTGGCCTCATGGACGTAGCCCTGCACCTCGGCCAGGGCGATGGGCGCCTCCACCGGGTGGCCGGCCCGGTCACGCACCGAGTCCCGCGAGTCCTTCCAGCCCTGGTTCAGCAGGCCCAGCGGCGCGCGGCGCTGGTACTCGACGAACCCGTCGCCGTCCAGGTCGCCGTAGCGGTCGATCCACCCGAGGGCGGCCAGCGCGTGCGGCCACAGGCGGTCCACGAGGGCCATGTCACCGGTCCAGGCGAACGTCTCGCCGAGGAGGATCAGCCACAGCGGGGTGGCATCGACCGAGCCGTAGTAGCGGCCGAAGGGCAGCTCTCCGGTGCGGGCCATCTCGCCGGTCCGCAACTCGTGGAGCATCTTGCCGGGGTTGGCATCGTTGGCCGGATCGTCGGCCGTCGCCTGCCGGGCGGCCAGGACCTCCAGGGTGCTGACGGCGAGGGCCGGCCGCATGGCGATGGCCTCGTACGCGGCGATGAGGGCATCCCGCCCGAAGAGCGTGGTGAACCAGGGCACGCCCGCGGCCAGGTAGTGCTCGCCCGGGCCAGGTCCCTCGTCCAGCAGCAGCCGCAGGTCGGCCACGCTCCGCCCGATGAGCCGGTCGAACGGCTCGTAGTCGGTGGCCACCCCGGCCATGCCCTCGCGCCAGCTGCGATACGCGGCCGCGGGGACCGCTTCCTTCACCGGCGGCGCGCCGCCGGCACTCTCGGTCAGCGGCGTCGCGCCGTCGGCGTCGGGCAGCTCATCCGCCCAGGCCGTCCAGGCCAGCTCGAGGGACCCACCCGCTTCGATGGTGCGGCGCCACCGGACGACCACGGCGGCCCCGTCGGTGCCCCTCCCGTCGACGGCCGGCCGGACGTCGCCGTGGGTGAAGGCGACCTGCGTGCGCCGCAGGACGTGGTCCAGCCCGCGGTAGCCGAAGACGACGCGGGTCGGCTCCACGAGGATGGGCAGGCTCGTGCCGACCCGCTCGCGCTCGTACCCGCGCACCTCGAAGATGTCGGCCGCGTCGACCGCCAGCGACAGCTCGATGGTCAGCCGCTCCTGGCGCTCCGTGAAGTTGGCGATGACCAGGCGCTCGCGCAGCGCGCCGTCGATGACCCGGTGGCGGGTGATGCCGAGCGACTGGTGGGCCAGCACCGAGTCGCCCGCCATCTTGTCGGCGGGGTTGCGCCGCAGGTCGGCATTGGTGAGCTGGATGGTGCCGCGGAAGTTGTCGGCGGTGTCGCCACGCAGGAGGGCCGGCCGCAAGCCGTCGACGGTCACCACGGCACACGACAGGACGCGCGTGTCCCCACGGTAGAGGCCGAGCCCGCGGGTGCCGGGGTGGATGTCACCGAAGAGGTCGGTCAGGAGGTAGAGGTCACCGTGCTTGAGGACGCCCACCCCGCCAAGGTCGGTCGCGTGGATGATCGTCCGCTCGGGTGGCGCGATGGTCCGGGCGGCAGGCTCCGTGCTCGACATCGACCGTAGGCTACCGCCTCCCGGGTGCACCGACGAGGCGGCGGATGTGCGCCCAGTGGGCCCGCTCGTGCCCGGCCATCCAGTCGGCGTAGTAGCGGGCGCTGCGGACATAGGTCTCGCCGATCATCCCGATGACGATCGCGGAGCGCGCCCAGGCCTCCGGCGGCAGCGGCTCCAGGACGCCCAGCAAGTCCGCTCGCTGGCGCCGGAAGACGTCAAAGGCGGGGGCGAAGGCCCACGTCGGGTAGTCGGTGTGCTTCAACCAGGCCCGCGGGTTCATGCCCTTCCAGGTCGGGGTGTCCTCGGCAAGGATCCGCAGGACGTTGCCGCCAAGGACGTCGTGGCAGGCGCGCAGGTGGGCCAGGACGTCGTTGATCGACCACGCGCCGGGCTCGGGCGGGTTCTGGAGCTGGGCCGCGGTCAGGCCCTCGGTCAGCGCGGCGATGCGCCGGGGCGTCTCGGGCAGGATGGCCATGATCTCGTCGACGGGGAGTTCCCGGCTCGTCATGTCACCTCGTCCTGTCGAAGACGAAGACAGGGCCGAAGGCCCCGCACCCTGGCGCGTCATGGTGGTGGGCGATACTGGATTCGAACCAGTGACCTCACGGATGTGAACCGTGCGCTCTAACCGACTGAGCCAATCGCCCCCGCAACCGCACGAACGCGTCGCGCGCGGCCGATTATAGACAGGTGCGCACGAAGCCCCGAC
>DATBOX010000102.1:0-37355 GCA_036561685.1 Candidatus Limnocylindrales bacterium | reverse complement strand
GGCGCATCGGCCGGGTGAGCCTGTCGGGGCCGCTGGCCGGGCAGCAGCTGGCGGTCTTCTGGCTGGAGGGCTACGGCGGCGGGCTGTTCGTGCCGTTCCGCGACGCCACGTCGGGCGTCGAGACCTATGGCGCCGGGCGCTACCTCCTGGACACGATCAAGGGCGCCGATCATGGCGGGAACGCGTCGACCGGCGAACTGGTCCTGGACTTCAACATGGCATACCACCCCTCGTGCGCCTACGACCCGCGGTGGAGCTGCCCGCTCGCCCCGCCGGAGAACCGTCTTGTCGTGGCCGTTCCCGCGGGCGAGCACCTGGCCTGACGTCCGGCGAACGAACGTACCGCCACCGGGCGTACTGCTGACACCACGCGCCACGGCCCGAGCGTGGGCGATGATGGCTGCCCGACGGCGCACGATCCGGGCCGCGGCCGTGTGGGGCCGTCGAGGGGGACTGCGTGCGCTTCATCAACCGGACGAGTCGGAACGAAGAGCGGCTCCTGTGGTCACGCGACGAGCGCTTCGTCGCGCGTGTCGCCGCGGGCGCGCCCGGCGCGACCCACCTCGTGCTGGCCTCGGGCGCTGTCATCATCGGCTCTGGTGAGGCGATGACCGATGCCGTCGTCGCAGCCATGGCCGGCCCGACCGATTACGGCCTGATCGCCCTCGACATGCAGCTGCCGCCGGTCGAGCGTTACCTGACCGGCCTGGCCGATGCGGTGCAGCAATCCGGCATCGCCGACCGGGTCGGCATGCTCACCTCGCCCGTGACCGCCTATCACAAGGTCATGGACGCGTTCCTGGCGCTGGGCCGGCGCGACGCCATCGGCATCGTCTACCAGCCCCTCGTCTCCCTCGAGACGATGACCGCCATCGGCTACGAGACGCTGTGTCGCCCCTCGGCGGCGGCGGGCTCGATCGACGAGGTCGTGCGCGCGGCAGTGGAGACGGGCCGCACGGCCGAGCTGGACCGGCTCATCTTCGAACGAGTCCTCAGCCGCACGGCCCGCCTGCCCGAGATCCCGAACCACATCACCATCAACCTCCTGCCGGCCAGCCTGGCCGAACCGTGGTTCGAGCCCGCGGCCCTGGCTGCGCGATGCCGCGCCACCGGCATCCACCCGCGCCACATCACGCTCGAATGCACGGAGCAGCAGGCGGCCCCCGACCTGACGGCCCTCGTGCGGCGCGTCCGACAGCTGCGCGCCCGCGGCTTCGGGTTCGCTGTGGACGACGCCGGGGCCGGCTACGCCTCGTTCAGCCTGATCGCCGCCCTCAAGCCGTCGCTCATCAAGATCGACCGCGACATCGTGCGCGGCATCGCCCGCCAGACGTCCAAGCAGGCTCTCGTGGAGGCGTTCGTGGGCTTCGCGCGGCGCATCGGGGCGGACCTGGCCGGCGAGGGCATCGAACGGGTCGCCGACCTGGAGATGCTGCGCGGCCTCGGCGTCACCTACGGGCAGGGCTGGATGCTGGGGCGGCCGGCCAACACCCCGCAGCCGGCCCGGCCCGTGCCCGGCCACCCGACCCCGTCGGCGGCCGCCCGAGCCGCCAGCCGGAGCCGCAACGCGGCCCGACGTCCGTCGGTGAACGCCGGCTAGTCCTCGGCCCGACTGGCACCAGTCGGCACCGCCGAGACGCGGCGAGCCGTCAAGGTGTCAAGCTGGCCCTGGTGGTTGTTCCCGCTGCCGTCGCGGCAGGCCGCCAGCGGGCAACGTCACGAGCATGACCCGCATCGTGTCCGTGCCGCCGACGCGCACGAAACCGGCCCGCTCGTAGATGTGGACGGCGACCGGGTTCAGGTGGTGGACGGACAGGCTGAGGGCTCGAATCCCCTGGGACGACGCATCCTCGATGAGCGCCGCCAGGAGCCGCCGGCCCACGCCCTCACCCCGATGCTCCGCCAGGACCGCGATCGAGATCTCCGGCACATCCTCCGCGACGAAGCCATACCCTGGTTCGGACGCCGGGAGCAGGCGGCACCAGGCCGCGCCGATCGGACCGGACTGGTCCTCGGCGATGACACCGAGGTCACCGGCGCGACCCCACGAGCGCAGATATCTAGCGGAATGGGGGTTGCTGAGCGCCTCATCGGGTGTGGGCTTGGGGTCGATCCACGGGGGGTATGCCGCTTCCACCAGCATCGCGGCCATGAACGCCACATCCCGAGCTTCGGCTGGGCGGACGTTCACAGGTCGGACTCCGGTCCGACCCACGGCCCTGCGATGGAAGCACACGCCATCACGCTGGAACGATACGTCGGCATCCCAAGTCCTTGTGGGGAGAGCTGCACGTCGCCGGGTCGCGATCTGAACGGCCAGCGCCCGCCGTTTGCACGTAGCGGCGACAACGACGAAGCAACGGGCCCGGAACGCCGCTGGAAGGGCGTGCCAGCGTCGGTCTTTGCATCCGCGAGCGAAACGACGGGCGAGGCAGCGCTCCTCCGTCGCTGTCGCCGCTCCATGCAAAGCCGCGCGATGGCGCATGTGGCACGAGCGGCGCGGGACCCCATGTGCCGCTCGCGTTACCATCGCCGGGAAGTCACTCGAACGTGGAGATGCGTTGTCCGATCCCATCGCCCTCCCGCCGGCCGCGCGGCGATTCCTGGAGATCCCCGGCCGCTACGCCGTCATCGCCACGCTCGGCGCCGACGGAGCGGCCCACCAGGCGGTCATCTGGTACGCCATCGACGAACAGGGGCTGCTGATCAACTCACGCGTCGGCCGCCGCTGGCCGACGGATCTCCAGCGCGATCCTCGTGTCGCCCTGACCGTCGACGCCTCCGACGCGCCGAGCGGACGCGAGGCGTACGTCACGGTCCAGGCCCGCGCCGTGCCCGTGGCGACCGGCGCGCAGGCGATGGCGGACATCCAGATGCTGGCCCGTCGCTACGGCCAGCCGACCGATCGGTGGGACGGCCAGGAGCGCATCACGTTCCGCCTGGAGCCGCTCGCCGTCCACATCTACGGGGAGGCGTGATGACCAGAGCACGCATCGGCTACGCGGCCATGCTGGAGCAATTCGCCCCGCAGGAGCTGCTGGGCTTCTGCCAGGCGGCCGAGGCGGCCGGCTTCGACGGCATCATGGCCGCCGACCACGTCCAGCCGTGGGTGCCCCAGCAGGGCAACGCCGCGTTCGTCTGGTCGTTCATGACTGCAGCGGCGGAACGCACCAAGGGAGACGTGGGGCCCGGCGTCACCTGCCCCAGCTTCCGCCAGCACCCGGCCATCATCGCCCAGGCGGCGGCCACCATGGCGGCCATGTACCCCGACCGCTTCTGGCTCGGACTGGGTTCCGGGGAGGCGCTCAACGAGCACGTCGTGGGCGGCTACTGGCCGGAGGCGCCGGAGCGGATCGCCCGCATGTTCGAGTCGATCGAGATCATGCGCAAGCTCTTCAGCGGCAAGGACGTCAAGCACAAGGGCGAGTACTACCGCATGGAGACGATGCGCCTGTGGACGATGCCGGCCACGCCGCCGCCCATCTACGTGGCGACCGCCGGACCCATCACGGCCAAGAAGACAGGCGCCCTGTGCGACGGCCTGATCACCGTGGGGGCGCCGGAGGAGAAGATCGAGATGATCTTCGAGAAATGCCGTGAAGGCTGCCGTGAGGCGGGCAACGATCCGACCAGGTTCCAGTTCATCCTGCAGCTCCATCTCTCGTGGGCCGAGACCGATGAAGCGGCCATGCAGAACGCCATGGTCGAGTGGCCCAACGGTGGCATGAAGTTCCCCAAGCAGGACATCCGCTCGCCCCACGATCTCGCCCAGATGGCCAAGATCGTGCGACCCGAGGATTTCGAGGGCCGCATGCTCATCAGCAGCGACCTGGAGGCCCATCGACGGGCGATCCAGCGCTTCGTGGACATGGGCTTCCACAAGATCTACCTGCACAACGTGGGCCGTAACCAGGCCGAGTGGGCGGCGGCCTTCGGGCGGGAGGTCCTGCCCGCCCTGCACGCCTGACCGGCGCCGCGCCGTCCAGGCGGCCTGATCGTGCCCATCGTGGCCCTGGCCGGCGGCGTCGGCGGGGCCAAGCTGGCCCAGGGGCTGCAGCAGGTGCTCCCGCCCGGTGACCTGACGGTCATCGTCAACACCGGCGACGACCTGGAGCTGCACGGGCTGGCCGTGATGCCCGACCACGACACCGTCGTCTACACCCTGGCCGGCCTGGCCGACCCGGTCCAGGGCTGGGGGCTCGCCGGGGAGACCTACGCCGCCGCGGAGATGCTGGCGCGCTACGGCCAGCCGACGTGGTTCAGGCTGGGCGACCGCGACCTGGCGACGCACGTGGTGCGGACGGCCCGCCTGCGGGCCGGCGAGCGCCTGACACCGGTCTGCCTGGGCCTCCAGACGGCACTCGGCCTGGCCGGGCCCGTCCTGCCCATGAGCGACGACCCCGTCCGGACGCGCGTCAGGACCGACGACGGCTGGCTCGACTTCCAGGACTACTTCGTGCGCCTCCACCAGGCCCCGGAGGTCCGCGAGGTGCGCTTCGATGGAGCCACGACCGCGAGTGCCTCCCCGGAGGCCATCGCCGCGATCGGGGCAGCGGGGGCGATCGTCATCGCCCCATCCAACCCCATCGTGTCGATCGAGCCGATCCTCGCCGTGCCGGGCATCCGGGCCGCCCTGGACCACGCCCGCCACCGGGGCGTGCCGGTGGTCGCCGTCTCACCCATCGTCGGCGGGCACGCCCTGAAGGGGCCGGCCGACCGCATGCTGCGCTCGCTTGGTGCGGAGGCCAGCGCGCTCGGGGTCGCCCGCCGATATGTCGGGCTGGCGGACGGCTTCGTCATCGACGAGGCGGACCGTGACCTGGGCCCGTCCATCGCCGCGCTCGGCCTGCGGATCCTCGTGACCGACACGATCATGGTCGATGACGCAGCCCGCGCCCGGCTCGCCAGCGCGACCGTGGCCTTTGCCCTCGGCGGTTGATGGCGGGCCCTTACCATGGCGGGGTGGCCGCGTCGCCCCGACACTCGCGCCAGGCGTCCGGTTCCCCGCACGCCGATCTGACGAGCCTGCACGTGGTGGTCCCCGTCCGCACCCTGGCCGGGGGCAAGGCGCGCCTCGGCGAGGCGCTCGACGCGGAGGAGCGGCAAGGCCTGATCGCCGGCATGCTCCGGGATGAGCTGGCGGTCCTCGCTGCGTGGGGCCTCGCGACGGCCATCCATGTGGTCAGCCCCGACCCGGAGGTCGGCCCGCTGGCGACGGCCTCGGGGGCGCATGCGGTCGTCCAGGTGGGCGACGGCCTGAACGAGGCGATCCGTGACGCCCGAGCGGCCGCCATGGGCGATGGCGCGACGGCCCTGCTGATCCTGCCGGCGGACCTGCCGATGCTCGACGTGCCGGCCCTCGACCGCCTGCTCGACGCGGCCGATGCGGCCATGGCGGCCGGTACGGGCGCGCCGCTGGCCGTGATCGCCGCGGCAGATGCCCGGGACGGCACGAACGCCTTGCTGTTGAGCCCGCCCGACATCATCGAGCCGCACTTCGGCCCGGGCAGCCTCGAGGCCCACCTGCGGGCCGCGCGCGACGCCCACGCCACGGTCCAGCTCGTGGTCGATCCGGTGGTCGGCTTCGACCTCGACACGCCGGCCGACCTGGTGCGCCTGGACCCAGCCCGGCTGGCGGAGCTCGAGGCGCTCGGCGCGGCCTCCGTCGCCTCCGTCTGAGCGCCCCCATCCCGGCCGTGCATCGCCTGCTCGCCGTCGCCCTCCCCGCGCTGCCCGAGATCCGCCAGGGCGACGACCTGGCCGCCCTCATCGCCACCAGCTGGCGGGAGCTGGTGACGGCGGAACCCGACCTTGCCCCGCGGGCCGGTGACGTGCTCGTGGTGACCCAGAAGATCGTCTCCAAGGCGGAGGGCGCCGTCGTCGACCTGCGCACGGTCACCCCGCGGCCGGAAGCCCTTGCTTTTGGCGAGCGATGGGACCGCGATCCCCGACAGGTGGAGGTCGTCCTGCGCGAGGCCGCCGCCGTGGTGCGCATGGAGCGGGGCGTCCTCATCACGCGCACCCGGCACGGCTTCGTGTGCGCCAACGGCGGCGTCGACGCCTCCAACGTCGCGGCCGACACGGTGACGCTGCTGCCTGCGGACCCCGACGCCTCCGCGCGGGACCTGCGGGTCCGCGTGGGGGCGCTCATGGGGCTCGATGCCGCGGGGGCGCCGGCCGTCCTCATCAGCGACTCGTTCGGGCGGCCGTGGCGGTGGGGCATCGTCGACGTGGCCCTCGGCATCGCCGGCTTCGGACCCCTCGATGACCAGCGCGGCCGGCCCGACACGGCGGGCCGGATCATGCGCTCGACCGTGGTGGCCGTGGCCGACGAGATCGCCTCCGCGGCCGAGCTGGCCTCGGGCAAGACGAGCGGCCGGCCGGTCGTCCTGGTCCGCGGCGCGGTCCTGCCGGTCGGCGACGGGTCGATCGGGGGTGACGTCCTGATGGACCGGGCCAGCGACCTCTTCCCCTGATCAGGACCCGCGGCCCACTTCGGGTACCCTCCGCCCGATGAAGATCGGGCTGCAGATCGACTGCTTCTCCTGGCCCGGCGGGGATCAGGCCATCGGCCCCACCTTCGCCCAGGTCGTGCGGACGGCCGATGAGGTCGGTTTCGACTCCATCTGGGTCATGGACCACTTCTTCCAGATCCGCGGGGTCGGGCGGCCCGAGGAACCGATGCTCGAGGGCATGACCGCGATGGGCTTCGCCGCGGCGCTTACGAAGCGAGCGGTCCTGGGGCTCATGGTCGGCGGCATCCACTACCGCGAGCCGGCGCTGTGGGTCAAAGCGGTGACCACCCTGGATGTGCTCTCCGGAGGGCGCGCCTGGTTCGGCATCGGGGCCGGCTGGAACGAGGAGGAGTCGCGCGGCCTGGGCTTCCCCTTCGCCTCGCTCAAGGAGCGCTTCGAGTGGCTGGAGGACACGCTCCGCTTCGCCCACGCCATGTGGGAAGGCCCGCGCGGCTCCGAGGCACCGTTCCAGGGCACGCACCTCGTGGCGGGCCGCCCGCTCAACAGCCCGCAGGCCCTGACCCGGCCGCATCCGCCGATCATCATCGGCGGCGGGGGCGAGCAGAAGACCCTGCGCCTCGTGGCCCAGTACGCCGACGGGTGCAACATCTTCGGCGGCCCCGACAACATCCGCCACAAGCTGGCCGTGCTGAAGGAGCATTGCGACAACGTGGGTCGCGACTACACCACGATCGAGAAGACCAACCTCGCCGGACTCGATGTCCGCGTGGCGGGGACCTCGGACACGCGGCCCCTCTCCGCGACGGAGCTGGTCGACCGCATGGGGTCATGGGCTGACGCCGGTTCGCAGCACACCATCTTCAGCCTCGACCGCGCGGAGCTGGCCAGGCTGGAGCTGATCGGCCGCGACGTGATCCCCCAGATCCGGGACCTTGGCTCACCCAGCCCGATCCCGTGAGATACTCCCCCGGGGTATCGATGCGTGATACGATCGCCCCATGACAGGGCCATTCTCCGGGCTGCCCGGGATCAGCATCATCGATGACGGGGCCGGGGCCGCGACGGCCGCGAGCGTGCCTCGCCCGACGTCCCCGGAGGCCACGGACGGGGCCGGTGGTGGCCCCGTGGAGGCCAAGGTCGTCATCGTCGGGTCGGGGCCGGCCGGGCTGACCGCGGCCATCTACGCCGCCCGCGCCAACCTGGAGCCGGTGGTCCTGGCGGGCTACGTGCCGGGCGGCCAGCTGATGATCACCAGCGACGTGGAGAACTACCCGGGCTTCCCCAACGGCATCCAGGGCCCCGAGCTCATGGGCCTGTTCCGCGAGCAGGCCACGCGGTTCGGATCGCGGATCGTGGATGTCGACGTGGATCGCGTCGACCTCTCGTCGCGCCCGTTCCGGTTGTGGGCCGCCGGCGTGGAGTACCACGCCCAGGCGCTCATCGTGGCCAGCGGCGCGTCGGCGCTGTGGCTGGGCCTGGACTCCGAGACGCGCCTGCGCGGCAAGGGCGTGAGCGCCTGCGCCACGTGCGACGGGTTCTTCTTCCGGGGCAAGAAGGTGGCGGTCGTGGGCGGCGGCGACACGGCGCTGGAGGAGGCCACGTTCCTCACCCGTTTCGCCAGCGAGGTCGTGCTCATCCACCGCCGCGGCGACTTCCGGGCCAGCAAGATCATGCGGGACCGCGCGTTGGCGCACCCCCAGATCAGCGTGCGCTGGCACAGCGCGATCGAGGAGGTCGTAGGTGACCAGGTGGTCACGGGTCTCCGCCTGCGCGACACGCGAACCGGGGACCTGACGGACGAGCCGGTGGACGGGCTCTTCGTGGCCATCGGCTACCGACCCAACACATCGGTCTTCCGCGACTGGCTGGAGGTCGACGAGCGAGGCTACCTCGTCGTGCACGACGAGACCGGCTCGCGGATCGAGGGTGTCTTCATCGCCGGGGACGTCCACGATCACCGCTACCGCCAGGCCGTGACCGCAGCCGGCGACGGATGCCGCGCCGCCATCGACGCGGAACGGTGGCTGGAGACGGTCGAGCCCGTGACGCCAGCCGTCCCCACCGCGCCCTTCCCGGCGCCGTCGGCCGCCTGACCGGCCTGGAGCGCGCCACGCCCCTCGCCTCGTCCCAGGGACGGCTCGCCGTCCTGCCGCGTCTGGGGCTGGGGCCCGCGACCGCGGATGTCCTGAACCACTTCATCGACGATGCCCTGCCCCCTTCGGGGGCCGAGGTCCTCGACGCCGGTTGTGGCCGGGTCAGCGCGCTGACGGCCTTCCGCCCCCGTATCGCACGGCTGGTGGGGGTGGATATCCACGCCCCCGAGCCACCGCTGGCGTGGCTCGACGAGTTTCGCGTCGCCGACCTGTGCACCATGCCCGACGCCTTCCCCGCCGCCAGCTTCGACGTCGTCCTCTCGTCGTTCACCCTGGAGCACTTCGCCGACCCGGACGCCGCGATGCGCCACATCCACGGCTGGCTGCGGCCGGGCGGCACGCTGATCGTGACGACCGTCAACCGGCGCCATCCCCTGGTCAACGCCTACCTGTCGCTGCCGCCGGCGGTCGGACGCCGGCTGCAGCGCACGGTCAAGGCGACGGCCGCCGATGCCCACCCGCTCGTGGGCGCCTGCAACAGCCCGCGGCGCGTCCGCGAGGCGCTCTCGGAGGCAGGGTTCGTGGCCATCCAGGTCCGCACCACGGCCCACCTGGCGCGCGCGTGGCAGCGGCGTCTGCCGGCGTTCGGCCTTGGCTTGCTCGGCGACGTGGCCGCCCAGCGGTTCCCCGAGCGGCGCTCGACGATCGTGGCCCGTGCCAGGGTCGCCCCCCTCGACGAGTAGCGCGCTCCTGCGCAACGCACGGGCTTCCGTTCCCGTCGATAATCCCCGCGTGCAGCCGACGGTCGAACCGCGCGGCCCTCGACCGACGAGCGGCGCGAACCCCCGCAGCCTGATCGTGCCGGCCCTCCCCGGCCTGGCCGACGTGCGCGTGCGGCTGTTCCTGACCAGCGGCACGCTGCTCTTCGTCGAGCTCCTGTTCATCCGCTGGATCCCCTCGGAAGTCATCTACATCGGCTTCTTCTCCAACTTCGTGCTGATGGGCAGTTTCCTGGGCATCGGCCTGGGCATCATCGCCGGGCGCAACGGACGTCGGCTGCCGCTGTCGCCCTTCGCCCTGCTGCTGTTCGGCGTGGTGCTGCTCATCTACCAGGCCCAGCTGAACGTGCAGGTCCGCTCGCCCGACGAGCTGTTCTTCGGGCTTGCCGAAAGCAACTCGGCCAACATCAACTTCCTCGTCCTGCCCTTCGTGTTCCTGCTCGTGACCGGCCTGATGGCGGCCCTGGCCCTGCCCCTGGGCCCGCTGCTCAAGAGCCTGCCGCCGCTGCGCGCTTATGCCACCGACATCCTGGGGTCGATGGCCGGCATCGTGGCCTTCACGGCCCTGTCGGCGGCCGGCACCAACCCCCTCGTGTGGTTCGGCGTGGTCGCGGTCCTGCTGCTCCTCCTGGCCCTGGGCAACGGGGCCTCGGCCTGGGGGCTGGTCAGCGGGGTCGCGATGGTGGCCACCCTGTGGGTCGTCATGGCCAACGTGGCCGGCGGGGACATCTGGTCGCCCTACTACCGCATCACGACCTACATCGACCAGAACAACGTCATGGAAGTCAACGTCAACGGCATCCCCCACCAGGCGCTCCACCCCGTCAACGGCCCGCAGGAACCGTTCTACACGCAGATCTACAAGTGGTTCCCCGGCCGGACGTACCAGAACGTGCTGGTCGTGGGGGCCGGCAGCGGCACGGACGTGGCCATCGCGCTGGCCCACGGCGCGGGCCACGTGGACGCCGTGGAGATCGATCCGGCGATCCTCCAGATCGGCGTGCAGAACCACCCCGATCACCCGTATCAGGATGCGCGGGTCACGCAGATCAACAACGACGGCCGGGCCTACCTGCGCACGACCGATAAGAAGTACGACCTGGTCGTCTTCGCCCTGCCCGACTCCCTGACCCTCGTGAGCAGCACGGCCAACGTGCGGCTGGAGTCATTCCTCTTCACCCAGCAGGCCTTCGAGAGCGTGCGCGAGCACCTGGCTCCGGGCGGCGTGTTCGTGCTCTACAACTACTACCGCCAGACGTGGCTGGTGGCCAAGCTCGACGCCATGCTCACGTCGGCATTCGGGACGGCGCCGCTGCTCCACACGTACTCCAGCGTGCAGGCGGCGCTGGCCGACGGCCCCGCCGTGGCGGCCCTCAACGGCGGCCCGCCGCCCGGTGACACGGTCTCGCCGGTGCCCCCCGCGGGTGAGCCGACCCCGACGCCGGCCACCGACGACTGGCCGTTCCTCTACCTGCGCACGCCGTTCATCGAGCCGTACTACCTGGGCGCGCTGGGCTTCGTGTTCGTGCTGGCCGTGCTGACGGTCGGGTTCGCCGCGCGCCAGACCGGCACGACCATCCGCCGCTTCAGCCCCCACTTCTTCGCCCTCGGCGCGGCCTTCCTGCTGCTCGAGACCCGCAGCCTGGTGAGCTTCAGCCTGCTGTTCGGCACGACATGGCTGGTCAATGCGCTGGCCTTCTTCGCCATCCTCTGCAGCGTCCTGCTGGCCATCCTCATCAACGCCCGCTGGCACCTTCGGCGGCCGGCCCTGCTCTACGGGGCACTCTTCGTGGCCCTGGCAGTAGCCTTCCTGATCCCGCCGGAGTCGCTCCTCCTGGATCCGCTCTGGCTGCGCTACCTGCTGGCGGCGGCCGTCGCCTTCGCGCCGGTCTTCTTCGCCAACCTCGTCTTCACCTACTCGTTCCGCGACATCGCCACCGCCGACATGGCCTTCGCCAGCAACCTCCTCGGGGCGATGCTGGGCGGCGCCCTCGAGTACGTGGCCCTCATCACCGGCTACCGCGTCCTCCTGCTGTTCGTGGCCGCGCTCTACGGGCTCGCCTGGCTGTTCGCCAACCGCTGGCGGCTGCTTTCCGATGTGGATCTCGCGCGCGAGGCCCCGTCACCCCTCCCGGTCGGCGGAGGCGTGACGGGAGCGGCCGCACCGTGAGCTTCGGCCGCGGGCGAGGGACGCGCGGCCTCCGCATGGCCGCCGGCGGTACCGGGGCGCGCGGCGGTCACGGCTTCGGCATGGCCCAGCCGGTGGTGCCGGTGCCACCCGAGCGCCGGGGCACCACGATCCGTCGCATCGTGGCCTTCTTCCGGCCCTACCGGCTCCGCGTGGGCACGGTGGCCGTGGCCATCCTGGTGACCAGCCTCGTCGGGCTGGTCAACCCGTTCCTGCTCAGGTTGCTCATCGACGACGTCTTCACGGCCGGCCACTTCCAGAACCTGAACCTGTACGTGGGCCTGATGATCGTCCTGCCGATCGCCAACGGCCTGATCGGCCTGGGCCAGACCTATCTCTCCAACTCGGTCGGCCAGCACGTCATGCAGGACCTGCGCGACGCGCTGTACGTGCAGCTCCAGCGGATGCCGCTGCGCTTCTTCACCGAGACCCGGACAGGCGAGATCCAGAGCCGCCTGGCCAACGACGTGGGCGGCGTGCAGTCGGTGGTCACCGACACGGCCACCTCCGTCCTGGCCAACGCGGCCACCATCATCAGCACGGTCGTCGCCATGGTCCTCATCGACTGGCGTCTGACCCTGCTGTCGCTGGGGCTGATGCCCTTCTTCCTCTACCTCACGTACCGCGTCGGCAAGGTGCGGCGGACGGTCAGCACCGATGTGCAGGAGGCCTTGGCCGACATGTCCGCCATCAACGAGGAGACGCTCAGCGTCAGCGGCATGCTGCTGACCAAGACCTTCGGCCAGCAGCAGGCGGCGACCGACCGCTTCCGCAAGGTCAACGTGCGCCTGGGCATCCTGCAGCTCCGCCAGAGCATGGTAGGGCGCTGGTTCTTCATGATCGTGGGCACCGTCTTCAGCATCACCCCAGCCCTCGTCTACTGGGTGGCGGGGCTTCTGCACGGAGCACCCGACGCGCCGACCGTCGGCGACATCGTGGCCTTCACCACGCTCCAGAGCCGGCTGTTCTTCCCGCTCGGCCAGATGCTGAGCGTGCAGGTGGAGGTGCAGGGCGCCCTCGCTCTCTTCGACCGCATCTTCGAGTACCTGGACATGGAGCCGGAGATCGTCGACGCGCCCGACGCCGTCCGTCCGGACCCGGAGACGGTCCGAGGCCATGTCCGCTACGCGCACGTCTCGTTCCGCTATCCGTCCGCGGCCCCGGTCGTGGCGGCGTCAGAGGCCGAGCTCGACGTGGAGCAGGCCTCGCCGGCCGCGACGGTCGGGGGCCCCCCCGAGCCATTCGCCCTGGAGGACATCGACTTCGAGATGAAGCCGGGCCAGCTGGTGGCACTGGTGGGCCCATCGGGCTCGGGCAAGACGACGACCACCTACCTGCTGCCCCGGCTGTACGACGTGAACGACGGGGCCGTACGGATCGACGGGACGGACGTGCGGCAGATCGCCCTGGCCAGCCTCGGCCGCATCATCGGCGTGGTCACCCAGGAGACCTACCTGTTCCACGCCAGCATCCGCGACAACCTGCGATACGCGCAGGCCGAGGCGAGCGACACGCAGCTGGAGGTGGCCGCCCGCGCCGCCGCCATCCACGACCGCATCATGGAACTGCCCGATGGGTACGACACGCTGGTGGGCGAACGCGGTTACAAGCTCTCCGGGGGCGAGAAGCAGCGCATCGCGATCGCTCGCGTGCTGCTCAAGGACCCCCGCATCCTGATCCTCGACGAGGCCACGTCGGCCCTCGACACGGTGAGCGAGCGGCTCATCCAGGCGGCGCTGGACCGCGCCATGGCCGGCCGCACGACGCTGGCCATCGCCCACCGCCTCTCGACGATCCTGGCCGCCGACCTGATCCTGGTCTATCAGCGCGGGCGCATCGTGGAGCGGGGCACGCACCGCCAGCTGCTGGCCCACGGCGGCCTCTACGCGCAGCTGTACCACGAGCAGTTCCTCAGCGCCGCCGCCCAGAAGGACGATGGACGCGGCACGGCGACCGAGGCGGCCGGGGCGGTCGCGTAGACTCGGGACGTGGCACCGACCGGCCAGCTCGACGTGGACCGCGCCAGCGTGCGCGATCGCCTCCATGCCCGCGGCCTGCGCTGGACGCTCCAGCGCAGCATCCTCCTCGACGTGCTCGAGCAGACCGACGGGCACGTCACGGGCGCCGAGCTGGTCGAACGATGCCGGGCGGTCGACCCCACGACGACCCCGTCGACCGTCTATCGCACGCTCGATGTGCTCGAAGAGCTGGGCGTCGTGCGGCACCACCACGGCGCCGACGGCCGCGAGGAATTCCACGTGCGGCCGGCGACCGCCCACGGCCACCTGCACTGCGGCGTCTGCGGCCAGAGCTGGGAGCTCGGCCCGGCCGAGCTGGCGCCGCTCGTGACCAGCCTGCGCGCGGCCCGCGGCTTCGACGTGGACCTGTCACACGTCACCGTCGCCGGCACCTGCCGCGACTGCCAGGCCCGGCTGGGCCAGGCACGCCTCAAGGCGGCCGCCGAAGACTGAACCGTGGCGCAGCCGGGGCCGGCGGCCGATCCCCCCGGCGCGTTATGCGCCCTGCTGGACCTCATGAAGGGTATGGGCCTCGAGGCCGTGGGCCTCCCGGTGGACGCGGGCCGCGGTCGCTCGATCGGGTGCCTCGACGAGGCAGAAGACCTTGCCGGCCTCCTCGTCGACCCAGTAATGCTGGTAGTCCACGCCGTACTTGCCCTGGATGCGGACGTCGGCCTCGTGGGCTCCGACGACATCCGCGGCCTTCACGCCGGGCAGATCGTGGATATCAAGGAATGTCGCCATGGAGTGCCTCCTCTTCGGGCGCCGGACCGGACCGCCGGACGCTCGTGTCCCTTACGGCGGGAGCGGCCCTGGCGGATTGCCGCTCACCCGCCCGAGCGCGGTTAGAGTGAGGCCGAGGTCCGCACGGACCGGCGTCCGAGGAGCCACGAGATGGTCAGCGCCGCCACCAGCGCATCCGGCCCTCGCCTCTCGTTCTTCGCGATCCCGTGGCCCGTGCTCGCCGTGGCCAGCCTCATGGTCGCCCTGTTGCTGGCCCTGTCCGGCGCCTACGGCTTCCACGGCGACGAGATGTACTACGTCGTCGCCGGCCAGCACCCGGCCCTCGGCTACGTCGACCAGCCGCCGCTGACCCCGCTGCTCTCGGCCGCCTCGGTGGCCCTGCTCGGCGTCTCGCCCACCGCCATCCGCCTGCTGCCGGCCCTCGAGATGGCCCTCATCGTCATCCTCACCGCGCTCATCGCCCGCGACCTTGGGGGGTCGCGGCGAGCCCAGGTCGTGGCGGCGGTCACGGCCGCCCTCTCCGGCTATCTGGGAGCCGGCCACCTCGACACGACGACGGACCCCGACCTGCTGGCGTGGGCGATCGTCCTGTGGCTCGCCGTGAAGCTGCTCGCCGGGGGCGACCGACGCCTCTGGCTCGTGCTTGGTGTGGTGACCGGCATCGGCCTCGAGAACAAGGACACCCTCCTCTTCCTCGGGGCGGGACTGGCGGTCGGGCTCGTCCTCGCCCGGAGATGGGACGTCGTGCGGTCGCCCTGGGCCTGGGCCGCCATCGGCATCGCGCTCCTGCTGTGGGCCCCGAATCTCGCCTGGCAGGCCGCCTACGGCTGGCCCCAGCTGACGATGGCGCAGGCCATCTCCAGCTACGCGGGCGACAACCGCGCCCAGTTCGTGCCCCTGCTGTGGCTCTTCAGCGGCCCGCTGCTCTTCCCGGTCAGCGCCGCGGGCCTGGCCTGGATCCTCCGGGCGAACGCGGCGGCGCCGTGGCGGGCCATCGGGATCGCCGCCCTCGTCGCACTCGTCCTGGTCTACGTCAGCGGCGGCAAGGCCTACTACGTCCTCGGCAGCGTACCCGTCTTCATGGCCGCCGGGGCGATCCTCGCCGACCGCTGGCTGGCCCGCGGGCACATCCGCGTCAAGGCGGGGAGCCTGGCCGCTGCGGCGGCCCTCTCGGGCGCGCTGATCGCGTTGCTGACCCTGCCGATCCTGCCGCTCGCCACCTTCGCCCAGTCGGGACTCGCGGCCGCCGTGCCCGACACGGCCAACGAGATCGGCTGGCCGCAGTTCGTGGCCACGGTCGAGGGTGTCGTCGCCGCGCTGCCCGCGGACGAGCAAGCCCATGCCGTGATCCTGACCAACGACTACAGCGAGGCCAGCCCGTTGGTGCTGCTGGGTTCGCGACTGCCGCCGGTCTACTCGGGCCACAACGGCTACTGGTCGTGGGGGCCGCCGCCGGCCGACCGCACGGTCGTGGTCCACGTCGGCGACTGGCGCCCGACCGACTACACCGACTACTTCACCGGCTGCCGCGACGTGGCCCATATCGACAACGGCCTCGGCATCCAGAACGGGGAGCAAGGCGTCGCCGTGACGGTTTGCACGGGGCTGCGCGCCCCGTGGACCGTGATGTGGCCGGCCCTCCGGACGATCTCCTGAAGGACGCCGCCCAGGCCGTTCCGTAGTTTGTCAACGGACTTGACAAAGTCCTCCCACCGGCTCAACATCCAACTTTGTCAAGTCTCTTGCCAAAGGTCCGCTCGGCAAGGGGCGGTTGGGGTCGGAGGAGTGCCCGCCCGGATGAGCGCCAGCCCGACGGTGCTGCCCGAAAAGGCGACGCACCAGCAGACGCGCACGTTCAACCAGCAGCTGGTGCTGCGCGCGTTGCACGATCGCAGTCCGCTCTCGCGCGCCGACCTGGCCCGGCTCACCGGTCTGACGCGCACCTCGGTCGGCGGTCTCGTCGGCACGCTCATCGATGACGGCCTGATCGAAGAGGTCGGTCGTGGCCAGTCGAGCGGGGGCAAGTCGCCGATCCTCATGCGCGTGGCGCCCGACGGTCGCCACCTGATCGGGCTCGACCTCGGCGAGGCGCAGTTCAGCGGGGCCGTCGTCAACCTGCGCGGCGAGATCCTCAGCTCGATCCACCTGCCGCTCGAAGGACGGAGCGGTGAGGCCACCCTGGAGCTTCTCTTCCAGCTTGTTGACGCCCTGCGCGCCGATGACCTGTCGCCCCTCCTCGGCATCGGCATCGGCGCGCCCGGCATCATCGACACGAGCACGGGGACCGTCCGCTGGTCGGTCAACCTGAACTGGGCCGAGGTCCGCCTGGGGCCGCTGCTCGAACAGCGCTACGGCGTGCCGGTCGTGGTCGCCAACGACAGCCAGGCCGCGGCCCTCGCCGAGCTGACCTTCTTTCGCCGCCCCCGGCCCAACAACCTGATCGTGATCAAGGTGGGTCGCGGGGTCGGCGCCGGGATCATCCTCAACGGCCAGCTGTTCCAGGGCGACGGGTATGGCGCAGGCGAATTCGGCCACGTCTCCATCGGCGGCGCCGATGCTCCGTGCCGCTGCGGACGAGTGGGCTGCCTCGAGACGACCACGAGCATGCGTGCCCTGGTCACCATCGCTGGCGCCGCCGAGCCGTCGATCACCGACGAGAAGGGCCTCGTGGCCGCGTTCCGGGCCGGTGTCCCCACTGTCCGGCGGATCGTCCTTGATGCCGCGCGCGAGCTCGGCGTCGCGGTCGGCTGGCTGATCGGCGTGCTCAACGTGCGCCACGTGCTGCTGGTCGGCCCGGTCGCGCAGTTCGGCGACGACTGGCTGGGCGAGGTCCGGCAGTACGCGCGGTCGAGCGTCCTGATGCTGCTCGCGCGCGACACGCAGATCGAGTTCGGCCACGTCCACGACGACGTGGTCGTGCTTGGCGCGTCGGCGCTGCTGATGGAGCAGCAGCTGGGCCTGGGGTTGGTGCGATGAGCGCGACCTACGGGCCGGCGGTCGACGGGGCGCTGGTCGCCGGCGTCGACGTCGGCGGCACCAAGACATCGGTCGTCGTCATCGACGACCGGGGGCACATCGTCTACGAGCATGCCGCGCCGACGGTGCCGTCAGCGCTCGTCGGCCAGATCATCGGCCTCGTCGTGGACGCTCAGCGCCAGCTGGGCCAGGACGTGGCCGCCGTCGGCGTCGCCATCCCCGGCCACGTCGACCCGGAGGACGGCTCGGTCAGCATGGCCGTCAACCTGGGCATCACCCATCTGCCGCTGGGATCGCTGCTGCAGGAGGAGCTTGGGGTCCCGACCTTCGTCGAGCACGACGCCCGCGCGGCGGTGCTGTGGCTGAGCGGGCACGCGACCGACGGGTCGGCTCAAGCGCCGGAGAGCATCGCCTTCCTGGCGATCGGGACCGGCATCTCGGCCGGCATCGTCCTGGACGGGGTCCTGCTTCGCGGCCAGAACAGCTTTGCCGGTGAGGTGGGCCATGTGGTCGCCGATCCGGAAGGAGCCCTCTGCGCGTGCGGCATGCGAGGCTGCCTCGAGACGATCGCCGCCGGTCCGGCGATCGGTCGCCAGGCCGACGAGGCGATGGCGGCCGGTCGCAGCACCGTCCTGTCACCGCATTCGACGGCCGCCGATGTCTTCCGCGCCGGCACTGCCGGCGACGAGGTCGCGGTCGAGATCATCGACCGCGTGGCCGACCACCTGGCCCGAGCGATCCGATCGCTCGCCCTGACCCTCGGCGTCAAGCGAGTCGTCATCGGCGGCGGCGTGGCGGCCGCCGGACCTGCCCTTCTGGACCCTCTCCGATCGCGCATCGCCCGCGAGTGCGCGGCCTCACCGCTCGTCCAGGCAGCCCTGGGCGACGCGACCGTCGAGCTGCTGTCGCCATCCAAGGCGCCCAGCGCACGGGGGGCGGCGGCGATCGCGCGCCATCGCACCGGCTTGCCTGAGCGAGAGGGGGTGGGCGAGCGATAACCCATGTCGAGGTCCTTCGCTGGGATGGGATATTGGGACCCAGCGGCCTACTCGTCACCCACAGTCCTGCTCGTCACCCATGGTGATCGGTAGTTCGCAGGAGGAGAGGAACGCAATGGCCAACAGATTACGGACAAGGTCCGCTCTGGCAGTCGTCGCCCTGATGCTGGTCGGCGCATGCACGAGCAGCGCCACGACCCCACCACCGACCGCGACCGGCACGCCGGCAGCGACCGGTACGCCGGCCGCGTCGGCCCCGGGGAGCGCACCGGCTTCGGCCGCCCCCGCGGCAGCCGTGCCGGCCGTCCCGACCGGTTACACCGAGCTGGACAAGGCACTGACCAAGGGTGCGGACGGCAAGATGCCGTTCGCCGGCAAGGCTGTGTCGATCCAGACCCAGTGGATCGGGGGCGAAGGCGCCAACTTCGCTGCCTCGGTCGCCGACTTCGCGAAGGCCACCGGCATCAACGTCCAGATCGACAGCATCGGCTCGAGCCACGAGACCGTGCTGAAGACGCGCATCGAGGGCGGCAAGCCGCCGGACCTGGCGATGCTCGCCCAGCCGACCCCCGTCCTGGCCTATGCCGCCGAAGGCAAGGTCATCGACGTCGCCACGTTCATGGATAGCAAGAAGCTCAGCACCGAGCACCCGGCCACCATCGGCCTGGTCACCGAGGGTGCGCACATCTGGGGTATCCCCTACAAGGCCGATGTCAAGTCGACCATCTGGTACCCCATCAAGGCCTTCGCGGCCAAGGGCTACCAGGTCCCCACGACGTGGGATCAGCTGATCGCCCTGTCCGACAAGATCGTCGCTGACGGCTCCAACCCGTGGTGCATCAGCGCCGGCGGCCCTGGCGATGCGACCGGCTGGCAGATCACCGACTGGATCGAGGAAGTGGTCCTCAAGACCAAGGGCCTCGACTACTACAACCAGTGGATCAGCCACAAGGTCACCTTCGAGGATCCAGGCATCAAGGCTGCCTTCGACATGGTCGGCAAGATCTTCTTCACGAAGAACTACGTCTTCGGGGGCAACACGGCGATCGTGACGACCCCGCAGACGCAGACCATGGACCCGATGTTCAATCAGGACCTGGCTGCCCCGAAGTGCTGGATGCAGAAGGTCCCGACCTGGTACGGCCCGGACTTCTTCCCGGATCAGCGTGCCAGCGGACAGCCGTCCAAGTACATCGTGGGTACTGACGTCGGGATCATGCCGTTCCCGACCATCGACCCGGCGCAGAAGAACGTCGAAGGCTCCGCCGACACGCTCATGGTGCTTGTCGACCGGCCTGAAGTTCGTGCCGTAGCGGAGTTCCTTGCCACGCCGGAAGGTGTGGAGAACTGGATCCGCGCTGGCAGCGCCATCTCGGCCAACACGACCACCCCCGCCAGCTGGTATGCCGGCGCCTACAAGCTCAAGGTCGCTTCCGACATCGTGAACAGCGCTGCCGGTATCGGCTTCGATGCTTCCGACCTCATGCCCGGCAAGGTCGGTGCCGGAACCTTCTGGACCCAGTCGGTCCAGTGGGCCAATAGCGGCGGCACCAATACGGATGCCGTCCTGAAGGCCATCGACGACAGCTGGCCCACCCAGTAACGCTCTGATGGCTTGCGGGGCGCCCCACATCACGGTGGAGCGCCCCGCTACTATTTCTGCGAGGAGGACGGATGGCCGAAGCTCGCACTGAAAGCTCCGGACTGTCGCGCATCGTCCTGGCGATCGCAGGCCTGGTCGCGCTTGCGCTGTGCGTCGCGGGCATCCTCGTCCTGTACGACCCGCACGGCGGGCCCAACCTTCTGGCGTCCATCTACGACGCGCTGGGCAACAGCTCGGGCGCGACCGCCCTGCGCAACGGCCAGGGTGATCTGTTCCTGGCCAAGATCCTGCTGGCGGTGATCGCCCTGGCGGTGGGCGTCGGTGGCATCTGGCTGCTGTTCATCGGCGTGGGCGGCGCAGTCAGCCTGCTGCAGCCGAAGTGGCGTGACCGCATCCTGCCATGGGTCTTCGTCGGCCCTGCCCTGGCGCTCCTGGCGGTCTTCCTGGTCTACCCCGCGGCGGGCACGATCATCCGCGCCTTCATGGACGACAAGGGCCAGGCCACGCTGGGGAACTTCCAGGCCATGAGTGACCCCGAATTCCTGGTGATCCTGCGCAACAACGCCATCTGGCTGATCGTCGGCACCGGTGGCAGCGTGCTGCTGGGGCTCATCATCGCCGGGCTCTTCGATCGCATCCGCCGGGAGGCGCTGGCCAAGACCATCGTCTTCCTGCCGCTGGCGATCTCGCTCGTCGGCGCCTCGGTCATCTGGACCTTCGTCTACGCCTGGCAGCCCGCCGGCCAGCCGCAGATCGGCCTGTTGAACTCGATCGTGGTCGCCCTGGGTGGTCAGCCCATCTCGTGGCTCACGACCAGCCCCATCAACGTCTTCGCCGAGATCATCATCATGATCTGGCTCCAGACCGGGTTCGCCATGGTGGTCCTCTCGGCCGCCATCAAGGGCGTGTCGGGCGAGGTCATCGAGGCGGCCCGGCTCGATGGCGCATCCGAGCGCCAGCTGTTCTTCCGGGTGATCGTGCCCATGATCCGCGGCTCGATCATCACGGTCTCCACCACCATCGCCATCGTCACCCTCAAGATCTTCGACATCGTCTACGTGACGACCGGCGGACGGTTCAATGACGACGTCGTGGCCAACCGCATGTTCCACGATATGTTCCAGTTCTTCGACGACGGGGCCGGCGCCGCGCTGGCGACCCTGCTGTTCGTCGCCGTCCTGCCCGTGATGTACATCAACCTGCGCAACTTCAGACGACAGCAGGCCCAGGCATGACCGCGCCAGCCCGGCCCATCCAGCAGCAGGCAAGCTTCACCGCGTGGCGGCCGGCCCTCCTGCGGAGCCTGCCGCTCCGCCTGACCGTCATCGCCATCTGCTTCATCTGGACGCTGCCGACCGTCGGCATGCTCGTCACCTCCGTCCGCGACCCGTCATTGATCACGACGTCCGGCTGGTGGACGTCCGTGTTCCACCTGTTCGACCCGAACCAATGGACGCTGTCGAACTATCAGACGGTCATCTCCAGCGCCGGGATGGGCAACGCGTTCATCAACAGCCTCATCGTGACCGTCCCGTCGGTGGCCATCCCGATCACCATCGCCGTCTTCGCCGCCTATGCCTTCGCGTGGATCCCGTTCCGCGGCCGCGGCATCCTGTTCACGATCGTGGTGGCCCTGCTGGTCGTGCCGATCCAGATGTCCCTCATCCCGATCCTGAAGATCTACGCCGCGGGGAACCTGTACGGCACGTTCCTGGGCATCTGGCTGGCGCACACGGGCTTTGGCCTGCCACTGGCGATCTTCCTGCTCTACAACTTCATCTCGCAGCTGCCGCGCGACCTGTTCGAGTCGGCCGCCCTCGATGGCGCCACGCATCTCCAGACGTTCATCCGGATCGTCCTGCCGCTGTCGGTGCCGGCCCTCGGGGCGATCGCCATCTTCCAGTTCCTGTGGGTCTGGAATGACCTCCTGGTGGCCCTCGTCTTCCTGGGACCCGGGGCCGACGTCCAGGTCCTGCCGACCGCCCTCTTCCAGCTCATCGGAAGCCGCGGCGGCGCATGGCATCTCCTCACCGCCGGTGCGTTCGTCACCATGGTCGTGCCGTTGCTCGTGTTCCTGCTGCTCCAGCGGGCATTCGTCAGAGGGATCCTGGCCGGCTCCGTGAAGTCGTGACACTGGCGCGGCTCATGATCGCGTTCGTCGGCCCCGAGCTGCCGCGGTCGGCGGCGAGGCGGATCCACGAACACGATGTCGCCGGGGTGACGCTCTTCCGCCTCCACAACGTCGTCGATCCACCCCAGATCCGCCGGCTGACCGCAGCCATCCAGGACGCCCGGCCGGCCGGGGCACCACCGCTGCTGGTGGCCGCCGACCAGGAGGGCGGCCAGCTGATCGGTCTGGGCGACGGGACGACGCAGTTCGCCGGGGCGATGGCGCTCGGCGCGACCGGCGACGAACAGCTGGCCACGCGCGTCGCCGACGCCACGGCGCGCGAGTTGCGGGCTCTTGGCGTCAACGTGGACTACGCGCCGGTGTGCGACGTGGCCAGCGATCCGGCCAATCCGGCGCTCGGGATCCGCAGCTTCGGCGATGATCCCGAGGCCGTCGGACGGTTCGCGGCAGCGACCGTGCGTGGCCTGCAGGACGCCGGCGTGGCCGCGACGGCCAAGCACTTCCCGGGCGGCGGCGACACGGCGGCCGATCCGCACCACGAGCTGCCACTGGTGCGAAGGACCACCGCCGAGCTGGCGCAGCGAGAGCTGCTCCCGTTCCGCGCGGCCCTGGAAGCAGGCGCCCGGCTGGTCATGACCGGCCACTTCTCGCTACCGGGCCAGAACGAGGACCTGCCGACCAGCCTCTCAGCCGCGGTCCTGCGCGACCTGCTGCGCGGGCAGCTGCACTTCGACGGCGTGACCGTCACCGATGCGCTGGACATGCACGCCCTGGCGCAAGGGTCGGCCCAGATCATCGATGCCGTGGCCGCCCTCCGGGCGGGCGAAGATGTGCTGCTCGGGACACCGGACGAAGCCGCGCTGGAACGGCTTGAGGAAGGCCTCGCGCAGGCGCAGCGGCGGGGCCTCATCGATGCCGCCGACGACGCGGCGGCGAAGCGCCGGCTGGGCGAGCTGCGCCGCTGGCTGGGACGCTTCGAGCAGCCGCCGCTCGACGTGGTCGGGTGCGACGAACATCAGGCCCTCGCCGCCGAGCTGGCCCGACGGGCCCTGACCCTCGTATGCAACGACGACGGGCTGGTGCCATTGAGGCCGGCCGGCGACGCCCGGATCGCTGTCGTCCAGTCGATGCCGGCCGACCTGACGCCCGCGGACACCTCCTCCCTGGTGCCCCCCACCCTGGCCGCGGCGCTGCGCCGCCGGCTCGCGGGCGTGGAGGAGATCCTCCTGCCGGCGGCACCTGGCGAGGCCGACCTCCTTGGACTTCCCGAGCGACTGGCGGCCTTCGACCTCGTCGTCCTCGGGACGTTCTCCGCGCACCTCCAACCGGCGCAGGCGGCGCTGGCCGCGGCGGTCCTCGCGTCGGGCAGACCGACCGTGACCGTCGCCCTGCGCACCCCATGGGACCTGCTCGCCTACCCGTCCGCCCGGACCCACGTCTGCAGCTACGGCATCCTGCCGCCGTCGATGGAGGCGCTGGCGGCCGCGCTGTTCGGCGAAGCGCCGATCGGCGGCCGGTTGCCCGTCGACATCGCCGGTCTGTACCCACGGGGGCATGGGCTCACGGCCTAGGGCGCTGGCCGACGGCGAAGGCACCTACTGCCGGGCGATGAGCTGCTGATACCAGCGCGCGCTGTCCTTCGGCGTGCGGCGCTGGCTGCCGAAGTCGACGTGGACCAGGCCGAACCGCCGGCTGTAGCCGAAGCTCCACTCGAAGTTGTCGAGCAGCGACCAGACGTAGTAGCCGGTCAGCGGGACCCCCGCCTCCAGGGCCTCGGCGGCCGCGGCGACGTGGCGGGCCAGGTAGTCCTGCCGGCCCGTGTCGCGCACCCGGCCGTCCGGATCGACCGTATCGGGGTACGCGGCCCCGTTCTCGGTGACCACGATCTGGGCGGGTGCGTATGTCCGGTCGAGCTCGAGCAGGACGTCACGCAGACCGTCGGGCGCGATGTGCCAGCCCATCTGCGTCTGCTCCGAGCCCGGCACGGCCTCGATCTCCCAGTCGAACGCGCGGTCCGACCTGGCGCGGACCGAGTCGCGGCGGTAGTAGTTCAGGCCCAGGTAGTCGAGGTGACCCGCCGGCGGCTCGGCCAGGTCGATGCCATCGAGGTGACCTGCGTCGCGGTGGGCCTCGAGCCCCAGCGCCGGGTAGCCACGGCCAAAGAGCGGATCCAGGAACCAGGCGTCGCGAGCGGAGCTCCACTTGCGGGCGGCGACTCGATCCCGCTCCGAAGCGGTCGCCGGCGCGACCTGGTTGACGTCGATGGCCACGCCGACCTTCGCGTCGCGGACCTGGGCACGGATCGCCTCCGCCGCGCTGGAATGCGCGCGCAATTCGTTGTCGGCGACCCGGATCGCCGTGGGCCAGTCACGCAACCCCGGCGCATGGACTCCGTCGGCATGGCCCAGGAAGGCGAAGACGGCCGGTTCGTTGAAGGTCATCCAGTCCTTGACCCGGTCGCCCAGGTTCGAGGCGATCAGCGCGGCGTAGTCGGTGAACCAGCCCACGACCTGCGGGTCGGCGAAGCCCCCGCGGTCCTGCAGCGCCTGCGGCAGGTCCCAGTGGAAGAGGTTGATGAGCGGCTGGACGCCCGCCTCGAGCAGGCCGTCGACGAGGTGCTGGTAGAAGTCGAGGCCGCGCTGGTTGACGGCGCCGGTCCCCCGGGGCAGCACGCGCGACCAGCTGATGCTGAAGCGATAGGCGCGTACGCCCAGGTCGGCCATCAGCCGCACGTCCTCGGGGTAGCGGTGGTAGTGGTCGCAGGCGACGTCGCCGGTGCTGCCATCGGAGATCGCGCCGGGCTGGCGGGCGAACGTGTCCCAGATCGACGGGCCCCGGCCGTCCTCCGCCGCAGCTCCCTCGATCTGGTAGGCGGAGGCGGCAAAGCCCCAGGCGAAGTCGGCCGGGAAGGGCCGGGCGAGCCGGGCCGGGTCCGTGTCGAACGTGGGCAGTCTGCTCACACGTCGATCGCGTCGGCGGCTAGTCGACGTACTGCAGCGGCGTGACCTTGAAGTCGTCCGGCAGCTTCACGCCGGTGGCGTGGTTGGGACAGTAGCCGTTGGGTTCCTTGGCCAGATACTGCTGGTGGTATTCCTCGGCGAAGTAGAACGGGCCGGCGGGGGCGATCTCGGTCCTGATGGTGTCGAAACCGGCCGCCGTCAGGCGCTCCTGATAGGCGGCGCGAGACGCCTCGGCCAGGCGCTGCTGCTCGGCCGAGTGGGTGAAGATCGCAGAGCGGTACTGGGTCCCGATGTCGTTCCCCTGGCGCATGCCCTGCGTCGGGTCGTGGCTCTCCCAGAAGACCTTCAGCAGCTGCTCATAGCTGACGAGCTTGGGATCGAAGACCACACGCACGGTCTCGGCGTGGCCGGTCTTCCCGGTGCAGGCCTCGCGGTAGGTGGGGTTGGGCGTGTAGCCGCCGGCATACCCGACCGCGGTGACCCACACGCCGGGGGTCTGCCAGAAGTCCTTCTCGGCGCCCCAGAAACAGCCGAAGGCGAAGTCGGCGACCTCCAGCCCGTCGGGATAGGGCGGCAGGAGGGGGCGTCCGTTGACGTAATGGGTGGTCAGGCCGGGCATCGGCTCGGGGCGGCCGGGCAGGGCGTCGGCGGGCTTGGGCATGGAAGGTTCACGGAAGAGGAACATGCCCAGATGGTACGCCGGAGGCGGGACTCAGACCTCGGGGAGGGGCCGCTCCTGGGGTCCGGTGTAGCGCACGTCCGGTCGGATGAGCTTGTCGGTCTTGAGGTATTCGATGCAGTGGGCCGTCCAGCCGGCGTGGCGGGCGAGGGCGAACGTGGCGGGGAACAGGTCCGGCGGCAGGCCCACGCCCTGGAGGACGGCCGCGGTGTAGAACTCCACGTTGGTCTGCAGCGACCGCTCGGGGTGGTACTCCTTGAGCAGGCGCAGAGCGATGTCCTCCACCCGCACGGCCATGTCCAGCCACGCGGCATTGGTGCCCATCTGCTCGGCCACGGTGCGCAGGGCGGCGGCGCGCGGGTCATAGGCGCGGTAGACGCGGTGGCCGAAGCCCATGAGCCGCTCGCGGTGGTCCAGCTTGTCGCGGATCCAGGCCTCGGCCTTGTCCGCGGAACCCATCTGGTGCAGCTGGTCGATCACCTCCGCCGGGGCCCCGCCGTGCCATGGCCCCTTGAGGGCCCCGATGGCGCCGCAGACGGCCGAGGCGAGGTCGGAGTGGGTGGCGATGATGACCAGCGCGGCGAACGTTGAGGCGTTGAAGCCGTGCTCCGCGGCGACCATGAAGTAGGCATCCAGGGCGCGCGCGTCGGCGGCGGTCGGCCGGGTGCCCGTCAGCTGATGCAGGAAGGCCTCGGCGAGGCCCTCGATCGACGGGTCGGGGTCGATCGGGTCCAGGCCCTGGCGGATGCGGGCGAACGCGGCCAGGGCGGTCGGCGCGAAGGCCGTGACGGCACGGGCCTGCTCGACCGTGGGCGGCCAGGCCAGGCGCGCCTCGGCGCCCCACACGGAGACCGCGGTGCGCAGCGCGTCCATGGCGTTCGTGCCGCTGGGCAGCTGGCGCAGCGCAGCCTCCACGGGTGCCGTAAGAGGCGCGGGCGGCTGGGGCGTGCGGGGCTTCCACTCGCCGGTCCACAGCAGCTCGCAGACCTGCGAGAACGTGCCGTGCTGGACGACCTGGATGATGGGGTAGCCGCGGTACAGCAGCCGGCCCTGCTCGCCGTCGACCATCGCGATATCGGTCTCCCCGGCCAGCACACCGGCCAGGCCGGGCGAATACGGCCGGGCGTCGGGGACGGCGATGTCGGTCACGCCGCCATCATAGTCCCGGCCGCCTGCAGGGCCCCGGTCCTCGCGCAGACGATCTCGGTGATGCCATTCGGGTGATCTCGCGGTATACTCCCTAGGAGTATGAGCGGAACCCCCTCCCCGACCGCGCCGCTGGAGATCGTGCTGCCGATCCGCGGCATGACCTGCGCGTCGTGCGTCAACCGCATCGAGCGGTACCTGCGGGGCACTGACGGCGTCCTGGAAGCCAACATCAACTTCGCCACCGAGCGAGCCAGCGTGCGCGTCGACCCTGCCGTCGCCGGTCGGCCCCAGCTCGTGGCAGCCGTGGAGGCGGCCGGATACGCCGTCCGCGCGGAGGACGCGGCGGCCGCCGACATGCCGCGCTCCCGCGAGATGACGGCTGAGGACGCGGCACGCGCCGCCGAGCGCCGGGACCTGCTCCGCAAGGCGGCGGTCTCGCTGGCCGTGGCCGCGCTGATCATGGCCGCCATGTTCTGGCCGCAGGCGGCCGTGCCGATGACGACCATCAACTGGCTGCTCCTGCTGCCGGCGACGGCCATCCAGTTCTGGGCCGGGCGCGGGTTCTACGTCGCCGCCCTGCGAGCCGCCCGACACGGCACCACGACGATGGACACGCTGGTGGCGGCCGGCACGACCGCGGCGTGGACCTTCAGCGTCTTCGTGACGCTCTTCCCGTCGGTCATGGTGCAGGCCGGGCTGGAGCCGCAGACGTACTTCGACAGCTCGACCGTCATCGTCGGGCTGGTGCTGCTCGGCCGCTGGCTCGAGGCGCGGGCCAAGGGCCAGACGAGCGACGCGATCCGCCGCCTTATCGGCCTCCAGCCGCGCACGGCGCGACGCCTGCAGGATGGGCAGGAGGTGGACGTGCTGCTCGAGGTGGTCCGCGTCGGCGACCTGCTGCGCGTCCGGCCGGGCGAACGGATGCCGGTCGACGGGGTCGTCGTGGAGGGCGCCTCAGCGGTCGACGAATCGATGCTCACGGGCGAGGCGTCGCCGGTCGACAAGACACCCGGCGACCCGGTCATCGGGGCGACGCTGAACGCCTCCGGGACCCTCGTGATGCGTGCCACACGCGTCGGCCGCGACACCGTCCTGGC
Organism: Candidatus Limnocylindrales bacterium; assembly: GCA_036561685.1. GTDB lineage: Bacteria > Chloroflexota > Limnocylindria > Limnocylindrales > CSP1-4 > DASPUH01. The sequence continues at coordinate 9,464 of DATBOX010000102.1, read as the reverse complement.
CTCGATCGTCGACCTCGTCGAGCGCGCCCAGGGCACCAAGGTCCCCCTTCAGCGTCTGGCCGACCGGGTCAGCGAGATCTTCGTGCCCCTCGTCCTCGTGATCGCCGCGGGGACGTTCGTCGCCTGGCTGGTGTGGGGGCCCGAACCACGCGTGACGCTGGCTCTCACCGCCTTCATCAGCGTCGTCGTCATCGCCTGTCCCTGCGCCATGGGCCTGGCCACGCCGACAGCCGTCATGGTCGGCACGGGCCGGGCCGCCGAGGCGGGCATCCTCTTCCGCAGCGCGGAGGCGCTCGAAGCGGTCGGCCGCACCGACACCGTCGTCTTCGACAAGACAGGCACCCTGACCCTGGGCCGGCCGACGGTCGAGTCGATCGTGGCTGCGCCCGGCTGGAGCGAGCACGACGTGCTGGACCTGGCGGCGTCGGCGGAGCGCGGCAGTGAGCACCCGCTGGCCGCGGCGATCCTCGCCCGCGCCCACCTGGACGAACTGGGCTTCCAGCCGGTCGAGGCGTTCACGGCCAGCCCCGGCTACGGGGTCGAGGCCACCGTCGGCGGGCAGCGCGTGCTCGTCGGTTCGGCGCGCCTGATGGCCGAGCACGGCATCGAGGTCGGCCCTGGCGGCGCCACCGATCCCGCGGGCGCGACGATCATCCACATCGCCGCGGACGGACGAGCGGCGGGCCGCATCAGCATCACGGACCCCGTGCGCCCCGAGGCGACACAGGCCGTCGCCGAACTCACGGCTGCCGGACGGCAGGTGTGGCTTCTCTCGGGCGATTCGCCGGCGACCGCGTCGGCCGTGGGCGCGGCGGTCGGCATCGCGCCCGAGCGAGTGCGTGGTGGGACGCTCCCTGCCGACAAGGCACGCGTCGTGGCCGAGCTGCAGGCCGCCGGCCGTCGCGTGGCGATGGTCGGCGACGGCATCAACGATGCGCCTGCGCTGGCCCAGGCTGACGTGGGCGTGGCCATCGGCAGCGGCGCCGACGTGGCCGTGGAGGCCTCCGACGTGACGCTCGTGGGGGGCGACCCGCGGGGCGTCGTGCGCGCCATCGACCTGTCGCGCCGGACCACCACGGTCATCCGTCAGAACCTGGCCTGGGCGTTCGGCTACAACGTGCTGCTCATCCCCGTGGCCATGGGCGTCCTCTACCCGTTCACGGGGACGCTGCTGAACCCGGGCCTCGCGGCGGGGGCCATGGCCATCTCGTCGGTCAGCGTCGTGACCAACTCGCTGCGCCTGCGGCAGCGCGGCGCGGCGCCCACCGCGGCGGCGCCCACGGCGGCGATCACGCCTGTGGCGGAACCGGCCGCCCCGGCCATCGACCCGGTGTGCGGCATGACGGTCGATCCCGCGGCGGCCCGCTCAGCCGGCCTGCACAGCCGGATCGGTGAGGTCGACCACTACTTCTGCGGCCGCGGCTGCAAGCTCGAGTTCGACGAGCACCCCGCGACCTACCTGGCGGGCGCTCCCAGCTCGTCGTAGCGCTTCCAGCGGTAGATCAGGGTGGAGATGGCCCAGCTGCCGAGGAAGATGCCGATGATGGCCAGCCCGACCAGGCCGAAGTCCAGGCGGTCCAGGGTGTCCCACAGGCCCCCGGTCAGGCCGAACTCCGTGCCGATGACGTTGAGGGCCTCGATGCCGCCGATGGCGAAGGCGATGATGACCGACACCAGCGTGATGTTGAGGTTGTAGTACAGCTTGCGGATGGGCTTGACGTAGGCCCAGCCATAGGCCCCCAGCATCAGCACTCCATCGGTCGTGTCGATGAGTGACATGCCCGCCGCGAAGACGGCCGGCAGCAGCAGGATGAAGCCGATCGGCAGGTGGCTCGCCCCGGACGTGGCGGCCAGGCCCAGCAGGGCCACCTCGGAGGCCGTGTCGAAGCCCAGGCCGAAGAGCACCCCAAGCGGATACATGTGCCAGCTGCGGGTGATCATGCGCAGGGCCGGCCGGAAGATCCGTGCCAGGAGGCCACGCTCGTTGAGGTAGTCCTCCAGGGTGGCCTCGTCGTAGGCCCCACCGGCCGAAACCTTGCGGAACATGCGGTAGATGTCGACCAGCACCACCAGGTTGATCAGCCCGATCAGCAGCAGGAAGGTGGCCGAAACGGCGGTGCCGATCACGCTGCCGATCGACTGGAGGGCCGGCACGTCACTGACGAAGGCCGCCGACAGCGCGATGACGACCGACAGCGCGACGACGATCGTGGAGTGCCCCAGCGAGAAGAAGAGGCCGACGGCCACCGGGCGCTGGCCGTCCTGCATGAGCTTGCGGGTCGAGTTGTCGATGGCCGCGATGTGGTCCGCGTCCACCGCGTGGCGCAGGCCGAACGAATAGGCCAGGAACGCCGTCGGGAGCAGGATGGGGTAGGTCACCGAGCCCAGCAGGACGAGCAGCCAGACCAGCGCGTTGAACCCCAGCAGGAAGGCGTACACCCGCACGACCCCGCGCTTGACGGGGCTGGAGCTGCCGAGGATGCGGCGGGCTGTCGTCAGCAACGGGATCTCCACGGGCGGACGGTCGGTTCCTGTCGCGATGCTAGCCGACGGTCCCGTTTATCGCAACAAGTGGCAACAAGCCGAGAGTCGTCCGGGCAGTAGTACGCCGATCTGGTCGCGGCGGATGATCACCGGGCCGATGCGGCGAGCCTCGCGGCGAGTCGGCGTACCATGCCGCGCCATGGTGCTGCTCGCGTCGCGGCGGTCGTTCGTGCCCCTGCACATCGGGCGATTCGTCCTGCTGGCGCTCGGCGGCCTTCTCGTCGGGCACCAGGCGGTGTACGTCGCGCAGTATGGCGAAGGCGCCGCCCTGGGCCAGGCGATGACCGCCAGTGGCCACGACGGCTACTGGAGCGCCTTCACGACCGTGGCCCTCTCGGGCCTGCTCCTGCTCCTGCTGCGTTCGGCCTGGCGCCTCGTCGAGCTGCGACGGGACGCGACCGGCCCGGCGCTCCAGGCGCCCGAGCATGGACGACCAAGCGCCTATGGGCGGGAGCTGCTGCGCCTCTGGCCACCGCTCTTCGGGACCGTGGCCGTGGCCTACCTCGTCCAGGAGAACATCGAGCACCTGGTCGCGCAGGGCCACCTGGCCGGCTTCTCGCCCCTCGTCGGCCTCCAGGCCCCCCTCGCCCTGCCCATCCTGGGCCTCGTCACGTTGGCCTTCGCCATCGCCGGAGCCCTCGTCCGCTGGCGCACCGCTCTCCTGGAGGCCCGTGCCCGGGCCGCCCGTGAGCCGACCCGCCGGTTCGCGCGACGCGCGGACCGGCGCAGCACGAGCTGGGCCCTGGTCGGCGCCATCCGAGCCACCTTCTGGTCGCTGGCCCGCCAGGGTCCGGTGCGCGCACCGCCGTCAGACTTCGCCTGATCCGCACCCGGGCCCCACAGGTGGTCCGGGCGAGCCACGTCCGCGAAGGAGACATCGTGCACCCCTTGCCCCTCGGACGGCGCCTCCGGGCTGCCGCCCTGGCGGGCGTCGGCGGTACCGTCCTGCTGCTGGCCACCGTCGCGCCCGCCGTCGCCCATGAACAGGTCGACTTCGGCCCATACCACCTCGAGGTGGGGTTCATCGACGAGCCCGTCTACGTCGGCGACAAGAGCGGCCTCGAATTCGACGTCTTCAAGGGCACCGACCCGGTCGCCGGCCTGGAGCAGACGCTCAAGGCCCAAGTCATCTACCAGGGCCAGAGCCGGGACCTGACGATCCAGCCCGAGGCCGACGACTCGGGCAACTTCTATCGCGCCTACTTCATCCCCACGGCCGCCGGACCGTACACGTTCCACATCTCCGGCACGATCGAGGGGACGGCCTTCGACCAGTCGTTCACGTCGGGCCCCACGACGTTCGACGAGGTGCAGGACGCCGCCCCGGGGCAATTCCCGGTGCAGCTGCCGACGCTGGCGGAGCTCCAGGCGAATGCCCAGAAGGGTGCCGACGCGGCCAACCAGGTCACCATCGCCCTCGCCCTGGGCGGCGCGGGCGTGATCGTGGGCCTGCTTGGCGTCGGGCTGGCCCTGGCGGCACGCCGCCGTTCGTCGAGCTAGCCGGCCATGGATCAGCAGCGCGAGTCCGGCCGCCATCGCCTCGCCGTCCCGCTCGGGGCCGCGGTCGGCCTCGCGCTGTCCCTCCTCCTCGTGGTTGCCGCGGGGACCGCGGCCGCCCACTCGCAGCTCGTCTCCAGTTCCCCGGGCGCCGGCCAGGTGGTGGCCACCTCGCCGACCCAGATCCGCCTCGTCTTCAGCGAGCCCATCGAGGGCCGCTACACGAGCCTGGATCTGCTCGACGGCACCGGGAAGCAGCTGCTGGGCGGCGTCGGCTCGGTGGATGCGGCGGATCCGAACGCGCTGCTCGTGCAGGTCGTGGATCCGCTGCCCTCGGGCATCTACTCCATCAACTGGCGGGCCGTCTCGGCCGCCGACGGCCACGCCACGAACGGCTTCCTGAGCTTCGGCGTGGGCGACACGACCCTGCCCGCGGGGGTCGGCCAGACGGGAGCCGCCGAGGGCGACCTGCACGCCGGCCACAGCGGCGCCACCGCGTCAGCCGAAGTGTTCGGCAAGACCATCGGTGATGGCGGGGCGTTGCTCGCCTTCGGCCTGTGGCTCTTCGGCCTCGCCGTGATGCGGCCCGTGCACGGCCGCATGCCGGCCGGTCTCGTGCTGGCCCAGGTCGTGGCCCTCGTGGCCGCCGCGATCGGCGCCATTGTCCTCATCTGGGTGGGCCTGGTCTCGCTGCCGGCGAGCACCAGAGGTCTCGACGTGGGCGGCTTCCTGTTCGACTCACGCATCGGCCAGCTGCTTGCGATGCGCACGGTCCTGGCCATCGCGGCATGGATCGTGGGGCTGCTGCTGGTCGGCCGGGCCGGGGCCAGTCGGCCCGACCTTGTCTCGGCCCTCCTGGGCCTGGCGGGAGCGGCCGAGCTCGTGCTCATCGCCCTGATGGGCCACAGCGCCGCCTTCAGCCCGCCGATCCCCCTGGCCATCGACATCGTCCACCTTGGCGCAGCCGGCGTGTGGATCTCCGGTCTGGCCGGCCTTGCCCTGCTGACCGGTTTCGGGAGCGGGCCGGTGCGCGCCGAGCTGCGCGACATCGTGCCGCGCTTCTCCGCCCTGGGCCTCGCCAGCGGTGGCCTCCTTGCCGCGACCGGCGTGTACGCCGCGTGGCTGAACACGCATGACTTCACCACCGTGGGCACGGCGTACAGCCTGAACCTGGCGGTGAAGGTCGCCGTCGTGGTGGCCGCGTTCGCCCTCGGGGCATTCAACCTCTTCGACGGCGGGCGGGACCGCTACCCGCTGGGGCTCTCCCGGCGCGTCGCGGTCGAGGCCGCCATGGCGTTCGCCATCCTGGTCCTCACGGCAAACCTCACCAGCGGGTCGCCGACCGGCGAGGGGCGGCCCATCGCCATCACGCCCGTGGCCACCACGGCCGGCACGACGATCCAGGCCGAGTTCGCCGTCCAGCCCGCCCTGCCCGGTCCCAACCAGCTGTGGGTCGGGCTCACGAAGGCGCCGCCGGCCGGTGCTACGGTCGCCATCGTGATCCAGCGCCTCGACTCGACGCAGGGCACCAGCACGATCAAGCTCTCCCCGGCCGCCGCCGTTTCGGGCGTGAGCGGCGCAGCCGTCTACACCGCGAGCGGCGTGTCGCTCGCGCCGGACTCGGAGTGGGACGCCTCCGTCATCGTCACCGGCGCCGATGGCACGGAACTCGGCCGGGCCCGCTTCGATTACGCCTTCGGCCAGGATGACCTGACCGCAGGCGCCCAGGTGCCGCTGCTCGATCCGGCTCTGCTGGTGGCCATCGTCCTGCTGGCCGGTGGCGTGGTGGGGTTCGCTTTCGTGGTGGGCGGCGGCCGTCCACCGCTCGTCGAGACGGGCGTGGGGCGGCGTGTGCTGGCCGTGGGCAGCGTGCTCGGTGGCGCGCTCGGCGTCCTGATCCTGGTGGGGCCGCGATGAAAGCCCCCGGTCGTCGCATCGCCGGGCTGCTCGCCCTGGCCGCCCTGCCGACGGTCGGACCGCTGAGCGTCGCCACCTTCAGCGGCTCCCCCACGAGCGGCGGTGGCCTGTCACCGTCGTTGCTCGTCGGCGTGGCGGCGCTCGGCCTGGCCGTCTTCGGCTTCATGCTGCGGGGCGACCTGCGGGCCCGCTTCCCGCGCCGTCAGGGGCTGGTCACGGGCGCCATGTGGCTCTGCGGCATCATCGGCTTCGCCTTCACCATCAGCGCCCTGACCGAAGCCCCGGCCGTCACCGCGATCCCCGACCCGATCCCCTTGACCGTGGACTCGGTCACCGCCGGACGCGGCGTCTATGTCAACTCCTGTGAGCAGTGCCACGGCGTCTCAGCGCGTGGCGGGGGGCCGCTGGCCTACACGACCCAGGTCGCCCCGGCCGACCTCCTGTCCGGCCACCTGCTGCAGCACGACGACAGCGACGTCGAGTACTGGATCGCCAACGGCCTCCCGGGCGGCATGCCGGCGTGGCAGGACAAGCTGACCCAGACGCAGATCTGGGACGTGGTCGACTTCCTGCGGGCGATCAACACCGGCCAGGCGACCGTGGCGGGCCCGACGCCCACGCCGGGGCCGTGAGCCGCCTCCGCGGCCGCCACCTCATCGGGGGTGGCGCCCTCGTCGTGACGGCGGCCGCGGTCGCGCTCCTGGTGGCCCAGGGCCTGGGGATCGGCCGGCCCGCGACGGCGACCGGCCTGGTCATCGACGTCCAGTCGACCTCGGCGGTCGATATCACGGGCTTCACCCTCCGCACGCCCGACGGCCAGATCCAGCACTACGCCGTCGGCCACCTCGACACGGCCAGCCCTGCCTTCCCCGCGGTGCACCTGCGGTCGCATCTGATCTCGCTCCTCCCGGTCGTGGTGACCTACGAGATGGACGGCGACCAGCGGGTCGCGGTGCGCCTCGTGGATGCGGTCCTGACGCCGCTCACGCCCGTCGCCGCGACCCCTTCCGCGAGCCCCTGAGCTACAGCGCTCAGGCGAGCTCCACGCCCACCGCCACGAGCTCGGCCAGGGCCCGTTCCCCGTCTCCCGGCGCCAGGCCCACGGCGGCGACGGCACCGCGGACCACGGTCGTGCCGAAGCCGAGCACGTGGGCATCGATCGCCGTGGCCCGCACGCAGTAGTCGGTGGCCAGGCCGACGACGACCACCCGCTCGATGTTGCGCTGCCGCAGCAGGTCGACCAGCTCGGTCGGCGTCGTCTCGCCGGAGACCGGGTCGCGCATGGAGAAGCCCGAATAGCCGTCCTCGCCGTTGGCACCCTTGCGGACGATCGGGCCGTCCACCAGAAGCTCTGGATGGAACTCGGCCCCCCACGTCTCGTGCACGCAGTGGACCGGCCACGTGCCGCCGTCCTTGGCGAAGTGCGGCGTGACCGCGGGGTGCCAGTCCTGGGTGTACACCACGAGCGCGTCCGCGGCGCGCGCGGCGGCGATCTCGGCCTCGATGGCCGGCAGGATCGCCGGTGCGCCGGCCACGGCGAGGCTGCCCGCCGGATCGGCGAAGTCGTTCTGGACGTCGACCACGATGAGCGCCGTCCAGAGGTCGTAGCGAGGCTTGCCGGACGCGGATGTGGAGCTCATGCGGTGAATCGTAGCCCCGCCGGCCGATGGGACACAAAGCGCCCGCATCGGCCAACGAGGGCCTGATCGATGGCCGACATGGGCGCCTGGTGTCACATTCGGCAGCGGAGGGGTCAGGATCGGACCGCCCACGTCGGCTCCGTGGCCGTAAGGGGCACTTTGTGTCCCTCGGGGACGGAGCGTCGACCAATCTCGAGCGCCGGGAGGCGCCGCGGAAGCCGCTGGGCTACCATCCGTTTCGTGAGCTTCCCCACGAGTGCCACGGGCGTGTCCATGCCCGCGGCGAGCCACATCGCTCCCGGCACGGGCGCCCCCGGCGACGTCATCGTCGTGCGCGAGCTGCGCAAGCGCTTCGGCAACGTCCAGGCCGTAGACGGCGTCGACTTCGTGGTCCACAAGGGTGAGATCTTCGGCCTGCTGGGGCCCAATGGGGCGGGCAAGACCACGACGATCGAGATGCTCGAAGGCCTCCAGCGCGCCGATGGGGGCCAGCTGCGGGTGCTGGACCTGGACCCCGGTCGCCAGGCGCCCCAGCTGAAGGCGCGCATCGGCGTGCAGCTCCAGACGGCGTCGCTCTACCCGCAGCTGACGGTGGCCGAGATCCTGGCCCTCTTCGGTACGTTCTACCCGCGTGCCCTGCCCGTGAAGCAGCTGTTGGAAGCGCTGGACCTCGGGGAGAAGAAGGACGCGCGCTCGAAGACGCTCTCCGGCGGGCAGCAGCAGCGTCTATCGGTGGCGCTGGCCTTGGTCAACGACCCCGAGCTGGTCTTCCTGGACGAGCCCACGACCGGCCTCGACCCGGCCGCCAGGCGCTCCTTGTGGGAGCTCATCGCCGGCATGCGCCAGCAGGGCAAGACGGTCCTCATGACGACCCACTACATGGAGGAGGCGGAGGTCCTCTGCGACCGGCTGGCGATCATGGATCACGGCAAGCTGCTGGACATGGGCACCGTGTCCGAGCTGGTCGGCCGCCGCTTCAAGGAACGCGCCGTCCGCTTCGATGCGATCGACCGGCTCACCGACGCTCAGCTGAGCGGCCTGCCCGCCGTCACCCGGGTCGTCCGGGAGGGCCCCGAGTCGGTGCTCTACACGGCCGACGTGCCCGCGACCATCGGCGCACTGCTGAGCGCCACCGACGCACTCTCGGTCGAACCGGCCAACCTCATGGTTCGCCGGGCGACGCTGGAGGACGTCTTCCTTGACCTGACCGGCCGGGCGCTGCGGGACTAGGCGATGCGTTCCCTCATCTCGCTGACGATCGCCAACGTGCGCAGCTTCGTGCGCGACCGGGCCGCCCTCTTCTGGACGATCCTCTTCCCCGTCATCTTCATCGTCCTCTTCGGGGTGATCTTCTCGGGCGGCGGCTCGGGCTACAACCTTGGCATCGCCGACCAGGACGGGACGCCGACCTCGCAGGGACTCGTGGCCGCCTTCACCGCCGACGGACCGCTCAAGCCGACCCCGGGGACTGCGGACGACCTGCTGGCATCGATGAAGCTGGGCAAAGTCGATGCGGTCCTGGTCATCCCCAAGGGCTTCGGGGCGGCCTTCGCCTCGACGGCCGGCACGACGGCCCCGCCGCTGCAGCTGCCCCTCTACGTGGATCCGTCCAACGCCTCCAGCGCGGCCGCGATCAGCCAGGTCACGAGCGCCATCGAGGCCGGCTTCGAGCAGCGCCTGGACCATGTGCGGCCCGTGGCGGCCATCCAGACGACCGACGTGCAAGGGGGCCAGCTGTCGGCCTCGGCCTTCTTCGTGCCCAGCATCCTGGCCATGGCCCTCATGCAGCTGGGCATCTTCAGCGCCATCCCGCTGGTCGAGCAGCGCGAGAAGAAGATCCTCAAGCGGCTGAGCGCCACGCCGCTG
>DATBOX010000101.1:0-2187 GCA_036561685.1 Candidatus Limnocylindrales bacterium | reverse complement strand
CGGCCGATTGCGCCGTGACCGGCGCGCGGAGCGCCGCCTGGCCTCCTCCGCGGCCAGCAGATCATCGGCGTCGGTCTCGATGAACAGTTCCACGAACATCGGGTGCATGATCCCCTCCCCTGGCCTTCTTCGAGTAGGAGGATCGCGCTCGGGCGCTGATACACCCCGGCAGCGGCCACCACAACCAGTCATGCCGGCAGCCCCGCCTGGCCAGTGACCCAGCCGCCCTGCTAACGCAAGGCCTGCCCGGAGCCAGCTCCTATAGTGCCCGGGTATGGCCGTCCCGATCGCTCAACGTCACGACGAGCCCCGGCCAAGGGCCAGTGCTGATCCGCCAGCGCCGCATGCCCGCTGGCGGCTAGGACGCACGGCGGCCGGAACGTCCGGCCACCGCCGCAATGACCAGCAAGACGATGCCCACCACGATGGCGATGTATCCGCGGATGTGATGGTGACCCCGCCCGTGGGCGGCGGAGCCGGGAAAGAACGAGGGCAGTGAGTGGATGGGCTCGACCAGGTAGATGATGCCCGCGACCACCGCCAGGATGCCGAGGACGACTAGCACCACCATGACCAACCGCGACATCCCGGAACCTCCTTCTGGGGGCAGCCAAATGCTAAACCGCGGCTGGGCCAGGTGGGGTAATGATCAATAAAATCTTCACTCTGGCGTACTCATAGAAGGCTGCACGGCATGGGTACTGTCTGATGTTTCGCGCTGGGGCGGTGATCGCTTCAGCTCAGGGTGATCTTCTGCTCAGGGTGAACTTCTGCTCCGGAAGACGTCCGCAGCGCATCGGTCAGCAATGCGACCAGCGCCTCGAGCTGCACGTCAGCCGAGGAGGAGACCTCCTGGTCCGACCCGTCCAGCGCCCGGGCGGCGAGCCCCGCCTTGCTGTCGATCAGCCCGGCGATCCGGGCGTCGATGGTCTGGGCGGCGATGATGCGCCATGCGGTCACCGGTTCGGCCTGCCCGATGCGGTGGCTGCGGTCGATGGCCTGGGTCTGCTCCGCGTCGGTCCAGGACATCTCGGCCAGCACGATGTTCGAGGCGACCTGCAGGTTCAGGCCCACGCCAGCCGCGGTCAGCGAGCACACCGCGATCGCGACGCCCGGGTCGTTCACGAAGGCTTCGACGCTCGCCTGCCGCACTGTGGGTGTCTGGCCGCCACGGATCGACGAGAAGCGCACCCCCTGCCGGGCGAAGATCTCTTCAGCGGCGTCCATCACGTCGACGTGCTTGGCGAAGAAGACGACCTTGCCGGCGCTGCGGGCCAGCTGAGCCGCGTAGTCGGCGGCCAGTCCGGCCTTCGCCTGGCCGATGCGCCGCATCACGGTGAACACGTTCTCGCCGGCCTGGGCGCTCGCCGCCCCCTTCAGCTCTGACCGGGCCACCCGGCGGACGAGGTCGTGGTCGATTCCCCCGGCGCCGGCGCCGGAGGATGCGTTCGCGAGCGCGGTCTGGTACCGCGCCACCATCCGGCCAGCGAGGTTCCGTTCTGCGGCCCGGATCGACCGGCCGACTCGTTCGTCCAGCTCGACGGGGAGGTCGGCGATACGGCGGGCGGGGATGTCGGCGGCCACGTCGAGCTTGCGCCGGCGCACGACGCCCAGGTCGATCACGCACTGGCGCGCCGCGGCGTAGAAGCTTCGGTCGGCGGGCGTCAGGCCGGTGTCCTCAAGCGCATCCATTAGCTCGTCGAGGGGCTTGCTCTCGTCGATCCAGCCGAGGAACTGCCAGATCGCCCGGAAGTCCTCGATGTCGTTGATCAGCGGGGTGCCGGTCAGCGCCATCAGCAGGGGCCGGTCCGTGCGGGACCGGATGCGGTCGGAGAGCGCCAGGACGTTCTGCGAGCGCTGTGAGGTCTTGTTCTTCATGAAGTGAGCCTCGTCCACGACCATGCCGCGGAAGCTGAAGTCACCGAGCCAGCCCATGTGGCGGTCGAGAACCTCGTAGTTGAGCACGACGATATCGGCGAAGCCGTCGATAGCCTCGCCGTCGCCCTGCACCACGGTGGCCGTGCGGTGGGGAGTCCAGTGGGCCGCCTCACGGGCCCAGTTGGTCTTGACGACGTTCGGCACGACGACGAGCAGCGGGTAGGCGTTCGCCGCCTCCGCGGCGAGCAGCGCCTGGGCCGTCTTGCCCAGACCCGGCTCATCGGCGAGCAGGAACGTCCGGTGACCGGC
>DATBOX010000100.1:0-31355 GCA_036561685.1 Candidatus Limnocylindrales bacterium | reverse complement strand
TTGAGCATGCGGTACCGCTCGCGGTCATCGAGCACCGACCAGGCGATGCCCTGCACGCCGGCCAGCACGAACGACCACAGCGCGCTGCCGATGACCACGAAGGCGCGCGCCGAGGCGGCCCCCGTGCCGCCGCCGCTGACGATCTGGACCATCAGGACGAGGATCAGGGCGCTGGCCAGCGGCTTGGCCACGGAGTAGATGAAGAAGAGCAGCGGGTCGGTCCAGTTGGCCTCCATCTGCCAGCCCAGCCGGGCCGACGTGGCGAACGCCCGCCAGGTCGCGGCCGCCCCACCGCGCTCGGCGCGCCCACGGTCGAAGCCGTCGCCCCGCCCCAGGGCGGGCGCGACCGGGCCGCGGACGTCAGCGGCCATGGGGGCGCCTCATCGCCAGCGCGCCGTGAGGCGCCCTTCGTGGCGGGCGAGGCGCTCCATCGTCCGCAGGCAGAACCGCGCCAGCACCAGGAAGACGACCGCCATGACGACCAGGATGGCCATCTCGATGCCCGGCGAGGGCGTGGCGAAGACGACCGTGCCGCCGGTGAAGGCGAGCTGGCGCATGGCGTCCAGGCCCACCGCGAGGGGCAGCAGGGCGATGGCCAGCGCGCCGAGGAAGCCCAGCTGGCCGACCGGGAAGTTCAGGCCCGAGACGAAGTACATGGGCTCCTGGAGCAGCTGCGTCATGTGGAACGCCTCGCGGCCCCACAGCACGAACAGGCTGGCCAGCATCATGCCCAGGCCGTACAGGGCCACCAGCGTCAGGAAGAAGACGGCCAGCAGGGGCAGCCACTGGTCGACGCTGAAGTGGACGCCGTACACGACGCTGCCCACGATCAGGACGACGGCCGCCCGCAGGCAGCTGGCGAGCATGCCCCCGACGGCCATGCCGAAGAGCACCGCCATCATGTCCATGGGCGCCGTGAAGTACAGCTCCAGGTTGCCCTGGTCCTTCTCCCAGTAGAGCTGCGCGGCCATCATCCAGATGACGTTCAGCCAGAAGGCGGTCATGGCGCCGCCCACCACCACGAAGCCGATGTACTCCGGCGGGGCCTGCAGGGCGCGGTAGACCAGCACGAATGCCGAGGTGGTGAGGAACGGCAGGCCCACCTCGAAGAGCAGCCATGACGGTTCGCGGGTCAGCCCGATGAGGCGCGGGAAGGCGCGGCCGAGCACGGTGCGCAGGTTGTTCATCAGGACCTGGCGACGATCCCAGGCGGCCGCCTCGCGCGGGCCGCTGGTGCGGCGGTGGACGTAGAGGTTCGAGCTGGTCATCGGGGCGCCTCGGCGGGCGCGTCATCGAAGCCCCGCCCGACCAGCTCCACGAAGACGTCCTCCAGGCTCGGCTCGGACTTGGCCAGGGCCACGATGCGCGCCCCCACGCTGCCCAGCGCCCCGACCACGCCGCCAAGCGCCGCATCGTCGGTCAGCACCAGGTTGACGGCCACCGTCTGGCGATCGACCGCGGCGCCGGCATCGCCGCCGCCGGCCGGACTGGCGTGGACGACCCCGGGCAGATCGGCCAGCGCGGCGGGCCCGCCATCCAGCCGGTCCAGCTCCAGGCGGAAGATCGACTCGCGCTGGACCATGCGCTTGAGCTCCGCGGGCGAGCCGATGGCCAGGATGCGGCCGTGGTCGACGATGGCGATCCGCTCGCACAACTCGTCCGCCTCGGCCATGTAGTGCGTCGTCAGCAGCACCGTGCGGCCGGGCACGGCGGCCCGCCAGTCGCTGACCAGCTGCCGGACGACGCGGGCGGCGGAGACGTCCAGGCCCAGCGTGGGCTCGTCAAGGAAGAGGATCCACGGGTCGTTGAGCAGTCCCCGCGCGAGGTTCATCTTCTGGCGCTCGCCCGTGGAGAGCGAGGACACCCGCTGCAGCCGCTGCTCGCCAAGGCCGACCGCCTCGATCAGCTCGTCCACGCGGCTCCAGCCCTCGCGCGTGCCCAGGCCGTAGAACTGGCTGAACATCCACAGCTGCTCGCGCACGGTCAGCACGCCGTAGCCCGACTGCTCGCCGCCGGCCACCATGTTCATGATCCGGCGGATCTGCTTGGTCTGGCTGGCCACGTCGAAGCCGAAGACGCGGGCCGTGCCGGTCGTCGGCAGGAGCAGGGTCGTGAAGATCTTGATGAGCGTCGTCTTGCCCGCCCCGTTGGGGCCGAGCAGGCCGAAGAACTCGCCCGGCGCGACGTCCAGGTCGATGCCCGCGAGAGCCGTGACGGGGGCCGGCCGCGCCTTGTAGACGCGCGTCACCGCCCGCGCCTCGATGGCGTGGTCGGAGATGGCGTCGGTGGAGTGGAGCACGTCGGACACGGGACTCCCGGGGTCGGGCGCCGACCCATGCGGGCGCCTCGCCAGGCGACCACGGGCCGGGACAGGGGCTGCGATCGGGACCTGCTGGGGGCGGCGGCACGCGCGACCCGATCGGCCGAGGGCGATGGTACCAGCCCCGCCGCAGGCGGATCCGGGCGATGGCGTCGCGGGCGGTCAGCCGGAGGCGAGGGCGACCGCGATGCGGGCCGCCACCTCCGCGTTGTGCTCGATGAGGGCCACGTTGGCCTCGACCGACCGGCCGTCGGTCAGATCTGCCACTCGCCGCAGGATCCACGGCGTGGCGGCCGGGCCCTGGATGCCGGCCGCGTGGGCTTCGGAAAGGGCGCGGTCGATGGCGCTGTCCGCCTCCTCCCGGGGCAGGGCCGCCGACTCGGGCACGGGGACGGCGAAGACGAGGCCCGTGGTGAGGCCGAGGCCCCAGTGACGGCGGGCGAGAGCGGCCGCCTCGGCCGGCGTCCCCACGCTCATGGGGGTCGGCAGGCCGCTCTCGCGGGCGAAGAAACCGGGCAGTTCGTCGGTCCCGCAGCCCACCACCGGCACGCCGCGCGTCTCCAGGTACTCCAGCGTCAGGCGCGAGTCCAGGATCGACTTGGGACCGGAGCAGACGACCGCCACCGGGGTGCGGGCGAGTTCCTCCAGGTCGGCCGAGATGTCGAATGACCGCTCCCCGCCGCGATGGACGCCGCCGATGCCGCCGGTGGCGAAGACCCGCACGCCGGCCGCGTGCGCGGCGATCATCGTGGCGCTCACCGTGGTGGCGGCCCAGGTGGCCGTGCCGAGGGCCGCGGCCAGGTTGTGACGGGAGACCTTGAGCACGCCGCTGGCCTCCGCCAGGTCGGTCAGCTCCTCGCGCCGCAGGCCCACGACGAGCCGCCCGAAGCGGATGGCGACCGTGGCCGGCACGGCCCCCTGCGCGCGCACGGCGGCCTCGCTGGCGAGCGCCACCTCCAGGTTCCGGGGCGCCGGCAGGCCGTGGCTGATGAGCGTCGATTCCAGCGCCACGACCCCCCGCCCCGAGCGAAGCGCGTGGCGCACGTCGCGCGACACGACGGGCCCCAGGTGGCGATCCGGCATGGCCTTAGGGTACCCGCGGTTCACGCGCCACATCCCGGCGCGGGCCGGGGGGGGTCGACCTAGAGGCGCAGCTCCGACCTGGGCTCGGCCAGGAGGGCCTGCGCGGCCCGATGGCCGGCGCGGGCCGCACGCCTGAGATCCCCCTCGCCGAGCCCGTCCGCGGCGCCCGCCGCGGTCCATGCGGCCAGGAAGCCCGCGTCGAAGGCGTCGCCGGCGCCGGTCGTGTCGGCCGCCGGGCGCACCCGTGCCGGGACGGTCACGCGCAGGCCGGGCGCGCCCGGGCCGTCCCGCGTGAGCACCAGGCAGCCGGCCGGGCCCGCCTTGACCACCACCAGCGGCGCCAGCTCCAGCAGCGCCACGCCGTCGCGCGACCCGGTCATCGCCGCCGCCTCTTCGAGGTTGCCGAACAGCAGGTCGGGGGCCAGGTCGGCGATCCGCCGCCCCATCGTCGTCGACCCCGCGGCGAGGAGCGGCGCCGCCGACGCGAGGTCGATCGACAGCCGCGCCCCCTCCCCTCGTGCCAGCGCCACGGCCCGTCCGACCGCCTCGATCACCGGCCCGCCGAGGAGCGAGTAGGCCGGCACGTGGAGCACGTCCGCGCCGCGCAGCCAGGCGGGCCTGACGGCCGCCGCGGTGAGGCCGTCGGCCGCGGCGCGGTCGGTGACGAACGAGCGTTCGCCGTCGGGGGCGATGAGGGCCACCAGGCGAGCGGTGGGACCGGCCACCCGGGCGATGTGCAGGCGAACCCCGTCGCGGCGCAGCGCGTCGGTCAGCGGCCCGGCCCATCGGTCGCGCCCCACCGCGCCGATGAAGGTCGTGTGCACGCCGAGGCGGGCCAGGCGGCGGGCCGTGTTGGCCGCCGACCCGCCCTGCCGGAAGCGGATGGTGCCCGGCGTGTCGGAACCGGCGGCCACCGGCCGGCCCAGCTGCGCCGCGATGTCCAGGATGAGGTCACCGAGCACGACGACGTGCGGGCGGCGCCGCCGGCGAGGGCGGCCGCGGGGCGCCGGGGAGCGGGGATGGGCTGGCACGGGTCGACGGATATCATGGCAGCCGTGAGCACGACGACGCAGAGCCTTGACGAGCTCGCGATCGACACCATCCGCACGCTGGCGATGGACGCCGTGCAGCAGGCCAACAGCGGTCACCCCGGCGCGCCGATGGGCATGGCGCCGATGGCCTACGTGCTCTGGACGCACTACCTGCGCCACGCCCCGACGCGGCCGTCATGGCCCGATCGTGACCGCTTCGTGCTCTCGGCCGGCCACGCCAGCATGCTCCTCTACGCGCTGCTGCACCTCACCGGCTACGACCTGACGCTCGACGAGCTGGGCCACTTCCGCCAGTGGGGCTCGCGGACGCCGGGCCACCCGGAATACGGCCTCACGCCGGGGGTCGAGGCGACGACCGGACCACTCGGCCAGGGCTTCGCCAACGCGGTCGGCATGGCCATCGCCGAGCAGCGCCTGGCGGCCGAGTTCAACCGGCCCGGGCACGGCATCGTCGACCACCGGACCTACGGGATCTGCTCCGACGGCGACCTCCAGGAGGGCATCGCCGCCGAGGCCGCCAGCCTGGCCGGCCACCTCCGCCTCGGCAAGCTCATCTTCCTGTACGACGACAACCACATCCAGCTCGATGGACCGACGTCGATGGCCTGGGACGAGGACGTGGTGGCCCGTTTCGACGCCTACCACTGGCACACCCAGCATGTCGCGGACGGCAACGACCTGGTGGCCATCGCAGCCGCTCTCGACGCGGCCCGCGCCGATCCGCGGCCCAGCCTCATCGCCGTGCGCACCCACATCGGCTACGGCTCGCCGCACAAGCAGGACACCCAGAAGGCCCACGGTTCGCCGCTCGGCGCCGACGAGGTGCGCCTGACCAAGGAGGCCTACGGCTGGGATCCCGACCGCCTGTTCTACGTGCCGGCCGCCGCCCTCGGCCACTTCCGCGAGGCGGTCCCGGCGGGCCTCCGGCTGGTCGAGGGCTGGGAGGAGCGCTTCGAGGCCTACGCCATGGCGTACCCCGCTGAGGCGGCCGAGTTCCGGCGCCGCCTCGCGGCCGAGCTGCCGGCGGGCTGGGACGGCGACCTGCCGACCTACGGGCCTGGCGACGACCGGGCCACTCGTCAGGCCTCGCAGGAGGCCATCCAGGCCCTCGCCCCGCGCCTGCCCGAATTGTTCGGCGGCGCGGCCGACCTGTCGGAGAGCAACCTGACCGACGTCAAGGGCGCGTCCGATTTCGAGGCCGGCCAGCCCGGCCGCAACCTCCGCTTCGGCGTCCGCGAGCACGCCATGGGCGGGGCAGCGAACGGCCTGGCCCTCCACGGCGGCTTCCTGCCGTACGTCGGGACGTTCCTCAACTTCAGCGACTACATGCGCGGCAGCGTCCGCCTGGCCGCCCTCAGCGCGCTGCACGTGGTGTACGTCTGGACCCACGACTCGGTCGGCCTCGGCGAGGATGGGCCGACCCACCAGCCCGTGGAGCACTACGCGGCGCTGCGGGCCATGCCGCGGCTGCTCTTCGTGCGGCCCGGCGACCCCAACGAGGCGATCGCCTCGTGGCGGCTGGCGGTCCGCCACGCCGACGGCCCGGTGGCCCTCTCCCTGACCCGCCAGAAGCTGCCCGTGCTGGCCGGCACGGCCGAGCTGGCGAACGAAGGCGTGGATCGCGGCGGGTACATCCTGGCCGAGGCCACCGACGCGAGCGGGGCGGTCGTGCCACCTGCCCTCATCCTGCTGGCCACCGGTTCCGAGCTCCAGCTGGCCGTTGGCGCGCGCACGAGCCTGCTCGCCGAGGGCATCGCCGCGCGGGTCGTCTCCATGCCCTGCTGGGAGCGCTTCGCCGAGCAGCCGGCGGCGTACCGCGAGGCGGTGCTGCCGTCGGCGGTGCGGGCGCGCGTGAGCGTCGAGGCCGGGACCACCCTGGGCTGGGACCGCTGGGTCGGCCTCGAGGGGGCCATGATCGGGCTCGAGCGGTTCGGCGCATCGGCCCCCGCGGCCACCATCTTCGAGCACCTGGGCTTCACCGTCCCGCACGTCGTGGAGGTCGCCCGCGGCGTCCTCGCCGGCACGACCAGGGGCGTGGTGTCGGCCCCGCTCCCGGCCCATGGGGAGCCGCCCAACGCCGCCGGAGGTGGTCATGCCTGACGCCCCACAGTCCCCGGTCATGCGCGGCCTCGACGCGACGGCGACGGCCGCCGTGGGGGCGGCCACGCAGCGCGCCCTGACGGAGGGCTGGGCGCGCCGCGTCTGGGACCGCGACGCGGCGCTATGGTCGCCGGATGCGGACGTGCAGGCCACGATCGGCCAGCGGCTGGGCTGGCTGGACCTGCCCCTCGACTTCAGTGACCGGATCGCCGAACTGGTCGGCCTGGCCGACGGCCTGCGCGCGGAGGGCTGCCGCCAGGCGCTGGTGTGCGGCATGGGCGGCAGCTCGCTTGCGCCGTGGGTCATCGCGCGGGTCTGGCCGGCCGCTCCCGACGGCATCGCTGTCGCGGTCCTGGACTCCACCGACCCGTCCGCCGTACGGGCGGCGACCGCGGACGGCGACCCCGGCACGACGCTGTACGTCATCGCCAGCAAGTCGGGCACGACGGTCGAGTCGGCCAGCTTCGAGGCCTACTTCTGGGAGCTCGAGACGGAGCGCTACGGGCGGTTCCCCCGCGACGCCGCCGGCGAGCACTTCGCGATCATCACCGACCCCGGCCACAGCCTGGATCAGTTCCCGCATCGCGAGGCGTACCGCACGGTCCTCCTGAATCCACCCGACGTGGGCGGGAGGTACAGCGCCCTGACGTACGTGGGCCTGGCCCCGGCCGCCCTCCAGGGCGTGGTCCTGGACCCGATGCTCGACGAGGCACTGGCGATGGCCGAGGCCTGCCGCCTGCCTGGTGCCGACAACCCCGGCGTCGCCCTGGGGGCTGCGCTCGGGGCCTTGGCCCACGGGGGGCGCGACAAGATCACGTTCGTCATCGAGCCCGCGGTCGCCCCGTTCGGGGCGTGGGTGGAGCAACTCATCGCCGAGAGCACCGGCAAGCAGGGCCTGGGCCTCGTGCCGATCGTCGACGAGCCGCTGGGGGTGCCGGCGGCCTACACCGACGACCGGGTCTTCGTGCGCCTGGCGCCACCCGGCACCAAGGGCGACGCCGCGTGGCGCAGCACGACCGAAGCCGCCCTGGCGGCCCTCGCGGCGGCCGGCCACCCGGTCATCGACGTGCCGATGCCCGGCGGCCTCGGGGCCGAGTTCTTCCGCTGGGAGTTCGCCACGGCGGTGGCCGGTGCGGTGCTCGGGGTGAACCCGTTCGACGAGCCCAACGTGACCGAGTCGAAGCACAACACCGCCCGCCTCCTTGACACGTACCGGCGGGACGGCGCTCTGCCCGACGCCGGCCGGCCCCTCGCCATGGAGGGACCGCTGGCCCTCTTCGGCGACGGCGTCATGAAGCCCGAAACGGGCGCTGGCGCGGCCCAGGTCCTGCGGCAGCACCTGGCCCGGCTGGGGCCGCACGGCTACCTCGCCCTGCAGGCGTTCATCGCGCCGACCCGGGATCGCGACCGGGCGCTGGCGGCCATCCGGCTGCGCCTGCGCGACGCTACGCATCGGGCGACGACGGTCGGCTACGGGCCTCGTTTCCTGCACTCGACGGGCCAGCTCCACAAGGGCGGGCCGCCGACCGGCTGTTTCCTCCAGCTCACCGCCGACCACGCCGACGACGTGCCCATCCCCGGCGCGCCGGAGAGCTTCGGCACGCTGATCGAGGCGCAGGCGGCCGGTGACCTGGGCGCCCTCGTGGCACACCAGCTGCCCGTCCTGCGCATCCACCTGGGGGCCGATCCGGACGCCGGCCTGGAGGCCCTGGCCGACCTCGTCGCGGCGGCCGTCGCGGCGTGACCGCGACCGCCAGGCCGCCTCGGGTCAGCCGTGCCGGAACCGGACGGGCGGCCGGCCGCACGAGCAATGCGCTGCGGGCGGGCCTGCGCCTGGAGAAGGTGCCCGACCCGTGCTCCGTGGTCATCTTCGGCGGCACCGGCGACCTGTCGCACCGCAAGATCCTGCCGGCCCTCTACAACCTGACCCGGGCGGGCCTGCTGCCGGCCGAGCAGACGGTGGTCGCCTTCGCGCGACGGCCGTATACCGATGACGCCTACCGGACCGAGATGGCCACATCGGTGGCCGAGTTCTCGCGCGTGCCGGTAGAGCAGGCGCTCTGGCACGACTTCGCCAATGGCATCTTCTACCAGGCGGGCGACTTCACGGATCAGGCCGCCTATGCCGCGCTCGGCGCACGGCTCGAGGCGCTGGACGCGGAGCGCGGCACCCGCGGCAACCGCCTCTTCTACCTGGCCGCCCATCCCAGCGCCTACAGCGACATCATCACCCACCTCGGGCGCGCCGGCCTGGCCCGCCCGGGGCGCGGGAGTTGGGTCCGCATCATCATCGAGAAGCCCTTCGGGCGCGACCTGGCGTCGGCGCGGACGCTCAACCGGGAGGTCACCCACGTCTTCGACGAGGGGCAGGTCTACCGCATCGACCACTACCTGGGCAAGGAGACCGTCCGCAACCTGCTGGTCTTCCGCTTCGGCAACGGCATCTTCGAGCCGGTGTGGAACCGCCGCTACGTCGATCACGTGCAGATCACCGTGGCGGAGGACCTGGGCATGGAGGGGCGGGGCCAGTTCTACGAGGAGGCCGGCGCCAGCCGCGACATCCTGCAGAACCACCTCCTCCAGCTGACGAGCCTGGTGGCCATGGAGCCGCCCATCGCCTTCGAGGCCGACGCGCTGCGCGACGAGAAGCTGCGCGTCCTGCGAGCCATCGACCCGGCGTGGGACGCGGAGCGGATCCGCCGCGACGTGGTGCGCGGGCAGTACGCCGCGGGGTGGGTCGGCGGCGTCCATGTGCCCGCCTACCGCGACGAGCCGGAGGTGGCCCCCACCTCGACGACCGAGACGTACGTGGCCCTCAAGCTGGAGATCCAGAACTGGCGCTGGGCCGATGTGCCCTTCTACGTGCGCACCGGCAAGCGGCTGCCCAAGCGGGCCACGGAGATCTCGGTCCAGTTCAAGCGCCCGCCGCTGATGCTCTTCCGCGAGGCCACCACCGAGCCCGAGCCGAACCTGCTGGCCCTGCGGATCCAGCCCGATGAGGGCATCATGCTGCGCTTCGCGGCCAAGGTGCCCGAGCTCGGCCTGGACGTGCGCAGCGTCAACATGGACTTCACCTACGGCTCTTCGTTCGCGACCGAGGCCCCCGAGGCCTACGAGACGCTGCTGCTCGACGCGCTGATGGGCGACGCCTCGCTGTTCACCCGCGCCGACGAGGTGGAGGCCGCGTGGGCCATCGTCACGCCGCTCGACCAGACCTGGGCGGCCTGGGACAAGCGCGGCGACAGCGGCGACCTTGCCCCGTACGAGGCCGGCACCTGGGGGCCCGGCGCGGCCGACCGGCTGCTGGAGCGCGATGGCCGCCGCTGGCGCCGGCTCTGAGGTCATGACCGACACGCCGGCGCCGCAGGCCATCATGCCGGCCGAACCGGTCCGGTCGTGGTCGGCGCGCGCCGACTCGGTCCACGGCATCGAGCGCGAGCTGTCGCGCATGTGGGCGGCCGCGGCGCAGGAGACGCTGGACTCGGCGGACCGGCCCACCCGGGAGGCGGCCCGCGGCGACCCGCGCCTCGGCGGCCGGCTCGACAGCGGGAGCGACACCCGCGTGCGCATGCGGACGCGGGTCCTGACGCTGATCGTCGTCGCGGCGCGGCCCGAGACACAGGAGCGGGCCCTGGACGCCATCAACCTTTTGGCCGCCCGTCACCCGTCGCGGGCCGTGATCCTGGCCCCCGGCGACCCAGACGGCCCGTCGTGGCTCGATGCCCGCATCTACGCCCAGTGCCAGCTCCAGGCGCGGGGCAACGCGGAGGTGTGCACCGAGCAGATCGTGGCCCGCTGCGGCGGGGAGCTCGCCTACCACCTCTCCGAGCTCGTCACGCCGCTCCTCATCCACGACCTGCCGGTCGTGCTGTGGTGGCCCGACGACCCGCCTCTGGGCCGGGCCCAGTTCGTGGATCTGGCTGACGAGGTGGACCGGATCCTGGTCGACTCGGGCTCGTTCCGCGAGGACGGGGCGGCCCGCCTGATGGCCCTGGCTCAGGTCGTGGGGGAGGGCCGCCTGCGCGTCCTCGACGTGGGCTGGCTCCGCCTGTCCCTGTGGCGGGAACTGCTGGCCGGCGCGTTCGACCACCCGCTCCTGGCACCCGAGCTGCCGTCGGTCCACCACGTCCGGGTCGATGTCGCCCGCCCGGGGGACGTCATGCGGGTATCGAAGGCGGCGCTCCTGTGTGGCTGGCTGGCCAGCCGGCTGGGCTGGCGCCTCGAGTCGCCCCTCGCCCCGCAACGAGGCGGCGAGAGCCTCACCGGGACCTACCGCGCCGCCCACGGCCCGGTCCACATCGAACTGCGGCCGGCCGATCCGGGCAGCGATCGCGCCCTGCGCACGCCCGGCTCGCTGGCCCGCGTCGAGCTGACGCTGGGCCGCCGGGCGGCCGAGATCCGTGCCCGCGTCACGCGCCACGCGGACCACCTCCTGGCGACGGCAGACTTCGAGGGGGCCCAGGTTTGCCGCCGGGCCGGCCGCCTGGAGCCGTTCGGCGACGCCCCGTACCTGGCCGAGGCCCTGGACCGGGGCAGCGCCGACCGCATCTTCGAGGACGCCCTGGCCGCCGCAGCCCTTCTCGTCGAAGGATGAGCGGGCCGGCCATCGTCGTCGTCGCCGACGCCGATGCCATCGCCGAAGCCGCCGCGCAAGGGGTCGTCGCCGCGCTCCGCGAGGCCGTGACGGCCCGCGGCGTGGCCCACGTGGCGCTCACCGGTGGCTCGACCGCGGCGCCGCTCTATGAGCGCCTCGTGGCGGCCGGCCCCGGGGCCGGCGTGGCGTGGCCCGCCGTGCACTGCTGGTGGGGCGACGAGCGGTTCGTGCCCCTGGACCACCCGGCCTCGAATGCCGGCGTGGCGCAGGACATCCTTGGCCTGGGGCTGGGCCTGCCGGCGGCCAACCTCCACCCGTGGCCCGTGGCGGCCGCCCTCGCCAGCGCCGCGGGCCCCGACGCGGCGGCACGGGCCTACGCCGCCGAGGTGAGCCACGCGCTGCCCCTGACCGCCGGCGGCGATCCGATCTTCGACCTGCTGCTCCTCGGCGTCGGACCCGACGGGCACGTCCTGTCGTGTTTCCCCGGCAGTCCGGCTCTCGCCGCCGACGCGCCGCTGGCCATGGGCATCGCGGCACCGACGCACGTCGAGCCGCACCTGGCCCGGGTCACCTTCCGGGCGCGGGTCATCGGCGCCGCGCGCCGGGTCCTGGTGCTGGCCGGCGGCGCAGGCAAGGCAGAGGTGCTGCGACGGGTCCTGGACGGGCCCCTGGACATGGCCGCCCTGCCGGCCCAGGCGGCGCTCGTCGTGCAGGCGACCTGGCTGCTCGACCGGGCCGCGGCCTCGCGCCTGGCCCATCCATCGGGCGGGTGAGCCGCTGGTCCGAGGAGCGGGCCGGCTTCGCCCTCACCCTCGGGGCGGCGCTCCTGTGGGGCACCTCCTGGGTGGCCACCGGGTTCGCCCTGCGGGGTTTCTCGCCGCTGGCGGTCGCCGGTTGGCGCGGCCTGGTGGGCCTGGCGTTCATCGCCGTCTACCTCGGCCTCCGTCCAGCCGGCATCCGGGGCGACCATGATCGCCCACCCGTCGCGCGGGCCGCACGCGTCCTGCTCCTGGGCCTGCTCGGAGGCGGCGCCTTCCAGGTCGGCCTGGCGTATGCGGTCGATCTGTCCGGTGCCACCCTGGCCGCCTTCGTGGCCGGCCTCTACCCCATCCTCGTGGCGGCCGGGGCCGGCCTGGTCCTGGGTGAGCGGCTGGGCCGCTTCGTCCTGGGCGGCCTCATCATCGCCTTCGGGGGCGTGGTCCTGCTGGCGGGCTTCGACCCGACCGGGACCTCGCCCGTCGGCCTGGCCATCGGCCTGGGAGCGGCCGCCGCCTTCGCCGCCTACCTCCTGCTGGCCCGCCGGTGGGCGTCCGCCTGGTCCCTGCCGACGCCGCTCATCGCCACGTCGGTGCTGGCCATGACCGCCCTCGTGGCGCTCCCGCTCGCCCTGCTCACGGATCCCGCCGGGCTCGTGCCGGGGGGCGGCGCCGTGCCCATCCTGGCGATCCTCTGGCTGGCCGGCCCGGTCGGGGCGATCGCCCAGGCCGCGGCCGTGGCGGGCGTCCGCCGTCTGCCGAGCGACCGCTCGGCGGCCATCTTCCTGCTCAATCCGCTGACCGCGGCCCTGCTCGCGGCGGCGCTCCTCGGCGAGCGGCTCGGCCCGCTGCAGGTGGTCGGCTGCGGCCTCGTGCTGGCCGGGGTGGCGCTGGCCACGGTCATGGCGGCGCGTGTGGCGAGGGCCGCCGCGGCCGCCCGCGCGGCAGGCCCAGCCCAAGGCGAGGGAACGGCGGCCCGGCGTATCCTGTAGCCACATCATGGTCACTCTCGGGAAGTCCCCGATCGCCCTAGAACCTGCCGCCGCGGGGTCGCGCGTCGAGCGCGGCCGCGGCTGGATCCACGTCCTCTGCGGGCCCATGGCCTCGGGCAAGACCGAGGAGATGATCAGGCTGCTGCGCCGGGCGGAGATCGCGGGGCGACGCGTGCTGGTGGTCAACCACGCCCTCAACACGCGCACGGGAGCCGATCGCATCGAGTCGCGCTCGGGTGTCGCCTTCCCCAGCCGGGCCGTCTCCGACTCGGACCAGATCGCCGCCATCGTGACCGACATGGATCCCGACCTGGTGGCCGTCGAGGAGGCCGAGTTCTTCGACAACGGCCTGGCCGACGTCGTCGAGCGGCTGGCCGACGACGGCCGGGAGGTGATCCTGACCGGCCTGGACCGCGACTTCCGCGGCTGGCCGTTCGGCCCCATGGCCCGCTTGCTGGTGATCGCCGACGAGGTCGACAAGCTGACCGCCATCTGCGTCGTCTGCAAGGGCGTGGCCACCCGCACACAGCGGCTCATCAACGGCCGGCCCGCCCCGGCCGACTCGCCGACGATCGTCGTGGGCGGCATCAACGACCCGGCCGGCAGGCCGGAGTCCTACGAGGCCCGCTGCCGCCGCTGCCACGAGGTGCCCGGCCTGGACTCGCTCTTCGGACCCTGGCTGGGGTGAGGCGACGGCCATGATCGGGCGCCTGATGACCCGCCTGCTCGACGCCCAGGCGGGCTGGGCCAAGCCGTTCGGCGACGCCGTCCACGACGTCCTCCACACGCTGTTCCATCGCCTCGCGCCGGTGCGTGACTTCCTCAACGGCCGGTGGCTGGGCCACCCCCTCCACGCCCTCCTGACGGACGTGCCGATCGGCGTGCTGACGCTCGTCATCCTGCTCGACGTCCTTGGCCAGCCCGTGGCCGCCGACGTGGCGCTGACCTTCGGCATCCTGACCCTGCTCGCGGCGGCCCTCGCCGGGCTGGCCGACTACAGCGACACCGACGGTTCGGCGCGGGTGCGCGCGACGGTCCACGGCACGCTCATGACCATCGCCCTGGTGCTGTACGTGGTCTCGCTCGCCTTGCGAGGGAGCGGCGGCGAGCGGGTCGTGCCGATCGCCGTCTCGATCATGGCCTACCTGATCCTGGCGGCGGGCGCCTTCACGGGCGGCGACGTCGTCTACGTCATGGGCAACATGGTCGACCGTCATGCGTGGCGCCCCGCGGGCGCCAAGTGGGCCCGCCTGGAGATCGACGAGGTGCCGGAGGGCCAGCCCGTGCGGGCCAAGTTCGGCCTCCAGAACCTGGTCCTCGTGCGCCAGGGCGACCACATCCGGGCGCTCCACGACCAGTGCGCCCACGCCGGCGGGCCGCTGAGCCAGGGCACCCTCGTCGACGACTGCATCGAGTGCCCGTGGCACGGTTCGCGGTTCCGCCTCGCCGACGGCCGCGCCATGCGTGGCCCGACCGTCTACGACCAGCCCGCGTACGAGGTGCGGACGGCGGAAGCCGGCGGCTACGAGGCGCGCCGCATCTCCTGAGGCGTCATCAGGTCGCGATGAGGGCGACGCCGAGCAGCGCCAGGGCGATCCCGGCCACCTGCCAGCGATGCAGCCGCTCGCGGAGAAGCCAGGCGGCCAGCAGGACGGTCGTCACCGGGTAGAGCGATGAGAGGACGACGGGGACGCTGAGGGCGCCGCCCTGGCTGGCCAGCAGGAAGAGAGCGTTGCCGCCGTAGTCGGCGAGGCCGGCGATCAGGATGAGGGGCGCGACGGCGGGCACCCCTTCCCAGCGCGGGCGCACCATGAGGGCCACGGCGGAGGACAGGACGACGGTCGCGCCACGAGCCCCGACCAGGGGCCACCACGTCGACCCGCCGACGCGCATCGCCTCGTGGATGGCCAGGAAGAAGCCGGCGAAGCCGAGGCCGCCGATGATGATGAGCGGCAGGAGGCGCGCCATGCCGGGTCCGGCGTGGGCGGACGCCGCCCGGCCTGGCCACGAGACGACCACGATGGCGACCAGGCCGCAGGCCATGCCGCCCAGCTCGAGGGCGGTCAGCTGGTCGCCGCGAACGACCCCGACCGCCGCCGGGACGCCGGCTCCGATGACCGCGGTGAGCGGTGCGACGACGGCCATCTGGCCGCCGGCCAGCGCGCGATAGAAGGCGTACAGCCCGCTCACCCCGGCGAGCCCGGCGGCCGCCGCCCAGACCAGCGTCTCCAGGCCGGGGAACCGCTCCCCGCTGACGAGGACGGCCGAACCGGCGGCGACCAGGCCGATCGTCTGGCTCGCCAGCACCGTCACCAGGGCGGCGAGGCGCCGGCTGGCGAGCCCTCCGGCGAAGTCACCGACGCCCCAGGTGACCCCCGAGGCGAGGCCGAACAGGACGGCTGAAGGATCCAGCGGCGCCGTCCGGGTCAGGCGGTCGGGGCGGGCTCGGCGAGGTCGCGGCCGGTCGGCCCGATCAGGTCGATGACGTGTTCGGCGACCGCGTCGAAGCGGTCGGAGGCGGTCAGGTAGATGACCTGGTGGTCCGCGGCGATCTCGCGCAGCAGGGCCAGCGCCTGCTGGGCACGGGTGGCGTCGAAGGTGAGGAAGGGGTCGTCGAAG
Organism: Candidatus Limnocylindrales bacterium; assembly: GCA_036561685.1. Lineage (GTDB taxonomy): Bacteria > Chloroflexota > Limnocylindria > Limnocylindrales > CSP1-4 > DASPUH01. Next base: position 15,840 of record DATBOX010000100.1, on the reverse strand, counting down.
ATGAGCGGCGGGCGCCGGTCCTGGGTCACCTGGCGCACCAGGCCCAGCCGCGCCGCCAGGTAGAACGAGTCGATGGTGCCCTGGGAGAGGCTCCGCACGTCGACCCAGTCGCCCCGCTCGGGCGCCCAGACACGCAGCGCCAGCTCGGCCTCGTCGACCTGCACGCGCCGGTACCGGCCGGCCGTGATCTTGGCCACGTCGCCCGCCATGCGGGCCTCCAGGAAGCGCGCGGCGCGCTTCATGGTCGCCTCCTCGGCGCGGTCCAGAGCCTCCAGCGTGGCGCGGTAGATGCGCTCCCGCCGCTCGTCCAGGGCCAGCCGCTCGGTGGCGGTGGCCAGCGCCTCGCTGGTCGCCGCCACCTCTTCCGCGTCGATGGGGTTCTGCTCGACCCGGGCCTGCGCGTCGGCCTGTGCCGCCAGCGTGCGCTCGCGCTCCGCCTCACCGCTGGCCACGGCCGCCCGCGCCCGATCGCGCGTGCCGAGCGGGTCGGCGCCCACGTCACCCATGCCGGCCAGGGCGTGGCGGGCCGTCTCGCCTTCGGCGGCCGCGGCGTCGCGCAGCCGGGCCACGTCGTCGGTGGGCTGCTCATCGCCGAGGACGCCGCGATATTCCGCATGCAGGGCCTCCAGGCCGGCGACGTGGGCCGTCTCGGCCGCCAGCAGCTGCTCCACCGCCGGCAGGTCGGGCAGGGCCAGCGCGGCAAGGCCCGCGTCGCGCGCCGCCACGGTGTCCTTGAGCTGCTGCTCGATATCCGAACGGCCCCGCAGGCGGCGCGAGATCTCGTTCTCGCGCAGGACGTTCTGCCGCCGCGTGTCGGAGGCGCGGCGCTGCTGGAAGAGGCCCACGACGGTCAGGAGCAGGCCGGCGCCGGCGATGACGATCCCCACGATCGAGCTGGCGCTGCCGAGCGGGGGGATGGCGATCGTGCCAAGGGCGACGACCGCGCCGATGAGGACCAGGGCGATGCCCGCCACGGCGAAGCGGCGCCAGGCCGCCGAGGGCAGGTTGCCGACGTCGTACGTGGATACGTCCGGCGCGTCGGCCAGCTCGGCCCGCAGGGTGGAGACGGTGGCCTCCTCCTGGCGCAGTCGCTCGGTCGCCGCGCGGAGCGTGGCCAGCGGCACCGACGCGGGATGGGCCGCCTCCTGGGTCAGGATCTGGTCGCGCAGCTCGGTGGCGCGCTTGTAGCGCTGGTAGCGCGTCTCGGCGTCGTGCTGGCGGGCCAGGAGGGTCGCGGCATGCTCGGCCCGGCCGAGCAGCTCGCGCGCCTCGGCGACGCGGGCGACCGCCGCCCCATGGGCGTCGCGGGCGGTCGAGAGCGCCGCCTGGTCACGCTCCAGGGCGGCCAGGCCGGCCTCGCCCTGCTGCGCCGCGGCGGTCAGCTCGGCGACGCGTTCGCGGTCCTGCTTGAGGGTGCCCGGGTTGCGCGGCCCCTCCGTGGTCAGCCGGCGCAGCGCCTCCTGCAGCTTCTTGCGGGCCGCCGACGTGCCGCGGTCAGCGCCGCTCATGGAGGCCTGGAGGCGGTCGCGCAGGGCCGCCTCGTCGCGGTCCAGGTTCTCCAGCTCGTAGTGGTGCACGCTGGCCGTGGAGCGGAAGAACTTCTCCGAGGGGAGGCCGGTCAGCTCGGCCAGCCGCCGGTCCACCGCCGCCGGGTCGTCGATGGTCTCGTCGCCGTACGTCAGGTGGGCCTGGCCCTTCGCCCCGGCGAACGTCTTGACCAGGCGCCCGGGCGTGCCCTCATGCTCGAAGTCGAGCTCGATGACGGGGCTGGCCCCGTCGCGGCCCCACGGCCGCAGCGCCTCCATCTCCGCCCCGCCGGCGGTGGCCCGCCGGAAGAGGGCCACCTCGATGGCGCGCTGGATGGTCGACTTGCCCGACTCGTTGGGCCCGCGCACGACCGTCAAGCCGGGGGCGAACTCGAAGGTGGCGTCGGCGTGGCGCTGGAAGTCCTGCAGGCGCAACTTCAGGAGGCGCATCTCAGCCCAGCGTCACGCGCTGCGGGTCGTCCAGCAGCAGCCGTCCCAGGCGCAGCGCCTCGGCGAGCTCGGCCGCCTCGGCCGCCCGTCCGGCCGCGCGCGATGCCGCGACACGAGCCTCCAGGTCGCGCACGAATGCGCCCGGGATCGTGTCGGGCGGCAGAGGCGGGCCGGCCGGCGGCGCCGGGGTGGCCGCGTTGCGGAAGCGCAGGCGCAGGAAGCGCCCGGCGAGCTGCTGTTCGACCTCCTCGTCGTGGACGTCCAGCTCGTCCGGCTCGATGCCCACGAGGCGGGCGTCCATCACCAGGTCGGGGTCGGCATGCGCGGCGATCCGTTCGACGAGGGCCGGCTGGCCGGGCACCTCCGCGGCATCCACGTCGAGCTTCATGAAGCGGGTGCGGCCGATGCGCCGTGCCTCCAGCCGGACCTCGCGCTGGCCACCACGCTCCTCCAGCGTCACCAGGACCACCTGGCCGGCACCGTCCTGGTCCACCGCGACCGGCTCCGGCGAGCCGGCGTAGGCCCACGTCGTGGCCCCCGCGCGGCCCTGCTGGAAGGAGTGCCAGTGACCCAGGGCGAGGTAGTCCAGGCCGGAGGCGGCGATCTCCGCATCGGTGAAGAGGACGTCGTCGTCGGTGACCTTGCCCTCGATGCGCAGCGAGCCGTGGACCACCCCGACGCGCCACGTCGCCCGTGCGTCCGCGCCGACCCCGAAGCCGGCCAGCGGGCTGCGGGGTGCCCGTTTCGTGGCGAACACACGACCGAAGACCAGCAGGTCGAGCGGGGCGAAGAGGACCTCCGGCCGCTCCGGCGTGAGGAGCACGATGGCGTCGTCCTCCGCCTTGACCCCGGCCAGGGCGGCCAGGTCGTAGGCGCGGTAGACCGACGAGGGGTCGTAGGCATCGTGGGTGCCGGGGATCAGCACCACCCGTCCGCCGGCGGCGGCGACCCGGCCGAATTCGGCGGCTGCCCGTTCGACCGAACGGCGGGGCTGCTGGTTCGAGTCGAACAGGTCGCCGGCCACGATGACGACGTCGACGCGCTCCTCCAGGGCGAGGTCGATGGCCCGCTTGAAGGCCTCGAACTGGCGCTCGCGCTGCGCCGAGGCGGCGGGACCAAGGTCCTGGTGGCGCGCCCCGAGGTGAACGTCTGCCACGTGCAGCAAGCGGGGCATCAGGGCGACGCGTCCTCCGTCCGTGGACCGATCCGCTGTGCCCGGGGTGATGGACGAGCGAGGAGCCCCCTAGCCCTCGCTCGTGCGGCACAGGTTCGGCGGCTATTGTGCCACCTCGCCTGTCACGCGGTGACCGCCGGACCGCGCGGTGGCGGGGCCCGCGGAGCGGTGGTACGCTGGATGCCTTCACCGGTGCGCCCCGGATCGGGACCTCGGCACAGCATCTGGGCGGCGCCCGGCTCCTCCCGACGCCACACGCCAGCTGCGGTTCCGCTTCCCCGCGCGGCGGTGTGAACGCGAACGCGAACCATGCTCCAGGAGGTCCCGTCCCGGTGTCCTATACGGATCGAACCCTGACCTGTGCCGATTGCGGCATCGAATTCGTCCACTCGGCGGCCGACCAGGAGTTCTACGCCCAGAAGGGCTTCGCCTCCGACCCCAAGCGCTGCCCGAGCTGCCGGGCGAGCCGTCGCGCGACGCGCGAGACCACCGGCTACGACGTGCGCTCCATCGGCGGCCCGCGCGGCTACGAGCGGGGCGACGACCGGCCCATGCGGGAGTACTTCGCGGTGATCTGCTCCAAGTGCGGCAACGCCGCGCAGGTGCCCTTCAAGCCGCGCCAGGACAAGCCGGTCTACTGCTCCGACTGCTTCCGCGAGGTCCAGGCTTCCTGAGTCCCGCCCTCGGGCGCTCCCCGCGGGTTCTGTCGACAGGACGCACCGGCCGGTCCATCCGCCCCTCCATACTGCGCCGGTGTTGATGGAACTCGTGGAGCGCACCCACTCGCTGTTGCGCGACACACCCCTCGTCCGACGCGCCGCGCCCACGCTGGCCGGCGCATGGCACGAGCTGGATCGCTCGCACCTGCTGTACGAGACGCGGCGCCTGGCCCGCCACGGCCGGGCCGCGAAGTTCCCCATCACGGTCGCCTTCGCCCCCGAGGCGCCGCGCTATTTCCATGGCGCGTACCAGCTGTGCGTGCGCCTCAACGTCGACGTCGTGCCCCTGGAGCGGGCCGACGTGGCCATCCACTTCGTCGACCGGACGGTGCGAGACGAACCGCCACCCGAGCTCGACCGGCGAGCCATCAACGCCCGCCTGCTGGACATCAGCAAGCGCCACGTCAACGAGGTGCACGGCCGCGTCTTCGGGTACGACCTGAGCCCCGAGCCGGGCACGGCCGAGCTGATGGAGAAGTCAGACCACAACGCCGCCCATGACGGCCGGATCGTGGATCACCCCTCCGGCCAGCCCGGCGTGGTGACCCACCGCCTGATCGACAACCGCCTGACCGAGCACGTGGTGGTCGACCACCGGGTCTCGGTCATGAACGGCCGCATCGTCTACGACATCGTCCGTCACCGCCCCATCCACGACCGCTTCCGGCACGTCAGCCAGAACCGGCTGGCCATCGTGGTCGAGCCATCCAGCCAGTTCAGCGACGTCGAGCAGGCCCATCTCGTGGCGATGGCCGAGGCCATGGGCGCCGACTGGGCCGACCTCGACGTGCTGCGCGACCGCAACTCGGGCCGCGTCTACGTCGTCGACGTCAACGGCACCCCCGCCGCACCCTCGGACGGGCTGCGTGACGACGAGCTGGCGAGCTACTGGCGACTCCAGGAGACCGGCCTCGCGGAACTGCTCCGCGCGCACGCCCGCTGACGGCGGCGCCGCCCGCACAGGTCGATCAGAGGCGCATCGTCTCGCCGTCGTGATGGCGGCTGCGGCGGCGGCCGCGCCAGATGGTCACGCGTCCGTGGCCCAGCACCTGCCAGGATCCGTCACGGCCGATAAGGGTCGTCTGCCGGTCGATGCCGACGACGGCGCCCGACCACGGCGGCATGAGCACGACCGCCAGCAGAAGCGTTTCCGGCAGGGCGTCGTACTCGGGGATCACGGCCACGCGCGGCACGAACCCCAGGGCCGGCGCCCACCCGCCGGGCACCGGACGACGGCGCCACAGGTGCGCCTGACGGTCGGCCAGGACCATCGCGCCCGCGCCGCAGCCGGCCACGATCGCGCCGCGTTCGGCGGCCACGTGCAGGGCCCGCTCGACCGCCGTGCCGGCCAGCGCCTCGTAGAGGAAGGCGGGATCGCCGCCGCACAGGTGGATGAGATCGGCCTCGCCCACCGCCTGCGCACAGGCGAGGTCGTCGGCGTCGGCTCGGGTCCGCACGGGGACCGTCTCGACCTCCGCCCCGAGCGCCCGGAAGTGCTGGCGGCCCTGCTCGGCCAGGCGCAGGAAGGCGGCCTCCCCGGCCGGCGCCGCGGCGGTCGGCACGATGGCCACGCGCGGGTCGCGGCGCCCCGTCGCCGCCAGCAGTTCCCGGTCGACCGCCTCCATGGCCGGCGTGAACTCGCCGGAACCGATGAGGACGATGGGCCCACGCATGGGCCGCGACGATACACGGGCGGCGGGCGGACCGCCCGCGCGGCTACCATCGGGCCGTGCCGCGCCGTGCCAGGGCCCTCCCGCCGCCCGACGGCTCCCTGCCGCGCACGATGCGCCGGGCACAGGCCCTCCTCATCGACCTCGACGGCGTGATCATCCAGGCCGGCCGGGTCCTCCCCGGGGCCGCCGACGCCCTGGCCGAGCTGGAGCGGCGGCACGTGCCCTACCTCGTGGCCACCAACACCTCCGTCATCAGCCGGGCGACGCTGGCCGAGCGGATAGCGCCGCGCGGCATCCACCTCGACCCCGCCCGCATCGTGAGCGCCCTTTCGGTGACGGCCGAGCTGACCGCGCGGCGCTATCCGCACGGGCCGCTCCTGGTGCTCTCCTCCGACGACGCCCGCCGCGAGTTCGCCGGCCAGCGCCTCCTGCCGCCGACGGACGAGCACGACGCGCGCGACGGGTGCGCCGCCGTCGTCATCGGCGATGCCGCGGAGGCCCTCTCGTTCGCCAACCTGGACCGCGCCTTCCGGCTGGTACGAGGCGGCGCTCGCCTCATCGCCATGCACCGCAACCCGTGGTGGATCACGGCCCATGGGCCCACCCTGGATGCGGGGGCCTTCGTGGTCGGCCTCGAATTCGCCACGCGGCGCCGGGCCCTCGTCGGCGGCAAGCCCTCGGCCATCTTCTACGCGGCTGCCCTGCGCGCCCTGGCGCGGCCGGCCGCCGAGGTGGTGATGATCGGCGACGATCTGCGGGCCGACGTGGCCGGCGCCCGGCGGGCCGGGCTGCGGGCCGTGTGGGTCCGCTCCGGCCGTGACGAGCCAGCCGACCTGGCCCGTCACGTGGCCCGCGGAGAGCCGCCTCCGGACGCCATCGCGCCAGACTTCGCGACGGTCGTGGCCGCCCTGCGGGAGCGGTAGACTGCGGCCATGACCGCATCGACCGAACCCCGCCTCAAGATCACCTACGCCACCCTCCGCAACGACAACGAGACGCTGCACGCGCAGTTCGAGGCCGGCCTCGCGCTCGCCCGTCGCGAGCTGCTGGGGGGCTACCACCGCAACGTGGTGGACGGCCGCGAGCGTGACGGCGACGGCACGTTCGAGAAGCGGACCCCCATCGACGGATCCCTCATGGGCACCTTCGCCAGGGGCACCCGGCGCGACGTGCAGGAGGCGATCGCCGCCGCGCGCGCCGCCTTCCCGGCCTGGTCGCGCCGGCCGTGGCAGGAGCGGGTGGCCCTCCTGCGGCGGGCCGCCGACCTCATCAGCGAGCGCCAGATGGAGTTCGCCGCGCTGCTCTCGATGGAGGTCGGCAAGAACCGCCTGGAAGCGCTTGGCGACGTCGAGGAGACGGCCGACCTGATTCGCTGGTCGTGCCTGATGATGGAGCGCCACCACGGCTTCGATGACCCCATGGACAACCTCGGCGACATGGCCGTGCACACGCGCTCGGTCCTCAAGCCGTACGGCGTGTGGGGCGTCATCAGCCCCTTCAACTTCCCCTTCGCGCTTTCCGGCGGCCCGTCGGGCGGGGCGCTCGTGGCCGGCAACACCGTGGTCTACAAGCCGTCCTCGGACGCGCCCATCTCGGGCGTGTGCCTGACCCAGGTCTTCCGCGACGCGGGCCTGCCCGACGGCGTCTTCAACCTGGTCATGGGCCCCGGCGAGACGGTCGGCGCCGAGCTGCAGGAGAACGCGGGCGTCGACGGCATCATCTTCACCGGCTCGTTCGAGGTGGGCTTCGGCCTCTACAAGCACTTCGCCCGGGTCTTCCCCAAGCCGGTCATCGTCGAGATGGGCGGCAAGAACCCGGCCATCGTGACCCGCCATGCCGACCTGGACGAGGCGGCCGAGGGGATCATGCGGGCCGCCTTCGGCTTCACCGGCCAGAAGTGCTCGGCCAACAGCCGTGTCTACGTCGAGCGTCCCGTGCACGACGAGCTGCTGCGGCGCCTGGTCGAGAAGACGGAGGCCATCGCCGTGGGCGATCCGGTCGAGCGCCAGAACTGGATGGGCCCCCTCATCGACGCCCGCGCCGTGGCCCGCTACGAGCAGGCCGTCGCCGAGGCGCGCCGTGACGGCGCCGTCTTCACGGGCGGCGAGCGCCTGACCCAGGACGGCCTGGATCGCGGCTTCTTCGTCGAGCCGACCGTCGTCGGGCGCCTGCCCTTCGAGCACCGGCTCTTCCGCGACGAGCTCTTCGCGCCCTTCACCGCGGTGGCCGCGGTCGATTCGCTCGAGGAGGCCCTGGAACGGGCCAACGACACCGTCCTTGGCCTGACGGCGGGGCTCTACAGCGAGGACAAGGGCGAGATCGCCCGCTTCCTCGACGAGATCGAGGCCGGCGTCGTCTACGTCAACCGGCGCGCGGGCGCGACCACCGGCGCGTGGCCCGGCGTGCAGCCGTTCGGCGGCTGGAAGGGCTCGACCGCGACGGGCAAGGCCGGCGGCGGCTTCTACTACGTGCAGCAGTTCATGCGCGAGCAGTCGCAGACGATCGTCGACTGACCGGCCGGGTCCGAGCGCCCTCGGGCGGCCTGCTACACTGGCGGTGGATATCCAGACTGCATAACGGTTATGCACTCTGGCTCGCCGGCTAGAGGGAGCCGACCGTGACCGACGTCGCCGAACGCGCCACCCGCCCCGTCCAGGTGCCCCACCTTGTCACCGAGCTGCCGGGTCCCAAGGCGCGCGCCCACATCGCCTTCGACGAGGCCATCACCTCGCCCAGCCTGCCCCGGGCCTATCCCATCGTGCCCGTGCGGGGCGACGGGGTGTCGGTCGAGGACATCGACGGCAACGTCTTCCTGGACTTCGCCGCCGGCATCGCCGTCAGCTCGACCGGCCACGGCCACCCCGACGTGCTGCGGGCCATCGCCAGCCAGACGGTCGACCTGGTGCACTTCAGCGCGTCCGACTTCTACCTGCCCATCTACGCCCACGCCGCCGCCGAGATGGCGCGCATCGCCCCCATCAGCGGCCCGACCCGCGTCTTCCTGGGCAACTCGGGCGCCGAGGCGGTCGAGGCCGCCCTCAAGCTGGCCCGCTTCCACACCCGCCGCCAGTACGTCGTCGCCTTCCTCGGCGCCTTCCACGGCCGTACGTACGGGGCGGTCAGCCTGACCGCCTCCAAGGCCAAGTACCACGCCGGCTTCGGGCCGCTCCTGCCCGGCGTGATCCACGTGCCCTTCGGCAGCGCCGGCCTCGACGAGCTGGAGCAGCGCGTCTTCAAGCGCCTCGTGCCGGCCTCCGAGGTGGCCGCCGTCTTCGTCGAGCCCATCCAGGGCGAGGGCGGCTACGTCGTCCCCGACGCCGAGTTCCTGCCCCGCCTGCGCCGCATCTGCGACGCCCACGACATCATCCTCGTGGCCGACGAGGTCCAGTCGGGCGCCGGGCGCACCGGCCGCATGTGGGCCATCCAGCACTGGGGCGTCGAGCCCGACGTGCTCGTGGCGGCCAAGGGCATCGCCTCGGGCATGCCCATCTCCGCGGTCGTGGCGCGCTCCGAGCTGATGGACTGGGGCGTCGGCGCACACGGATCCACGTACGGCGGCAATCCCGTCGCCTGCGCCGCGCTGCTGGCCACCGTCAAGTTGCTCGAGGGCGGCCTCGTGGAGAACGCCGCCCGGCGCGGCGAGCAGGCCCTCGAGGCGCTCCGGCCCCTCGTCCGGCGGCACGAGTCGATCGTGCGCGACGTGCGCGGCAAGGGCCTCATGATCGGCGTGCAGTTCGACTCGGGCATCACCGCCGAGGCCGTCCAGCTGGCCGCCTTCCACCGCGGCCTGCTCGTCCTGGAGGCCGGCGACGACGTGGTCCGCATGTCGCCCGCGCTGATCGTCGACGAGGACGAGATCGCCACGGGCGTGCGCATCTTCGGCGAGGCCGTGGCGGAGGTCGCCGCGCGGGCCTGAGGCCCGGGCCGGGCCGCGTCATGATGGGCCGGCCATGAGCACGTCCAAGGTGACCTCGATGCACGACGCCGTGGCCGCGCTCGTACGCGACGGCGACACGGTGGCCATCGAGGGCTTCACCCATCTCATCGGCTTCGCCGCCGGGCACGAGATCATCCGCCAGGGCCGCCGCGACCTGACCCTGTGCCGCCTCACGCCCGACCTCATCTACGACCAGATGATCGGCGCCGGCGTGGCCCGCAAGCTCGTTTTCAGCTGGCTCGGCAACCCCGGGGTGGGCGGCCTGCACGCCATCCGCCGGCGCATCGAGGCGGCCGACCCGGCGCCGCTGGAGATCGAGGAGTACAGCCACTTCGGGATGGTCGGGCGGTACACGGCGGGGGCCATGAACCTGCCCTTCTTCCCCCTCCGCAGCTACTTCGAGTCGGACCTGCCCAAAGCCAACCCCCTGATCCGGCGGGTCACCTCGCCGTACGGCGACGGCGAGGTCTACGCCGTGCCCCCGCTGCGCCCCGACGTGGCCATCATCCACGCCCAGCGTGCCGACGCGAGCGGCGACACGCAGGTGTGGGGCCTGCTGGGCTGCCAGAAGGAGGCCGCCTTCGCCGCCGAGCGTGTCCTGGTGGTCGTGGAGGAGCTGGTCGATGAGGCGGTGGTCCGGGCCGACCCCAACCGGACGATCATCCCGGGCCTGATCGTCGACGCGGTCGTCGTCCAGCCCCACGGGGCGCATCCGTCGTATGCCCAGGGCTACTACGACCGTGACAACCGCTTCTACCTGGAGTGGGAGGCCATCTCGCGCGATCCGGAGGCGCTCCGGATCTGGCTCGACACGTGGGTCCACGGCACGGCCGACCACGACGAGTACCTGGCCCGCCTGGGGCAGGAGCGGCTCGATGCGCTTCGTCCGAGCGGCCCCGCACCGTCGGGCACGGTCGACTACGGGCGCTACGGATGAGCGCCGCCGCGACCGGCGAGGCCGGTTTCAGCCGCTCCGAGATGATGATCACCGCGGCGGCCCGCGAGCTGGCCGGCCAGCGCGTCTGCTTCGTCGGCGTGGGCCTGCCCAACATCGCCGTCAACCTGGCCAAGCGGACCGTCAACCCCGACCTGGAGCTGGTCTACGAGTCCGGCGTCTTCGGCGCCCGGCCCGCCCGCCTGCCCCTCAGCATCGGCGACCCCACCATCGTCACCGGCGCGACCGCGGTCACCAGCATGCTCGAGCTGTTCGGCTACTACCTCCAGCGCGGCCTCATCGACGTGGGCTTCCTGGGCGCCGCCCAGATCGACCGCTTCGGCAACATCAACACGACGGTCATCGGCCCCTACGACCACCCCACGACGCGCCTGCCCGGCTCCGGCGGCGCCTGCGAGATCGCCCTCAATGCCCGGCACGTGTTCGTGATCATGCGCCAGAGCCGCCGCTCGTTCGTCGAGCGCATCGACTTCCGGACCTCGCCGGGCAACCTGGGCGGGGCAGAGCACGCCGAGCGCACCAGGCGGGAGCAGGGCTGGCTGGGCCGCGGCCCCAGCGTGGTCGTCACCGACCTGGGCATCTACCACTTCGACGAGGAGGGCCAGATGCGCCTCGATTCGCTCCACCCGGGGGCGACCCTGGAGCAGGTCCGCGAGGCGATGGCCTGGGCGCCGGAGATCGCCGCCGACCTGGCCGTCACCCCTCCCCCGTCGCCCCAGGAGCTGCACCTCATCCGCGACGAGCTCGACCCGGGGGGCGCCTACACGCGCTAGCCGGCCGGACGGTCCCGGCTAGCTCCAGCCGGGTCGCCCACGGGCGCGCCACATGAGCCACACCCCCAGGGCCACGATGAGCAACGGCCACAGGCGGCCCAGGTCAGGCACGCCGGGGATGCGGCCGGCGACCTGGATCCCGCCCACGAAGAGGAAGACCACGGCGACCCAGGCCGTCCAGCCGTAGCCGCGGCCCCAGACGCGGCCCAGCAGCCAGGCCACCGCGAAGGCGAGGCCCAGGAAGAAGGTGCCCCAGCCGGTGCCGGTGACGACCCCCAGGTCGGAGAGCGTCGAGGCGGCGCCGAGGGCGATGAAGATGAGGGCCGGCAGCAGGGCGCCGCGGGCTCCGTTGGCGACCCACGTGATCAGGAAGGTCGCGGCCAGGGCATCGAGCACCAGCGCCCCGGCGCTGAGGGGGGTCGTGAGCTGGCCCACCAGGAGGGCCACGCCGAACGCCACCAGGAAGATGCCGACCCACGGCAGCCGCTCGCGCCCGCCGTCGAAACTCCAGTACCAGCCCTGCGCGGGCGGACGGGCGCCGGCGGACGGATCGGCCCCGGCCGGCCCGGAGGGTGCCGACGTGGTCATGGGGCTACGGTAGCACCGCCGGAGCGGCGAACGGATCGTATGCGTCGCGCTTGGCGACGGGCCCCGACGCGCCGAACCACTCCTCCGCGCCGGGCTCCTCGGAGGCGGCCCGCCGGAGCGTGGGGACGCCGCTGAGGAGCCACCCCCAGCCGTCGTTGGAGAGGGCCCGGAGCGTGGCGAGGGCAGCCCGCAGCGCGGCGTCGGCGTGTTCCAGGGCACGACCACGAAGGGGTCCCACCACGCGTCCGTCGGCGAGCCATGCGGCCGCGTCGAGGGCGGCCCGGGTCTCCGTGACCGCGGCCGCCGGATCGGCCGCCGCCGCCGCGGACCGCAGCACCATGGCCGGGGCAAGGCCGCCGGCCAGGGCGGCCGCCAGGCTCGCGGCCCAGCCCGCCGTGCGGCCGCCGGCCTCCTCGATGAAAAGGGGGTGCTCGGGGAAGACGAGCCGGCGCAGGGCCACCTCCGTCAGGGCCAGCGGCCCCGCGCCGTCCAGCGCCTGCGCCTCGCGCGGCAGCGCGCCGAGGAGGATGCGCTCAGGCGGCAGCGGCCCCAGGCGCGACAGCTCGACGGTCAGGGCCTGCAGGGCGAGGGCCCGCCCCGAGCGCGTGCCCGGGTCGACCGGCTGGCCTCGTGCCAGTTCGGGGGCCACGGCGAGCGGGCCGGCTCCCAACGCGAGCTGGGCGCCGGTCCGCCCGTGGACCTGGAGGGCGAAGGCATGGTCGGTGAAGGCCCGCGCAGGCTGGACGCCGAACTCGACGATCGACTCGAGGGGATCGGAGCAGACCAGGTCGACGCGCTCGAAGCCGGCCACCACCGCCTGGTCGGGGGCCGCCAGGCCGAGCGACGCCGAGGCCAGGCGGACGTAGCGGCCGCTCGCCGCGGCGGCCTCGTCGAGCGCGGTCCGCAGCAAGGCCAGGCCGCGCTGGCTGCCCGCCGGGGCGACGCGCGGGGCGGCGGCGGCATCGGCCGGATCCAGTTCCTCACCAAGGCCGCGCCGCAGCTCCCGATCGCGCGGCACACGGACCCGCACCAGGGTCGCGCCGGCCGCCACGAGGACGCGGCTCTGCTCGGCGGCTTCGCCGGCCGTGACGTCCGAGAGGTCGAGGCCGACGACCGTGTGAGAAGCCTCCCCCAGGATGGCCCGCAGCTCGCTGCGCGCGACGCGGTTGGCATCGAAGCGCTGCCACGCCGCGGCCAGCCACTCGCCGACGAGCGCCTCCGCGGCGGCCCGGTTGGCCGGCTCGCGCAACAGGTCCGCCTCCAGCGCCAGGTCGACGTGGCCACTGGCGATCTCCAGGCTCAGCTCCTGCGGCCCCAGCGCGTACTCGCGGGCGGCCGCGGCGAACGGCAGGGCGATGCCGCCGCCGAGGCGGGCCGGGCCCAGGTCGGCGAATCGCTCGATGACCTCGAGGGCCAGCGGATGCCCCGCCAGGTCGATACCGGCCACCCCAAAGAGGCGCAGCATGGCCCGCTCGCAGGCGACCGTGGTCGCCGCGCGCGCCGCCGCGTCGATCGGCGCGGCGAGGGCGGCGGCCCGCTCACGCAGCTCGTGGGCGCGGCCCTCGAGGTCGGCGGCGGTCGAACGCGGCATCAGGCGGGCGGTCGATGGCGCATGGGGGCCGAGTCTACGCGGTCAGCCGGGCGCGGCGCCGCCGGGTGGCGGTCCGTCGCGCGGCGGCGCGCCGAGCCAGACGCTGCCGTCGGCGAACCGTTCGGCCTTCCAGATGGGCGCCCGCGCCTTGAGCTCCTCGATGGCGTACCGGCAGGCATCGAACGCCTCGGCCCGGTGGCCCGCGGCGGTCACGATGGCGACGCTGACCTCGCCGACGGCGACCTCGCCGGTGCGGTGCAGGATGGCCAGGCGGCGCACACCGAAGCGGACCTCGATCTCGTCGGCGATCGCCTCCAGCACGGCCAGCGCCATGGCCTCGTACGCCTCGTACTCGAGCGCCACCACCTGCTGGCCGGCGAAGCGAGCGGCGACGGCCTCCTGGCCCGGCGCCGGCGTGCCCGGCGAGGTCCGCGTGTGGCCCAGGAACACGACCACCGCGCCGTCGGCCGGGTCGGCCACGGCCGCCCGCATCTCGTCGATCTCGGCGTCGCCGATGGGGCCGTGGCCAAGGGCCAGCCGCCGGGCGCGGGGGCCGTCGGTCCCGCCGGCCACCGGCGGGATGAAGGCGAGCTCATCACCCTCGGCCAGCACGACCGCCGGATCGACGTACTCGCCGTTGCGGGCGAAGCGCATCGAGGCGCGCGCCGGCGCCAGGACCGGATTCGCCTCGGCCAGCACGGCCCAGGCGGCCTCGATGGTGGCCCCCTCCGGCAGCTCCAGGGCCACCTCGCGCCGGCCGAGCTGCTGGCGCTGCAGGGCGAAGAGGCGGACGCGGATGCGCATCACCACCTCAGGCCAGCACGCCCGTGCCGAAGTACAGGCCGGCGGCCACGATCGTGGCGGCCAGGACGGCAGCCGTGGCGATGTACAGCAGACCGGTGGCCGACTCCATCGAGCGCGTGCGGGCGGTGCGGTTGGCCATGACCATGACGGCCAGCGGGAACACCAGGCCGATGCCCAGCATGAGCCAGACGAAGACGGCGCTGCTCCCCACGAGCGCCCCGAACGGCCGCCCGCCGGTCCCGCTGCCGAGCGCGGTCCACAGCCAGAAGATGATCAGCTGGAGCGCCAGCAACCAGGTCAGCACGCGGGTCATCTCGATCAGCGGCCGGGCCGGCAGGGCCGGCGTCACGAGGTACCAGTGGCCCAGCACCATGGCCGCGAAGGTGCCGCCGGTGACGGCCAGCAGGAGGGCGAAGAGGACCACCACCGGCACCCCCTGGACAAGGCCGCCACCCCAGCCCAGGGCCGCCGCGACCGTCACGAGGCCGGTCACCGCCAGCACGCCGGCGCCGAGCCGCGGGGCCCGCTGGCCTCGGCCGGCGGCCACGGCATAGGCCAGCGCCAGGACCACGAACACGCCAAGGAAGACGCGCCGCGGCAGGTCGAACGAGGCGTCGCCCGGCACGGTCAGCGTCGCCGCGGCCGGCAGGGACAGGTCGGCCAGGAGGACGACCGCGCCGAGGACCGCGCCGAAGGCGGCCAGGAAGCGGAGGTAGCCGGGCGCCACTTCGCTCATCGAGCGCACCACCACGGCCGCGCCGGCGCCGCCCCCGGCCAGCGCGAAGAGCACGACCCAGTTGATGAAGGCGAGGTCGTGCACGATCGCCGCGTTGGCCACGGGCCGAGTGTAGCCGCGGCAGGTCGCCACGAGCCGGGCTACGATGAGCGGCCAGGGCGGCGACCCGGTCACGGAGGGCCACGATGGGTGATCTCGGCTTTGACTACACGTGGTACGGCCATGGCTGCGTCCAGCTGGGCACGCCGGGCGGGCGCACCATCCTCATCGATCCGTGGTTCGGCAACCCGAAGTCGCCCAAGCGGGCCGACGCCGTCGAGCGGTGCGACCTGCTCCTCGTCACGCACGGCCACGGCGACCACCTGGGTGACGCGGTGGCGCTTGCCAGCCGCCTCCACCCGGCCTGGCCGTGCATCCACGAGCTGAGCCTCTGGCTGGCCCGCCAGCTGCCCGGCGGCGGCGATGCGGTCATCGGCATGAACAAGGGCGGCACGGTCGAGGTGGCCGGGGTCAAGGTCACCATGGTCCACGCCGATCATTCGGCCGGCGACTGGAACGCCGACGGCGGCGTGCCGCTCTACCTGGGCGAGCCGGCCGGCTTCGTCATCGAGCTGGAGAACGGTCGCCGCGCCTACCACGCGGGCGACACGGACGTCTTCGGCGACATGCGCCTCATCGGCGAGCTGCACCGCCCGGACGTGGCCATGCTGCCCATCGGCGGGCACTACACCATGGGCCCGCGCCAGGCGGCCATGGCCGTCGAGCTGCTTGGCGTCAAGGTCGTCGTGCCCATCCATTACGGCACGTTCCCGGCCCTCGCCGGCACCCCGGCCGAGCTGCGAGCCGCCCTGGATGCTCGCGGCCTGCAGGCGGTCAAGGTGGTCGCGCCGCAGCCGGGCGAGACCGTGTCCTGA
>DATBOX010000099.1:0-8062 GCA_036561685.1 Candidatus Limnocylindrales bacterium | reverse complement strand
GCCGATCATCCTCGACGTCGACACCGGGATCGATGACGCCATGGCCCTTCTCTACGCCTGTGGCTCGCCGGAGGTGGAGCTCGTCGCGGTGACGTGCGTCAGCGGCAACGTCGGGGCGCGCCAGGTGGCGGAGAACACGCGGGCCCTGCTCGAGCTGGTGGGCCGCGGCGACGTCGAGGTCGCCCTCGGGCGCGAGGTGCCGCTCGTCCGGCCGCTCATGACGAGCCCCGAGACCCACGGCCCGCGCGGCATCGGTTACGCGACGCTGCCACCCGCCACTCAGCCGTTGAGCTCGCGTCACGCCGCCGACCTGATCGCGGAGGAGGCTCGGCGGCGGCCCGGCGAGGTGACGCTGGTCGCGGTCGGGCCGCAGACCGACATCGCCGTGGCGTTGGAGCGGGAACCCGCCCTGCCCAGCCTGCTGCGCCGGTTCGTGTTCATGGGCGGCGCCTTCCGCGCGCCGGGCAACACGACGCCGGTCAGCGAGTGGAACGTGGCCGTCGATCCGGATGCGGCCAAGGCCGTGGCCGATGCCTTCGACACGGATGCCTTCAGGGCCTCCGGGCGCCCGCTACCGCTGGCCCTTGGTCTCGACGTGACCGAGCAGGCGATCATCCGGCCGGCCGACCTTGACCGTCTCTACGCCCGGGCGGGAGGCACGCCCGCCGCGGACCCGGTCCTGCGCTTCATCGCCGACGCGCTGCGGTTCTACGTCGAGTTCCACGAGCGCTACGACGGCTTCAGCGGCGCTCACATGCACGATCCGCTGGCTATGGCCGTGGCGCTTGACCCGACGCTGGTGACGACCGAGCCGGTGACCGTGGACGTGGAGCTGACGGGAAGGCTGACGGGCGGCCAGACCGTCGCCGATTGGCGCCACCACTGGGGACGGCCGCCGAACATGGACGTGGCGGTCGCGGTCCGGGCCGCCGATTTCCTGGAGCGGTTCATCGAGCGCGTCGGCGCGCTCGCCGCGACGTGCGCGGCAGCCCGGGCCGATCAGGCGGCGACGTAGGCGGCGAGATACTCGCCGGTGACCGTGGAGCGCGAAGCGACCAGGTCGGCGGGCGGCCCCTCGAAGACGACCCTCCCGCCCTCGTGGCCGGCGCCCGGCCCGAGGTCGATGATCCAGTCGGCGTGCGCCATGACGGCCGGATGGTGCTCGATGACGATGACCGACTTGCCCGCGTCGACGAGCCGGTCCAGCAGGCCCAGCAACTGCTGGATGTCGGCCAGGTGGAGACCAGCGGTCGGCTCGTCGAGGACGAAGACGCTGCCCTTCTCGGCCATCTCCGCCGCCAGCTTGAGCCGCTGACGCTCGCCGCCGGATAGCGTCGTGAGGGGCTGGCCCAGGCTGATGTAGGCGAGCCCCACATCGGCCAGGCGATGCAGGATCGCCTCGGCGGCGGGTGTCCGTGCGTCGCCCGCCCCGAAGAATGCCTCGGCCTCGGTCACCGACATGGCGAGGACGTCGGCGATGTTGCGCCCGCCGAGCCGGTAGCCCAGCACCGCGGCCTGGAAGCGCTTCCCCTCGCACTCTTCGCAGGTCGTGGTGACGCCGGCCATCATCCCCAGGTCGGTGTAGATGACGCCGGCGCCGTGGCAGGCCGGGCAGGCGCCTTCCGAGTTGGCGCTGAAGAGCGCAGGTTTGACCCCATTGGCCTTCGCGAAGGCCGTACGGATGGGATCGAGGAGGCCCGTGTAGGTGGCCGGGTTGCTGCGCCGCGAGCCGCGGATGGCGCCCTGGTCGATGGCGACGACCCCCTCGCGGCCGGCCACCGAGCCGTCGATCAGGGAGCTCTTGCCCGAGCCGGCCACGCCGGTCAGGACGACCAGCACGCCGAGCGGGATATCCACATCCACGTCGCGGAGGTTATGGGTGCGGGCGCCGCGCACCTCCAGGGCGCTTGCGGCCGCCCGCACCGACGGCTTGAGGGCCGTGCGGTCGCTCAGGTGGCGCCCGGTGATCGTGTCACTGGCCCGCAGCTCCTCGACACTGCCCTCGAACACGACCCGGCCTCCGGCCGCACCGGCCCCGGGGCCAAGGTCGACCGCATGATCGGCGATCGCGATGGTCTGCGGCTTGTGCTCGACCACGAGCACGGTGTTGCCCTTGTCACGCAGGCGCAGCAACAGGTCGTTCATCCGCGAGATGTCGTGAGGGTGCAGCCCGATCGTCGGCTCGTCGAAGACGTAGGTCACGTCGGTCAGCGCCGACCCCAGGTGGCGGATCATCTTGGTCCGCTGGGCTTCGCCGCCCGAAAGGGTGCCCGAGGGGCGATCGAGGCTGAGGTAGCCGAGCCCGATCTCGACGAACGAATCGAGGTGCTGCCCGAGAGCCGCCAGCAGCGGCGCGACGGACGGCTCGTGGAGGCCGCGGACCCATCCCGCCAGGTCGTCGATCTGCATCGAGCAGGCATCGGCGATGCTGAGGCCCCCGATCTTGGACGACCGCGCACCCGCGCTCAGCCGTGTCCCGCCGCACTCGGGACACGTCGTGAACGTCACCGCGCGCTCCACGAACGCGCGGATGTGCGGCTGCATGGCCTCCACGTCCTTGGCCAGGTACGAGCCCTGGATGCGAAGCACCAGGCCTTCGTAGGTCATGTTGATGCCTTCGATCTTCATCCTGACCGGCTCGTGGTAGAGGAAGTCGTGGCGCTCCCGCTCGGTGTAATCGCGGATGGGCTTGTGCGGGTCGACGAAGCCGGACGACGCGTACAGGCGGTAGTTCCAGCCCCCGGCCTGGTAGCCGGGGATGGTCATGGCGCCGTCGGCGAGGGACTTCCCCTCATCGAACAACTGCGCCAGGTCGAAGTCGGTCACCGAACCCATGCCCTCACAGCGCGGGCACATGCCGCCCGTGATGGAGAACGTCCGGCTGATCGCCGTGCTGTGGGCCCGATCGACGGTGATGGCCCCGCCACCGCGGGCCGACGCGACGTTGAACGAGAAGGCCTGCGGCGAGCCGATGTGCGGCACGCCCAGCCGGCTGAACAGCACCCGTAGCATCGCGTTGGCGTCGGTGACCGTGCCGACCGTGGAGCGGGCATTGGCTCCCATCCGCTCCTGGTCGACGATGATCGCGGTCGTCAGTCCCTCGAGGACATCGACCTCCGGCCGCGCCATGGTGGGCATGAACCCCTGCACGAAGGCGCTGTAGGTCTCGTTGATGAGCCGCTGCGACTCGGCGGCGATCGTGCCGAAGACCAGCGAGCTCTTGCCCGAGCCGGAAACGCCGGTGAAGACCGTCAGCCGCCGTTTGGGAATCTCGATGCTGACGTCCTTGAGGTTGTTGACCCGCGCGCCATGCACGCGGATCAGGCCGTGGCTGTCGGCGACATGCACCTATGGACACTCCTCAAGGCTGGGGCGACATCGTGCCACGTCAGGGCGGATACGGCGCCTGACGGACTGGCGCCGACGCACGTGGTCGTGGCAAGCTTGCGCTGGAGGGAGCCGCGCGCCCAAGGAGGTCTGACCGGTGGATTGGCTGTCCCGACAGTTCAGCACTCGCGTGATCGTGCTGATGCCCATCGCCATCGCCATCAACATCGTGCTGGGCGCCACCGTCCAGCAGGCGCTCAAGCTGCCCATCTACCTGGATTCGATCGGCACGATCCTCGTCGGCGTGGTGGCAGGCCCGTTCGCCGGCCTGCTCACCGGCGTCCTGTCCAACCTCATCTGGGGCTACTTGCTGCCCGCCCCCATCGGCTCGACGACCATCGGCCCGTTCGCCATCGTGGCCGGCGTCATCGGCCTGCTGGCGGGGGTGTGGGGCCGCCTGGGGCTGTTCCGGTCCCGGCGCGGCGAGAGCAGCTCGATCCCCGGTGCGGTGGTGGCGGTCATCCTGGTCGGCGCCCTTGCCGTTTACACGTATGCGCGTGCCTACGCCAGCCCGACCGACTTCCAGAACAACACCGGCTTCGATCCCGCCACCATCGACCAGTCGCGGATCTTCTTCCTGCTCATCCTGGTCGTCTTCGTGGCGCTCATCGCCGTGGCCCTGTTCCTGCGCCGGGACGTTGGCGCGGTGTACGCCATCGGCGCGGGCCTGGTGACCGGCATCGTGGCGGCGATCGTGTCGGCGCCCATCGCCGCGGTCGTCTTCGGCGGCGTGACCGGCAGCGGCACGGACCTGCTCGTGGCGGCCTTCCGGGCGGGCGGTGACAGCCTGGTCTCGGCCACCCTCAAGCAGGGCCTCCTGTCCGACCCGATGGACAAGATGATCACCTCGTTCGTGGTCTTCTTCATCATCGGCAATCTCTCGCAGCGGTTCATCGCACGGTTCCCCAACGGCGAGCGCCTGGTGTCGACGTCGTCGATGTGACGGCCGACCGACCGACCGGCTCCCCACCGAGCCCGCCCGACTTCGTCCTCCAGGCGCCCTCGGGCGCCTACCTGTCGCTGAACCCGGCCACCAAGCTGCTGGTGGCCGCGGTGGAGGTCGAGGCGGCCTTCCTCGTCGGCACCTGGACCGGGCCCGTGCTGGTGCTTCTCCTCGTGCTCGCGTCGGCGGCCATCGCCGGGGTGCTGCCACGCCTCGCCGTGATCGTGGCCGTGACCGTCCCCATCGTGGCCTCGATCATGCTCATCAACGGGTTCCTCTACCCGGGCGCGGTCGACGTCATCGTGCGGATCGGACCGCTCGCCCCGTCCGTGTCAGGCTTCCAGTTCGGCCTGCAGATCACGCTGCGGCTGCTGGCGGCCTCACTGGCCCTCGCCGTCGCCTACCTCGCGACGCGAACGGACGACCTCCTCTCAGACCTCGAACGGCGCGGCTTCGGACGCCGCGCGACGTACGTCATCGGTTCGGCCATCGAGACCGTCCCGCGCACGGTGGATCGCGCGGCGGAGATCGTGGACGCGCAACGATCGCGCGGCCTCGACACGGAAGGCCGCTGGTGGCGGCGGGCGCGCGGCATCGTGCCCCTGGCCGCACCCGTCGTCTTCGGGGCCCTCACGGAGGTGGAGGAGCGGACGATGGCGTTGGAGGCACGCGCCTTCTCCACGCCCGGGCCGCGCACGGTCCTGCGCGTCCTGCCGGACTCCACCCCGCAGCGGCTCGGACGGTACGTGCTGCTGCTGGCGCTCGTGGCGATGATCGTGGGGCGCATCACCGGCCCGCTCGCGGTGCTCCCGTGAGCCTGCGCCTGGAGGGCGTCTCGTACCGCTACGCGGGCTCGACCGCCACCGTCCTGTCGGGCGTCGACCTCGTGGTCGAGCGTGGCGAGGTGGTCGGACTGGTGGGGGCCAACGAGGCGGGCAAGACCACCCTGTGCCTGGTCGCCGCCGGGCTGGCCCCGGCCACCATCGGCGGCCGCCTGGTGGGCACGGTCCACATCGACGACCTGAGCACGGCGGTCGCACGGCCGTTCGAGCTGGCGCAGCGCTGCGGCACGCTGTTCCAGAACCCCGCCACGCAGCTGTCGGGGACGGCGCCGACGGTCTGGGAGGAGATCGCCTTCGGGCCGCGCAACCTGGCGCTGCCGCTCGCGGAGGTCGTGGCGCGGGTGGAGGAGGCCGTTCGGCTGCTGGCCATCGGCGACCTGGTGCGGCGCGATCCGGCCCGCCTCTCCGGCGGGCAGGCGCAGCTCATCGCCCTTGCCGGGGTGCTCGCCCTGCGGCCGTCGTACCTCATCCTGGACGAGCCGACCAGCCAGCTGGACCCGCAGGGCACGCGGCTCGTGGGCGACGCCCTGGCCGCCCTGGCGGCGCATGCGAACGTGGGAGTCCTGATCGTCGAGCACAAGACGGACCTGCTGGCAGGCCTTGCGTCACGCGTGGCCGTGATCGAAGCCGGGCGGCTCGTCGCCGGTGGCCCCGCGGCGGACACCCTGGCGGACGAGCGCCTGCCAGGCTGGGGTGTCCAGCCGCCGGCACCGGTCCGGTTGGCCAGGGCGGCCGCCGCCGCTGGGGTCTCCCTTGGCTGAAGAGATCGCTTCCGGCGCCGGGCTGGCCCTGGCGACCGAAGTCCTGGGCTTCGTGTACCCGGACGGCACACGTGCGCTCGACGGTGTCGACCTGCGCATCGCCGCGGGTGAGCAGGTCGCCCTGATCGGGCAGAACGGCTCGGGCAAGTCCACGCTCGTGCGCCACTTCGACGGCCTGCTGCGCGCCACCACCGGGCGCGTCCTGGTGGGCGGCGAGCCCGTGGGGAGTCGCCATGTCGCCGACCTGGCCCGCCTGGTGGGCATCGTGTTCCAGAACCCCGATCGCCAGATCTTCGCCGGCCGGGTCCGCGCGGAGGTGGTTTTCGGGCCGCACAACCTTGGCATGCACGGCCGCGAGTTGGACGAGCGGGTGGCGGCCGCCCTGCAGGCAGTCGGCCTTACCGGCTCGGAGGCCGTCAATCCGTACGACCTGGGCTACTCGCGGCGGAAGCTGCTTGGCATGGCCTCGGTACTGGCGATGGCCACGCCGGCCGTCATCCTCGACGAACCCACGACCGGTCAGGACGCCCGCGGCGTCGCCCGGGTGCGCGAGATCGTCGCCGCGCTGGCCGCGGCCGGCCGCACCGTGGTGGCCATCAGCCACGACATGACCTTCGTGGCTGAGGTCTTCCCCCGCCTCGTCGTCATGCGTGCCGGGCGGGTGATCCTGGATGGCCCGCCCGCGGAGGTATTCGGAGAAGCGAACTGGCCGACCCTGGCGACGACCTATCTGGAACCGCCGCTGGCCGCCCGCGAGGGCGCGCGCCTGGGCCTGGGCAGTACCCCGACCGAGGCGAGCCTGATCGAGGCACTCCTGCGCCACGTCGCGTAGTAGCGTGGCTCCCCCGCGCCTCGCGGGCGGCTCCGACTTGGTCTTTGCGCGTGGCGGCGCTAACGACGGAGGACGGGCTCACGAGGGCCTGGATCGGCTCGCTCCGACGGCGTTCCTTGCGCGGCGCGGCATGGATGCAGGGGCGCGGTCGCCTACTCCGTCGTTAGCGTCGCCAGCCGCAATGTCGGCGGGAGCACGGCGTCCGCCGCGCGACGCGGCCCTACGTGAGCTCGAGCGGGACCTCGGTGATCGTGCCGTCGAGGATCGTCCAGGCCCGGACCTCGGGCGCGTCAGGGTCGCGCAGCGAGCACAGCAGGTACAGCGCGTCGGGGTAGGCCGCGAGCCGCACGTCGGTCGCAGAGGGTCGTGGCGCGCTCGCGACATGGGAGTGGAAGATGCCCCACACGATCTCGTCGGCGTCGTCGATGGCGAGCATCACCTTGAGTTGCTCGACCGGGTCGATCTGGTAGAAGAACGGCGACGCAGCCGCGTTGCGCAGGCCGTGGAAGGCGGTCGCGGCGCCGCCGTCGAACGCGCTGCGTGGCCCGGCCAGGATGCCGCACGCCTCGTTGGGCAGGGATGCCCGAGACCAGGCCACGAGTTCGTCCCGCAGGGCCACCGGCAGGCGGGCGATGGCCGGTGAGGTAGCCGGGCTCACCACCAGTTGCGCGTCTCCGCGTCGGCCTCGAGCTCGGCCAGGTCGCGCGTCCACAGGCCGTCGGACAGGTACTTCCAGCCGCCATCGGCGAGCAGCAGCACGAGGGTGCCGCGCTCCATCGTCTCGGCCACGCGGCGCGCCGCCACGAGGACCGCGCCCGACGAGACGCCGCCCAGGATCCCCTCCCGCTCCAGAAGCGCCCGCAGGCCCCGGATGGCGTCCGTGCTCGAGACCAGGAAGCGGCCGTCAAGCATCGCCGTGTCCAGGATCTCCGGCACGAACCCGTCGGCCAGGGAGCGCAGGCCCTGCACCTGCTCACCCGGCAGCGGCTCGGCGGCGATGAGGCGCACGGCCGGGTTGGCTTCGCGCAGGCGCCGGCCGGCCCCCATGAGCGTCCCGCCCGTGCCCAGCCCGGCGACGAAGACATCCACCTCCGGGCAGGCGGCCAGGATCTCCGGCCCGGTCGTCTCGTAGTGCGCGCGCGGGTTGGCGGCGTTGGCGTACTGGTCGGCCATGACGTACCGGTCGTCCTCCGCCGCGAGACGCCGGGCGAGCGCGATCGCCCCGTTGGAGCCGAGTGCGCCCGGTGATTCGATGATCTCCGCGCCGTAGAGCGTCAGCAGCTGACGACGCTCCTGC
>DATBOX010000098.1:0-7458 GCA_036561685.1 Candidatus Limnocylindrales bacterium | reverse complement strand
GGAGCGCCAGCGGATCCGGACCCTGCGGGCCCGGGAACGCGAGGCGTCCGGCGGGGTCGTGCGCGACTCCATGGCCGAGGCGGTCGGCGCGCTTCGCGCACAGGGGCTCGACGACGCGGCGATCGATGCGCGCTTCGCGCGCCTGCGCCTGACCCCCGTGCTGACCGCCCATCCCACCGAGGCGCGGCGGCGGACGACGCTGCTCGCCCTGCACCGCTGTGCGCGGCTCCTGGAACGGACGGAGGACCACGCGCTCGGGCCGGCCGAGCACGCCGAGGCGATGCGCTCCCTGCGCGAGGAGCTGGCGCTGCTGTGGCACACGGCGCCGGTCCGGCCGCACGCCCTGGAGCCGCTCGACGAGGTTCGCACGGCGATGGCCTTCTTCGACGAGACGCTCTTCGGCGCCATGCCCCAGCTGTACCGCGCGGCCGACATGGCCCTCGATCCGGACAGCGGGGCACGTCCCCCGCGCGTCCCGGCCTTCCTCCGCCTCGGCTCGTGGATCGGCGCGGATCGCGACGGCAACCCGTCGGTCACGGCGGAGCACACGACGCGGACGATGCGCATCCAGGCCGACCACGTGTTGCGGGGGTACGAAGCGGTGGCCACGCGGCTGATGCAGGTGCTGGCCGTGACCGGCATGTCGGCCGGTGACGCCGCCTTGGCCGCTCGCCTCGCGGCGGACACGGCCGCCTTCCCCAACCTTGCTCGCCAGCTCCTCCGGCGCTTCCCCGATGAACCGTATCGCCGGCGCTTCGGCTTCATCGCCGAACGGCTGCGCCGGACGCGCGCACGCCTCGTGGACGGCGATCGCGCCGCGGATGGCTATCCGTCGCCGGCCGCGCTCGACGCGGAACTGGCAGAGATCCAGGCCGCGCTGGTCGCCGACGGCCTGGTCCGCGTCGCGTACGGCGAGGTCCAGGACCTGCGCTGGCGGCTGGCCACGTTCGGCTTCCACCTGGCCAGCCTGGAGGTCCGCCAGCACGCCGCGGTCCATCACGCCGCGCTCGAGGCGATCCGTGCCGGCGCCGCGGGCACGGTGGAGGTGGCGCCGGGGGTCACGCTCGATGGCGTGCTCGCCACCTTCGGCGCGATGGCCGCCATCCAGGCCGACCTGGGGCCCGAGGCGTGCCGGCGCTACATCATCAGCTTCACTTCCACCCCGCAGGACGTCGTCGAGGTCCTGGACCTGGCGGCCGCCTGGGCGTCGCGAAACGGCGGACCGACGGCGCCCCCCGAGCTGGACCTGGTGCCCCTCCTCGAGTCGCCGGCGGCGCTCGAGGGGGCGGCCGCCCTCCTGGGTGGGCTGCTGGCCGATGCGCGGTACCGCGCCCACCTGGCCGGCCGTGACGATCGCCAGGAGGTGATGCTGGGCTACTCGGACTCCAACAAGGCGGGCGGCTTCCTGGCGGCGAACTGGCAGCTCTACCAGGCGCAGGCGGCGCTGGTGGCCACGGCTCGCCGTCACGGCGTGGAGCTGACGCTCTTCCACGGGCGGGGCGGCGCCATCGGGCGCGGCGGCGGGCCGGCCAACCGGGCCATCCGCGGCCAGGCGCCGGGTTCCGTGGATGGGCGCCTCAAGCTGACCGAGCAGGGCGAGGTCGTCGCGGCGCGGTACGCGGACGCCCGCATCGCCCGGCGGCACCTGGAGCAGCTCACCAACGCCGCGCTGCTCGCGCCGATCGAGCCCGTCGAGGCCGACCGTGCGACCGACCCGCACGGCCCGGCGGGCCGCCTGATGGACGAGCTGGCCGCCGACGCCCTGGCGAGCTACCACGCCCTGATCGACGATCCGGGGTTCGCCGCCTGGTTCCGCCGGGTGACCCCGATCGACGAGGTCATGACGATGCGCCTGGGCTCGCGGCCCGCCTCGCGGGCGCGGACCGATCGGCGTGACGCGGCGTGGCTGGAGCAGCTGCGGGCCATCCCGTGGGTCTTCGCCTGGGCCCAGGCGCGCCTCGAGCTGCCCGCCTGGTACGGCCTTGGCACGGCCCTCGAGCAGTACGCGGCCCGCCACGGCGCCGACGCGCTCGACGCGGTCGCCGTCCTCTACGGCCGCTGGCCCTTCCTGGCCAGCGTCATCGACAACGCGGAGGCGGGCCTGGCGCGCGTCGACCTGGCTGTCGCCCGGCGGCATGCCGAGGCCGCACCGGCCGGTCTGGATGATCCGCGCTGGCGCGCGGTGGAGGCCGAATTCGAGCGGACCGTCCGGCAGGTCCTGCGCATCAAGGGCGAGTCACGGCTGCTGGGCGACGCACCCGTCCTGCGGCGGGCCATCGAGATGCGCAATCCCTACGTGGCCGCCCTCTCGGAGCTCCAGCTGGACCTCCTGGGCCGCCTGCGCGATGGTGACGCCGGGCCGGACACGGCGCGACTCCGGCGCCTGGTCCAGCTCACCATCAACGGCATCGCGGCCGGGCTGCAGGGCACCGGTTAGCCCTCGAACCAGGCCTCGAACGCGGTCATTGAGGCGGCCAGCGGCAGGGCAAGGCCCGGTTCGCCGGGGCGGACCGAACGGGCCGCCAGGCCGGCGTCCGTGCCCACGTCGGGCTGCCCGAAGGATCGCGCATCGGGCGTCTTGAGGCCGTTGCCCGTCAGCAGGACGACGACCTCGTCGGTCGGCCGGACGACGCCGCGGGCGATGGCCTGCTGCAGGGCGGCCACCGTCACGCCGCCGGCCGTCTCGGTGTAGATGCCCTCGGTCTCCGCCACCAGGCGGATGGCCGCGGCCGTCGCGCTGTCCGGCACGCTCTCGATGGACCCGCCGCTCTCGCGCGCCAGCTCGAGGGCGTACGGCCCGTCCGCCGGGTCGCCGATGGCCAGCGACCTGACGATGGTGTCGGGCTGGCGGACCGGCTCGATGACCGACGTACCCGCCCCGAAGGCGCGGGCGATCGGGGCGCAGCCCTCCGGCTGGCCGCCGATGAAACGCACCGGCCGGGACTCGACCAGGCCGACCTCGACCAGCTCGTGGACCGCCTTGCCGGTCTTGACGTAGAGCGATCCGGACGCCAGCGGCGCGACGATGACGTCGGGGAGGCGCCAGCCCAGCTCCTCGGCGACCTCGAAGGCGAGCGTCTTGCTGCCTTCCGCGTAGTACGGCCGCAGGTTCACGTTGACGAAGGCCCAGGGCACCTCGCCGGCGACCTCCAGCGAGAGGCGGTTGACCTGGTCGTAGGTGCCCTGGACCGGCACCACCGTCGCCCCGTAGGCCAGGGCATGGGCGACCTTGGCCGGTTCCAGGTCGGCCGGGATGAAGACGACGCTGCGCAGGCCGGCCACGGCCGCCGCGGCCGCCGTCGCGCCCGCGAGGTTGCCGGTGGAGGCGCAGGCCAGCGTGTCGAAGCCGAACTCGACCGCCCGGGCGGCGGCCATGGCCACGACCCGGTCCTTGAACGAGAGGGTCGGGTTGCGGCTGTCGTCCTTGAGCCAGACCGTCCGGACGCCGAGTGCCTTGGCGAGGCGATCCGCCCGCACGAGCGCCGTGCCGCCCACGGCGAGGGCGCGTGCCGGCGGCGCATCCACCGGCAGCAGCTCGAGGTAGCGCCAGATGCCCGCCGGGCGCGCCGCGATCGTGGCCGCGTCGAGGGCCGCGCGGGCGGCCGCCAGGTCGTACACGACCTCGAGCGGCCCGAAGCAGGCCGGACACACGAACGACGGCCCGATCGGCTGCGGCTGGCCGCAACGGCGACAGCGCAGGCCCTGCACATGGCTGGAGGGGGCGGTCGGCGCGCTGGTCTGGGTCGTCATGGGTCGCTCCACGGACTGGCGTGGGCTGGGTGCCGGTGCCCATGAAGCCGCCGGGAAACAGAAGACCCTTCCTGTGAGGAAGGGTCAGGGAGGATCCCTTATCTCGCAGGCGCTCCTGCCCGGATTTGGCACCTTGCCGGCGTCGCCGCCGGTAGGTTGTCGGGCTTCACAGGGCCGGTCCCTCCACCACTCTTGATAAGGCTCTTCAGTTGTGGGGCGGATAGTAGCATCTGTCGATGAGCAGGCGGATCGTCTTCATCCACGGGGCGTGGGTCACGGCGCGGTGCTGGGACCCCATGGTCGGCTTCTTCCAGGACTGCGGCTACGAGTGCCTGGCGCCGGCCTGGCCGGGCAAGGATCGGCCGGTCGAGGCCATCCGGGCCGACCCGTCGCCGCTGCTGGGCCTGGGCGTCGGCGAGATCGCGGCCCACTACGAGCAGTTGGTGCGGGGCCTGGACGAGCCGCCGATCCTGATCGGCCACTCGTTCGGGGGCCTCATCGTGCAGCTGCTGCTCGATCGCGGGCTGGGCGCGGCGGGCGTGGCCCTGGACCCGGCGCCACCGAGCGGCGTATGGGCCTTCGAACCGACCGCCTTCCGCTCCCTCGCCTCGGTCATCCTCACCTGGCGCGGCTGGCACAAGATCGTGCGTTGGTCGCCGGCCCAGTTCGCCTACGCCTTCGTCAACGGCATGCCCCCTGCCGAGCAGCAGGCCGCCTTTGACACCTACGTCACGCCGGAGACCGGACGCATCTTCTTCCAGGGGGCGCTGGCCAGCATGACGGCCGGCAGCCCCTGTCGCGTGGACTTCAGCAACGCCACGCGGGCGCCCCTGCTGCTCATCGCCGGCCTCAACGACCACATCGTGCCGCCCGTGATCGTCCGCCGCACCTGCCGCCGCTACGCCGCGTCGCCGGCCGTCACCGCGCTGTGGGAGTTCCCCGGCCGGACACACTGGCTCCTCGCCCAGGACGGCTGGCAGGAGATCGCCCAGTCGATGGCTGCCTGGATCGAGTCGCCCACGGCCTTCGTGGCGGCGCCCCTCACCGCCGGTCGTTGACAGGTCACCAGTCCGCCTTCAGACTGGCCCGATGTTCGCGAGCCTGATCGCTGCCGCCCAGCGCCGCGCGACCCGCTGCTGTCCAGCCGGGTATCGGTGCTCCTGTCGAGGCGCCGGCGCGATCTGAACCTCCCCGAGGTGCGCGCCGGTGGTCCCCGATGCGCACCCACTACCCGGAGGTTCCCATGGCTATCGCAACGTCACCCACGACCACACCGGCCCTCGCCCCGCCCGTCCTCGACGCGCTGGCCGACCTCGTCCCGCGAGCGGCTGAGGCGGCCGAGCCGCCCACTCGCGAGGGCGTCACGATCGTCGTCTTCTCCGGCGAGTTCGACCGCGTCCAGGCCGCCTTCAACATCGCCGTCGGCGCGGCCTCCAGCGGCCTGCCGGTGACGATGTTCTTCACCTTCTGGGGCCTCGACGTGATCACGCGCCCCGACGCGCGACGCATCGGGCGCGACCCCCTGCGGACGGCGTTCCGGATCATGAAGCCGGGGGGCGCCAACCGGCTGCCCCTGACGCGCTTCAACTTCCTCGGCCTGGGGCCGCGGCTGATGGCTCGCCTGATGGGCGAGTTCAAGATGCCGACCGTGCCGGAGATGCTGGAGCTGGCCCGCTCGCTCGACGTCAAGCTCGTGGCCTGCACGATCACGATGGGCGTGATGGGCCTCACGAACGAGGATCTCGTGCCCGTCGACTCGTACGCCGGCGTGGCGACCTACCTGGCCGACGCGCAGACGCGCGCCACCAACCTGTTCATCTAGGAGTCCCTTGTGACCGACATCGCCGAACTTCCCCGGGCCGCCGTCGTGGTCGACGCCACCGGCCTGCTCTGCCCGATGCCCATCGTCAAACTGGCCGAGGCCGTCAAGTCGGCCGAAGTGGGCCAGGTCATCGAGGTCACCGCGACCGACCCCGGCCTGCTCGAGGATGCGCCCGCGTGGGCCCGCCTGACCCGCCACGAGATCGTGGGCCAGTACTCCAAGGGCGACCGCCACTCGTTCTGGTTCCGCAAGCTGCACGCCTGACGGGCGCCGGGTCGACCGCGACCGTGACCGACCGGTTCGTCGCGCGGCAGTTCACAGAGCGCTGGCGCTAGCGGAGCGTCCGGTCCTGGATCTCCCAGGCGTGGTCGAGGGCATGCCAGGCGACGCGCCGGGCGAAATAGCGGGCCGGCCAGCGCTTGCCGCCACGCGGTCCCGGCGGGGGCACGCCGAGTGGCGCCACCGCGGTCATCGCCTCGAGGAGCGTCGGACGCCGGGCGGCCGGATCCGGTGGCGCCTTCCACCCAAGGGCGGACAGATACGCGGCCTCCGCGTCGGCCACGTGCGCGCGGATCGCCTCGACCGACCGGCCGCCACCGCGTGGGCCTGCGGCGAGGCCCGCGGTCGTGACCTCCGCGGCGGCCCGGTCAAGGGCCGCCCAGCAGGCGCGTAGCACGATGACCAGCCGCTCCAGCTCGGCGCCCGCGACGGGTTCCTCGTCGCCGGGTGCGAGGGCCCCGGGCACGCCGAAGTCGGTGGAAGCGCCACCGGTCACGCGACCCACGATCACGAACGGTTCGGGCCCGTGGGGCGGCTCGAACGCAAGATCGGAGTCGGCCACCACCGCCTCGTAGCGCGACGCATAGGCCGCCAGCGCAGCCAGGGCCGCGGCCTCATCGCGCCCGGCGCGGCACCAGCCGGGCCACGCCATGGCACCGGCGAAGGTCCGCTTCGCCCCGACCTCCAGGTACACCTCGATCGCGCGGCCGGCCATCGCCGGCGACTCTAGCATCGCGAGCTGCTCACGCACCGCTCGGCAGCTGCAGGCCTTATGCCCTCGGCTACGACCTCCAGTGTTGATCCGAGCACAAGCGGCGTGCTTAAGGGTCGACGACTCCCGGCAGCGCCCTCCTTATCCGTCGTCCTACCGCCCCATTCATGAAACGGACCGAAATGGGGCTTAAGCACGGCTCCTGTGGCCCACTCGTGCGGTCGGCTAGGGCTTAGTGACCCTCCTTGTGCTCGCAGTAGCACTGGGGGCGATACGGGCTCGCCCAGAGGCCGCGAAGGGCCCTGCGCCATCGGCCGCCCGGGTTCCAGAGCGGCCCGGGCTCCGGAGCGGCCCGGGCTGTGGAGCAGCGCCAGGCCCCGGCTCAGCCGTCGCGGGCGGGCGGCTCCATGGCGGGGTCGGGCGTGTCCCGCGGCACGGCCGGGCGGGCGCCCTCGGGCCACTCGTTGAACGCCTCGGTGAAGCGGTACCAGAGGCTGCCGACAGGGGGTGGCACCGGGTCCGGGTAGCCGGCGCACACCGCATGCAAGGCCCGCCATGTTTCGTTGGTCAGCGCGTGCATGTCCTCCCGGGACGACCGGCCGGCGGTGGCGATCGGCTCGCCGATCCGCAGCCGCAATCGGCGACCGAAGACGAGCCAGCTGGTGCCGTTGAGGGCCACCGGGACGATGGGCAGGCCGGAGCGCTGGGCGAAGAAGGCGGCCCCCTCATCGAGCGGCAGGAGGGTCCCCTCGCCGGCGTGGATGCGGCCCTCACCGGCGATGGCCAGGACGCGGCCCGCCTCGAATACGGCCCGGACCCGTCGTGTCGCACCCAGCAGGTCCGTCTTGTCGGGCCGGTAGGGGAGGGCCATGCCGCTCCACGCGATGAGCTGGTT
>DATBOX010000097.1:0-3711 GCA_036561685.1 Candidatus Limnocylindrales bacterium | reverse complement strand
GATCGAGTTCCTCGATCGCCGTCCGGCGGGCCAGGAGGGCGCGAACCCCGACGAGCGACTGCGTTCGCCCGACGACGAGGCGCTGCCCGTCTGACCCCGGCCGGGCGCCCCAGCGTGGCACGATGCGGCCATGCCTGAGGGCGACACGATCCATCGGACCGCCGCGGGGCTGCGGCCGTACCTCGTCGGTCGCCTTGTCCTCGCCGCGACCTCCAGTCGTGGCGCGGACGTGGGCCGTCTCGTCGGCTCCACGGTCACGGCGGTCGACACGCTGGGCAAGAACCTGCTCATCCGGTCCTCCAACGGCCTGACCGTGCGGACGCACTTGCGCATGAGTGGCTCGTGGCATCGCTACCGGCCGGCCGAGCCCTGGCGACTCCCGGCCTCGCGGGCAGCGCTGGTGCTGGAGGTGGAGGGTGCGGTGGCCGTCTGCTTCGACGCACCCGTCGTCGAGGTCTTCGAGACACGCGCCCAGGCCATCCATCCGGGCCTGGCACCCCTCGGGCCCGACCTGACCGACGACGGGTTCGATGTCGCCGAGGCGGTCGTCCGGCTTCGCGACCCGGGCCGCGCCGGGCTCGCCGTCGGGGAGGCGCTGCTCGATCAGCGGGTCATGGCCGGGGTGGGCAACGTCTTCCGCAGCGAGATCCTCTACCTGGAGCGAGTGGACCCGTTCGCGCCGGTCGCGTCACTCGATGACCGGACGCTGGAAGGCCTCGTCGCGACCGCCCGTCGACTGCTGCTGGCCAACATCGGCCCGCGAAGCCGGGTTCGTCGCTCCACGACCGGTGGCGCACGCGAAGCGGCCGGGGCGCCGCTGTGGGTCTACGGTCGGACGGGCCGGCCGTGCCGACGCTGCGGATCGCCGATCCGCGCCGCGAGCCTGGGTCGAGACCTGCCGCGAACGGTGTGGTGGTGTCCGCGCTGCCAGGGGCCGCGCGAGGGCGAGGGCGAGGGCCGCTAGTGGACGCCCAGCGCGGCGACGTAATCGGCTGGTTCGGGACGCGGCTCGCGATCGTCCAGGTCCCATCGGATCGTGAACGAGGCGCTGACCACGCCCGGCGTCCGCAGGACGAGGTCGCGCAGCAAGGTCGCAGTGGAGCGTCGCTCGACCTTGCCGCCCAGCTCGACCACGCCGTCGACGACACGGACGGAGAAGTCCGCCGCGTCGAGCCACAGGGCGTCCGCCAGGACGTCGCTGCGGATCGCATCGGCCAGCTCCGCGTCGGGGCGGAGGTAGGTCTTGATGACGTCGGCGCGTGTCACGATGCCCACGAGCCGCTCGCCATCGATCACCGGCAGGCGGTTCACCCGCCGTTCGATCATCAACCGGGCGGCTTCGGACAGCGAGGTAGCCGGGCTGACCGTGAGGGCAGGTGCCGTCATGGCTTCGCCGGCGGTCCTGGCGTCGCGTCGCTCGTCGGAGCGATGGCGGCGCGACGTGAACGCCAGGGGACCGGATGGCGCTTCGGATGCGGTCGCGAACTGCTTGGTCAACAGGTCGGCTTCGGAGATGACGCCGACCACGCGCCCGGCCTCCACGACCGGCAGCCCGCTGATGCGGCGAGAGATGAGCAGCGTCACCACGTCCTTGAGGGGCGTGTCGGCGCTGACCACGATGACGTCATGCGTCATCACGTCGCGAACGGTCGCCATGGCGATGCCTCCGGGGCGAGCGCGCCCGGGGCCGGCCCCCCGGCCGGCCCCGGTAAGCCACTAGTGGACGATGACCACCGTCGCGCCGCTGTGGGTCGCGACGTGCTCGGAGACGCTGCCCTGCAGGAAACGGGTGGCCGCGCCCTTGCCGTGCGCACCAACGATGACCGTGTCGAACCCGCCTTCGAGGGCGATGCGCTCGATGGTCGGCGCGGGGTCCCCGGCCGGCTCGAGCCGGTCAGCCTTCACGCCCCGCTTCGCCAGATGGGCGACCGCGGAGTCCAGCTCGCGCTGGTGCGTCAGATGATCGTCCCACGGATCCACCGGCATGCGCCCGGGATGGACGGGCACGACGCTCACGACGGTCACGGCCCCGGCGAAGGCATCGGCCAGCTCGGCCGCCTCGTCGAGGGCATGAAGCGCAGGTTCCGTCCCGTCGTATGCCACAAGGATCTTCTTCATCGGATGCGCTCCTGACTCTTGGGCCCGACCGACGGAGAACCGACCGCCGCGGGTGTCACGGTCAACCTAGTCGTCGGTTCTGTCGCGCCATAGGGCTTGTCGTCACCGGGCGGCGGGCCGAACGGCACGCACGGCCTGCCGCGAAATCCGGGTGTACAGGGCCGAATGGACCCCCCACACTCTGCCCACTCGGAGGGACGCGAGCTCGGTGATGAGGCTTCACGAGGTCGGGCGAGATGCGGTTCCGGCGGCTGACCGCCCGAACGGCCGCCGCTGGCACTACGCCGCGACGTGGCTGGTCTCGGCGATCGCCGTGCGGGTGTTGTTCCGCCGGCACGTCGAAGGCCTCGCGCGGCTGCCCCAGGGGCCGTACCTGCTGTGCTTCAACCACCAGTCGTGGTCCGACCCGTTCATCCTCCTGGCGCTCATGCCGCGTCGTCCCCGGATGATCTTCTTCGGCCCCAAGGAGGCGGACCTCCGCATCGGGCGCCGGAACCAGCTCATCGCGTGCAGCGGCATGGCCCTCCCCTACCGGCCCGACAAGACGGACCTGCTGGGTGCGACACGACGGGTCCGGGCCGTATTCGAGGCGGGCCGCGTCCTGGCCATCGCCGGTGAGGGCCGCATCCATGCCGGCGAGGGGACCCTCCTGCCGCTCGATGAGGGGGCCGCCTTCTTCGCCCAGCGCTCCGGCCTGCCCATCGTCCCGGTGGCCCTCAACGGCACCAGCTGGCTCGTCTTCGGTCGCCGATTGCGACTGCGGATCGGCGCGCCCATCGCGACAGCCGGCCGGTCATCCCGGGAAGACATGCACGCGCTCACGAACGAGACCTGGCAGGCGCTGCACGCGCTGTGCGCCGGCTATCCCGACCCGCTGCCGCCACCGGCCGGCAGCCTCTGGTACCGCTTCACCGAGGCGTTCAACGAGTGGCCCGAGGGAGCCCGCCCGGCCGTGGAGCCGCCCACTCGCGAGGGCTGAGCCGGGGCCGGGCGCTGCTCCACAGCCCAGGCCGCTCTGGACCCCGGGCCGCTCTGGGACCCGGGCGGCCGATGGCGCAGGGCCCTTCGCGGCCTCTGGGCGAGCCCGTATCGCCACCAGTGCTACTGCGAGCACATGGTGGTTCGCTAAGCCCCGGCCGACCGCACGAGTGGGCCAGAGGAGCCGTGCTTAGCCCCATTTCGGTCCATTTCATGAATGGGGGCGGTAGGACGACGGATAAGGAGGGCTCTGCCGGGAGTCGTCGACCCTTAAGCACGCCGCTTGTGCTCGGATCAACACTGGAGGTCGTAGCCGAGGGCCTAAGGCCTGCCGCTGCCGAGCGGTGCGTGAGCAGCTCCCGATGCTAGAGTCGCCGGCGATGGCCGGCCACGCGATCGAGGTCTACCTGGAGGTCGGGGCGAAGCGGACGTTCGCCGGTGCCACGGCGTGGCCCGGCTGGTGCCGCGCCGGGCGCGATGAGGCCGCGGCCCTGGCTGCGCTGGCGGGCTATGCGTCGCGCTACGAGGCGGTGGTGGCCGACTCCGATCTTGCGTTCGAGCCGCCCCACGGGCCCGAACCGTTCGTGATCGTGGGTCGCGTGACCGGTGGCGCTT
>DATBOX010000096.1:0-5354 GCA_036561685.1 Candidatus Limnocylindrales bacterium | reverse complement strand
CAAGAACCTGGTGGGGATGATGCTCGAGGGCGCCGGCTTCGAGGTCTTCGACCTTGGCGTCAACACCGACGCCGACAAGTTCCTGGCCGCCCTGGACCAGCACCACCCCGACATCCTGGGCATGTCGGCCCTGCTGACCACCACCATGCCCTACATGAAGGTCGTCATCGACACGCTCAAGCAGAAGGGCCTCCGTGACGACTACATCGTGCTCGTTGGCGGGGCACCGCTGAACGAGGAGTTCGGGGCCGCCGTTGGTGCCGACGCTTACTGCCGGGACGCCGGCGTGGCGGCCGAGATGGCCCGGGCCCTCATCGACAAGCGACGCGCCGATGCCGCCTGAGTCGCAGCCCGAGGCCGAGCCGCCCCGCACGCTGATCATCGCCTGCGGCGCGCTCGCACCGGAGCTGGTGGCCCTGACGCGCCGCCCCGGCATGGACCACCTGGACCTGGCCTGCCTGCCGCCGGACCTGCACGACCGGCCGGAGCGCATCCCCGCGGCCGTGCGGCGCCGGATCCGCGCCGCGCGCGCGACGCACGACCGCATCTTCGTGGCCTACGCCGACTGCGGCACGGGCGGCCTGCTCGACGGCGTGCTCCGCGAAGAGGGCGTCGAACGCCTGCCCGGCGCCCACTGCTACCAGGTGTTCGCAGGCCAGACGGCGTTCGATGAGCTGATGGCAGAGGAGCCGGCGACCTTCTTCCTGACCGACTTCCTGGCCCGCCATTTCGACCGCCTGGTGGTCCGCGGCCTGGGGCTCGACCGCCACCCCGAGCTGCTGCCCGTGTACTTCGGGGCGTACCGGCGCGTCGTCTACCTTGCCCAGACGGACGACCCGCGGCTGCTCGCCGCCGCCCGGGCCGCCGCCGATCGCCTGGGCCTGCGGTTCGAGCTGCGCCGTACCGGCTACGGCGACCTCGCCACGGCCATCGAGGCGCTCGCCGCGGTGGCCGACGTCTCGGCCCTGCGCGCGGCCCCGCCGGTGGCGACCGGGGTCGCCTGAGGTGGCCGGCACGCTGACGGTCATCTGGTGGCGCGACATCCCCGCCCAGGTCGTCGTCCGCGACGGCCGCCAGACGGCCAAGATCGTGCTCCACCCGCGCTTCCAGGTGGCCATCGACAGGGCCGCCGTGAAGGCCGGACGCAAGGCCATGGACGACTACATCGCCGAGTGGCGCAAGACCCAGGTCGCCTGCACGGACGAGCCCGACGCGGCCGCCAAGGCCGAGGCGGCACGCCTGGAGCACGCCTACACCCGCGAGGTCCTGGCCCGCCTCGTGGCCGCCGGTGGCGCGGACGAGACCGGGCCGCGCGGGGAGGCGGCGTGACGCGCACGGTCATCGGCTCGGCCAGCCGCGAGGTCGTCATCGGCGACGACCAGCCGTTCGTGATCATCGGCGAGCGGATCAACCCCACCGGGCGCAAGCTGCTGGCCGAGGAGATGAAGGCGGGTGACTTCAGCCGGGTCGAGCGCGACGTGATCGCCCAGGTGGCGGCGGGAGCCCACATGCTCGACGTCAATGCCGGCGTGCCGCTGGCCGATGAGCCGGCCATGCTGGCCCATGCCATCCGGCTGGTGCAGGGCCTGACCGACCTGCCGCTCTCCATCGACTCGTCGATCGTGGAGGCGCTGGAAGCGGGTCTCGCAGCCTACCAGGGCAAGGCCCTCGTCAACTCGGTCACCGGTGAGGAGGAGCGGCTGGAGCGGGTCCTGCCCCTGGTCCGCCGGTATGGGGCAGCGGTGGTGGCCATCTCCAACGACGAGACCGGCATCTCCGAGGACCCCGACGTCCGCTACGCGGTGGCGAAACGGATCGTGGAGCGCGCCCTGGACCACGGCATCCCACGCGAGGACGTGGTGGTGGACCCCCTTCTCATGCCCATCGGGGCGCTGCCGACGGCCGGTCGCCAGGTCTTCCGCATCCTGGGCCGGCTGCGCGACGAGCTGCACGTCAATACCATCTGCGGCGCCTCTAACGTCAGCTTCGGCCTGCCCTTCCGGGAGGGCATCAACGGGGCGTACCTGGCCATGGCCATCGCCAGCGGCCTCACGAGCGCCATCACCAATCCCCTGTCGGATGGCGTGCGCCAGGCCGTCATGGCCGCCGACGTCCTGATGGGCAACGACCCGGAATGCGGCCGCTGGATCCGCCGCTACCGCGAGGCCCCGGCTCAGGGTGAGCAGGGCCGCCGGATCAATCGCCGCCGCGCCGCCGCGGTCGGCCCCGCCGCCGGCTGAGGCCGGGACGGGTCGCGTCATGACCGACGTGAGCGACGTGCCGCAGCCGCTGATCGTCTTCATGCCATCGGGCCGCCGCGGCCGGTTCGAGGCCGGCACGACCATCCTGGACGCGGGACGCGCGCTCGGCGTCGACATCGACTCGGTGTGCGGCGGACGCGGCCTGTGCGGCCGCTGCCAGGTCCAGCCCAGCCTGGGCGAGTTCCCCAAGCTCGGGCTGGTGTCCCACGCCGACCACCTCGCGGCGCCCGGCGAGGTCGAGGCCGAGTACGACCGGCTCCACGGCCTCGCCGACCGGCGCCTGGCCTGTACCACCGCCGTCGGCGGCGACGTGGTCATCGACGTGCCGGCGGAGAGCCAGGTGCATCGCCAGATCGTGCGCAAGGAGCTGGCCCGCCGGGCCTTCGAGATCGATCCGGTGGTGCGCCTCCACTACGTCCAGGTGGCGCCGCCCGTGCTGGCCTCGCCGAGGGGCGACCTGGCGCGCCTCGAGGACGCCCTCGCATCGGAGTGGGGCCTGACCGAGCTGGCGGCCGATCTGCAGGTGATCCGCGCCCTGCCGGCCGCGCTGGAGGCGGGCTCGTACGGCGTGACCGTGGCCGTCCACGAGGCCCGCGTCATCACGGCGGTCTGGGCCGGCCTCCACGAGCGCGCCCTGGGCGTTGCCCTGGACGTGGGCTCGACGACCATCGCCGGCCACCTCGTCGACCTGTCCGACGGCGCGCTGCTCGCCTCCGAGGGCGTCATGAACCCGCAGATCCGCTTCGGCGAGGACCTCATGAGCCGCGTCTCGTACGCCATGCTGCATGCCGACGGGGCGGCCGCGATGACCCGCGCCGTGCGGGCGGCCGTGGGCAAGCTGGTCGCCTCGCTGGCGACCCGCGCGGGCATCGCGGCCCGCGACATCCTGGAGCTCACCGTGGTGGGCAACCCGATCATGCACCACCTGCTGCTGGGCCTGGACCCCGTGCCGCTCGGCTCGGCGCCCTTCACGCTGGCGACCGACGAGGCCCTGGAGATGAACGCCGCCGAGATCGGCGTGCGGGCGCATCCGGGCGCCCGTGTCTACGTCCTGCCGTGCATCGCCGGCCACGTCGGCGCCGACACCGCCGGCGTGATCCTGGCCGAGGAGCCGCAGCGCGGCGAGGGCGTGCAGCTGGTGGTCGACGTGGGGACCAACGCCGAGATCGTGCTCGGCGTCGGCGGACGCCTGCTGGCTGCCTCCAGCCCCACCGGGCCCGCCTTCGAAGGGGCCCAGATCAGCGGCGGGCAGCGCGCCGCGCCGGGGGCGATCGAGCGGGTCCGTATCGACCCGCAGACCCTGGAACCGCGCTTCCGGGTCATCGGCTGCCCGCTCTGGTCCGACGAGCCCGGGTTCGCCGAGGCGATGGCCGGCCTCGCCATCAGCGGCATCTGCGGGTCGGGCATCGTCGAGGTCGTGGCGCAGCTCTTCCTGGCCGGCGTGGTGACGGCCGACGGGGTCATCGATGGCGCGCTGGCCGCCCGGACGCCGCGGCTCATCGCCGACGGCCGCACGTTCGCCTACGTCCTCCACGACGGCCAACCACGCCTGGTCATCAACCAGAACGACGTGCGCGCCATCCAGCTGGCCAAAGCCGCCCTGTACGCCGGGGCCCGCCTCCTGATGGACCATGCCGGCGTGGACGCGGTCGACGAGGTCCGCCTGGCGGGCGCGTTCGGCAGCCAGATCGACGGCATCCAGGCCATGGTGCTGGGCCTCGTGCCGGACTGCGACCCGGCCCATGTCGTGGCCGCCGGCAACGCGGCCGGCACGGGCGCCCTCATGGCCCTCCTGTCGGGCCGCGCCCGGCGCGAGATCGAGGCGACGGTCCGGGAGGTGGAGAAGATCGAGACGGCGGTCGAGCCGAGCTTCCAGGCCCACTTCGTGGACGCCCTCGCCTTCCCCCATCGGACCGCCCCGTCGACCCACCTGGGCCGGGTCGTGGTCCTGCCGGCGCGGCCGGCCGGCCATGGCGCCTCCGCGCCCCGACGTCGTGAGCGAGGCCGGCCCGTCGTCGGCGCGGCCAGCAGGGAGGACCCGTGATGGACGAGACCCCGCGTCAGCGCAGCGGTGGCCGGGCGGCTCGCCAGGCGGCCCGTCTGCATCGCCAGCTGGAACGGACCCCCTTCCTGACCCGCACCCTGAAGCCGTTCGAGGTCCTCGACGAGGAGGGCCTCGCCCTCATCGAGCACAACGCCGACACGATCCTCCAGGAGGTGGGCCTGGAGTTCCGCGGCGACCCGGCGGCCGTCGCCCTCCTGGCGGCGGCCGGCGCCGACGCGCAGGGCGAGCGCGTCCGCTTCCCCCGCGGGATGTGCCGCCAGATCGTGCAGGCGACCGCCCCCCGTGAGTTCGTCCAGTACGCCCGCAACCCGCTCAACAACGTGCAGATCGGCGGCTCGGCCACCGTCTTCGCCCCCAACTACGGCTCGCCGTTCGTGCTCGACCTGGACCGTGGCCGGCGCTACGGCACGATCGAGGACTTCCGCAACTTCGTGAAGCTGGCCTACAGCAGCCCGTTCATGCACCACTCCGGGGGCACGGTCTGCGAGCCGGTCGACGTGCCCGTCAACAAGCGTCACCTGGACATGGTCTACAGCCACATCCGCTACTCGGACAAGCCGTTCATGGGCTCGGTCACGGCCGCCGAGCGGGCCCGCGACACGGTGGAGATGGCGCGTCTCGTCTTCGGCCCCGACTTCGTGGACCAGAACGCCGTGGTGCTGAGCCTCATCAACGCCAACTCGCCGCTGGTGTGGGACGCCACGATGGTCGGCGCCGCCCGCGCCTACGCCGAGGCCAACCAGGCGACGCTCATGACGCCGTTCATCCTGGCTGGCGCGATGGCCCCGGTGACCGCCGCCGCCGTGTGTGCCCAGACGCTCGCCGAGGCGCTTGGCGGCATGACGTTCGTGCAGCTGACCCGGCCGGGCGCCCCGGTCGTGCTTGGCTCGTTCGCCAGCTCCATGTCGATGCAGTCGGGCGCGCCCACCTTCGGCACCCCGGAACCGGCCCTCGTGCTCTACGCCATGGCCGCCCTGGCCCGCCGGCTCGGCGTGCCGTTCCGCTCGGGCGGCAGCCTGTGCGCCTCC
>DATBOX010000095.1:0-2511 GCA_036561685.1 Candidatus Limnocylindrales bacterium | reverse complement strand
CGCCGCGGGCTATCCTTGTCGGCGATGGCCGCCCCCGCCCCCTTCCGGTTGCCCGCCGGCGGGCCCGTCCCGCCCCTGACCGCCCGGCGCTTCGCCGCCCTCGTCGCCGGCCGCACCGCGGCCACCGCCTCCCGGCTCAGCGGGCGAGGCGGCGGCACGTCCTTGCCGGGCATGATCGCGCGGCGCGTGGACCCGGGC
Organism: Candidatus Limnocylindrales bacterium; assembly: GCA_036561685.1. GTDB lineage: Bacteria > Chloroflexota > Limnocylindria > Limnocylindrales > CSP1-4 > DASPUH01. The sequence continues at coordinate 2,313 of DATBOX010000095.1, read as the reverse complement.
ATCCTGGGCGCGCTCGTGGCCGCGCAGCACGTGCCGGTCATCGCCATCACCGGCAGCAACGGCAAGACCACCACGGCACGGTTCACCGCCGCGCTGCTGCAGGGCGCGGGCCTGCCCGTGCGCCACAACCGCACCGGGGCCAACCTGGTCCAGGGCGTCACCTCCCTGGCGGTGACGTCGGCCGACCTGCGCGGCCGGATGCCGCGCTCGGTGATGGTCACGGAAGTCGACGAGGGCGCCCTGCCCCACGTCCTGGCCGAACTCCAGCCACGAGCCGTGTTGGTGACCGACCTGTTCCGCGACCAGCTCGATCGCTACGGCGAGATCTACGCGGTCGCCGATGCCTTCTCCGCCGTGGCGGAGGCCCTCCCCGCGGACAGCGTCCTGTGCGTCAACGGCGACGATCCCATCGTGGCCGGCCTGGCGGCCGGTCGCCCGGGTCCGCGGGTCACGTTCGGTCTGGACCTGGACCACGATACCGACCGCATCACCCGCGCGGCGGACACGATCCGCTGTCCGCGCTGCCGGGCCGACCTCGCCTATGACCACGTCTATCTGAGCCACATGGGCGCCTGGCACTGCCCCGCCTGCGGCCTCACCCGGCCGCCGCTCGACGTCGCCGTGACGGCCCTCAAGGTCCGCGGGCTGGCGGAGACCACGTTCACCGTGCGCACGCCATCAGGCGACCTGCACCTGACCATCCCCCAGTCCGGCGTTCACATCGCGTACGACGCCGCCGCCGCGATCGCCATCTGTGTCGGGCTGGGGGTGCCGCTCGATGGCGCGGCGACATCGCTGGCCACGGTCGGGCCGGCGTTCGGCCGGCTGGAGCAGATCCAGGCCGGCGACCGGCGCATCGTGCTCGGCTTCGCCAAGAATCCGACCTCCTTCAACACCACGCTGCGCTCGCTGGCCCAGGAGGGCCTGCCGCGCCAGCTGCTCGTGGCCGCCAGCAACACGCTCGTCGACGGCGAGGACTTCGCCTGGCTATGGGACGTCGACTTCGAGGGTGCGGCGGCGAACGTCGAGCACGTGACGGTGGCCGGGCTGCGGGCCGACGAGCTGGCCAACCGGCTCAAGTACGCCGGCGTCTCGCCTGACCGCTTGACGATCATCCCCGACCGTCCGGCCGCCCTGGACGCCGCCCTGGCCGGCATCCCCCCGGGCGGTACGCTGACCATCCTGGCCGGCTACACCCCCACCATCGAGCTGCGCGAGGAGATGCACCGGCGCGGCTGGGTCGATCGCTACTGGGAGGCCTGATCCCGATGACCGACTATCCCACCCTCCGCCTGGCCCACCTGTACCCGTCCCTGCTGAACGTGGCGGGGGACGGCGGCAACGTCATGGCCGTCGTGCAGCGCTGTGCCTGGCGCGGCATCCCCACCGAGGTGGTCGACGTGGAGGTGGGCGACACGCCCGACTTCTCCACCTTCGACATGGTCTTCATCCAGGGCGGCCAGGACGTGGAGATGCAGGTCGCGGCCGCCGACCTGGGGCTCAAGGCCCCGTCCCTGCGCGAGGCGGCCGACCAGGGCGTGGTCGTGTTCGCCGTGTGCGCCGGGCTGCAGCTGCTGGGCAAGCGCTACGTGCCCTCGGCCGGTGAGCCCATGGAGGGTCTCGCCCTGCTGGACCTGGAGACGCACGGCGGACCCCAGCGCTTCATGCAGCACGTCGCGGTCGAGATGACCGTCGACGGGGCGACCGGCACGGTCGTCGGTTTCGAGAACCATTCGGGCCTCACCGAGCTGGGGCCGGGGGCTCGGCCGATCGGGCGCATGATCGCGGGAGCCGGCAACAACGGGCGCGACGGCACCGAGGGCGCCGTGCGCGACCACGTCTACGCCACGTACCTCCACGGGCCCGTCCTGCCCAAGAATCCCTGGCTGGCCGACCAGCTCATTCGCGTCGCCCTGGAGCGCCGCATGGGCGTCCCGGTCGAACTCGCGCCGCTCGACGACACCGAGGAGCAGCGAGCGCACGACGTGGCGTTCGCCAAGGCCGTCGCCAACAGCGGCCGGCGCACCGCCGTCGAACCCGCCCGGCTCGTCCGGGGGACGTAGCCGCTGATCGACCGGGACCAGGTCCGCCGGTCAGGCGGTGGCGTGGTCGATCGCGCGATCCGGGTGCAGGTCGGGGCGCACGCGGCGGACCCAGTCGCGTAACGCCCAGGTGCTGGTCTTGAAGGCGATGCCCGCCCAGGGGATCGCCTCGGGCCGGAAGGTTCCGAACGCCAGCGCCTCCGGGTTGGTCTGCAACTTGCCCCCGACGATGCTGGCCTCGAACGCCACGACGACCACGGCCGCCTGCGTC
>DATBOX010000094.1:0-8105 GCA_036561685.1 Candidatus Limnocylindrales bacterium | reverse complement strand
GACCCGAACCGGACCGCGTACTGGGCCCAGGCGGGCAGGACTGCGGACAGCACGTGCGTCCCCAGCTTCGCCTTCGACGGCACGCGGACACTCAAGGTCAACGAAGTGGCCGTGGTCGTGCGCGCCGTCGGCATGCCCGAGGTCGAGCCGTCCCACTGCAGCTGGAACATCGTGCCGCTGGTGAAGCCGCTGGCCTTGACAGTGATGGTCGTGCCGCCGACCACCGGACCCGAGACGGTCAACGCCGGACCCGTGGTGGTGGCCATGGCCGGCAGGAACGGGAAGAGCAGCGCGGGGGCGAGGAGCACGATGGGGATCGTCGCGATCCAGTCGCGCAGACGGCGGGGGCCGTTGAAGACAGCCGGGGTGGGGGTGGGCCGCTCGTCGACCCAGCGCGTACCGTCCCAGAACATTCGATGTTCGCTCCATTCGATAACCCGGCTGGCTGCGAGAGCCCCGTGGCTTTGCGGCCCCGCCTCGCGGCGGGTGTGCTATTTCGTGGACAGCGGTTCCGGGGGCACGCGTCAGGGCGGCCCCGGGAGGCGGCAGTATCAGCGCTGGACCAGCCCGATGCCATGGACAACTCGTCCGGCGCGCCCTAGCCCCACGTGAATGGCGCGAGCAACGCCATGAGGGCCACTCGGCTGCAGAGGGGTTCGGACCGTGGTGGATAGGTCGTGTGCCAGATGGGCCACCCATGCCATCCGTTCACCCGCCGGTGATCCAGTCGAAAGACTCGAGCCCGATGATGTGTTTCGGCAGCCGGCCCTATCTCGGCCGCCAGGACCCAGCGCCGCCTCCCCGGCGACGGGAACCGCATAGCCAAACGGCCCGGCATGGCCGGCGAGCGCCCTCCCTCCTCCTCCGGGGCCTCACCGGTGCGGCCGGGTCCTTTGGTTGTGGGCGCTACGCTCCGTCAGGTGACGGAGCTCGGCCAGACCCTGGATGACCGCTATCGCCTCGACGCCCCGCTGGGCAGCGGGGGCATGGCGACGGTCTATCGGGCGTGGGACCTGCGGCTCGACCGGCCGGTGGCGGTGAAGATCCTGTCGTCCGATCTGGCCGCCGATCCGTCGTTCGTGGCGCGCTTTCGCCAGGAGGCCCGGACGATGGCCCGGGTCCACCATCCGTCGATCGTCACCGTCCACGACGTCAACGAGAGCGATGGCCTGCTCTACATCGTGATGGAGCTGGTCGAGGGCGAGTCGCTCGCCGATCGCCTGCGCCGCGAGCACCTCCTCTCACCCGAGGCGCTGGCCCCGATCCTCTCGTCGGTGGCGTCCGGCCTCGCCGTACTCCACGAGCTGGGGCTGGTCCACCGCGACGTCAAGCCGCACAACATCCTCCTCCCCACGACAGGGGTGGCCAAGCTGGCCGATTTCGGGCTGGCGCGCGACGGCGGGACGAGTTCGCTGACGCTACCGGGGACGGCGATCGGCACCCTGGGCTACCTGGCCCCCGAGCTGCTGCGCGGTGCCCCGGCCACCCCCGCCTCCGACGTCTATGCGTTCGGCGTGGTGGCCTACGAGGCCCTGACAGGACAGCGCCCGGCGGACGCGCCGCCGCCAGCGCCATCGACGCTGGCGTCGTGGCTGGGGACCGGGTTCGACCGGCCCCTGTCGGCTGCCCTCGGCCCATCATCGGGCCGCCCGACCATCACCGCGCTGGCGGATATCCTCGTCGACGCCAGTGATGAGTGGGCGAGCGGCGATGGCACCGCGGCGGAGCCCGATCGGGGCACCGGTGCGACCACGGTCATCGTGCCCGGAGCTGGGACGGTCCCGCCGCGAGCGGTTCGACCCGGCCTGCTGGTCGCCCTGCTGGCGGCCGCGATCCTGATCCTGGGCGGCTTCGTCGCCTGGTCCCTGGCCACGGCCCCGGGAGGGCCGCCGGGCTCGTCCCCCACCCCAACCCCGAGTGCATCCATCACCGCGCCGACGCCGACCCTGACGCCATCGTCTTCCCCGACCGCAAGCCCGTCACCGACGCCCTCCCCGACCCCGGCGCCCTCGACCGCCGCCCAGATCGCCCTCGGCACCGTCGACGCATACGACACGACCGTCGCCGGGCTGCAAGGCGGGCCTGGCGGCCTCAAGGGCAAGGACGCCAAGACGCTGACGGACCTCGCCGGCCAGGTGCGCGCGGCTGTCCAGCGTGGCGACGCACGCGCCGCCCGCGACGCCGCGGCCCGATTGGTCGATCAGAGCGGCAAGCTGGCCCGCGAGCTCGCCGGCGATGCGGCCTCACGCCTCACTTCGGCGGCACAAGCGGTGCAGCAGGCGGTGGCCGGCCTCTGAGCGGGGCGGGTGCCCCAGCGGCCTAGCGAGCGGTCGGCCCCTCGCTCGCGCCGAGTGTCGTCCGCATCGACTCCAGGGCGCGGAACTGGAGGGCCCGAACCGTCCCTTCGCGCTTGCCCATCGCGTGTCCGATCTCGGCCGTGTCCAGGCCCGCGAAGAAGCGGTAGATGAGGACCTCGCGCTGCGGGGCGGTCAGGCGGTCGAGGGCCATCCGGACGCGCTCCTGGTCGGCACCCAGCTGGGCCTTGAGCTCCGGGTCGGAGCCCGAACCGGCTCGCAGGGCCGCGTCCAGCGTCTCGGTCTCGCGGTGAGTGCGGTGGAAATCGACGACCACGTTCTGCGCGATCTTGAAGAGCCAGGCGGCGAACGGCAGGCCGCGCGACTGGTAGCGCGGCAGCGCCTGGATCGTCTTGATGAACACCTGCTGCAGCAGATCCTCAGCGTCCGCCGGTTCGCGCATGCGCACGATCAGGAAGCGATAGATACGCGGTGCGTACACGTCGTAGAGCGTCGCGAAGGCGTCGGCATCACCGGAACGCGCCTTGTCGACGATCGCATCGCCGGCCGCGCCGGCGGCATCCGGGTACCCGCCCATCCAGACCCGTGCGACTGAGCCCTTCACCTGTACCTCAAGCTGTCCGGCTGGTGTCCCGCAGGTAGCCTAGTGGCCCGATCGGGTGTCATGCAGGCAGCCTGACGGCTCAGCCTTGCCCCGTACCTTGCTCTGGCGCCTCTGAGCAACGGTTCTTCCGGCCCGTGTCGGACAGCCCGGCCGGGACCCTAACGATTCGGCCGGCGGCAGCGTTGCTAGGGGTGATGAGCGAGCCAAAGCCCCGACAGGACGACGACGCGCAACGGACCGCGGACGCCGACGGACCTGCTATCGAGAGCCTCCTGGCGGCGGGCGGCCAGCCTGATCCGGCGCCGATCGCTCGGGTGCGCGAGAAGGTCATGGCGCAGTACGGCGACGCCCTGGCGACCGGTGCCTTCCTCGCTCCCCGTCACCAGGCGGCGCACACGCGCCGCTACCTGGCACGCCTCGGTCTCGCGATGGGCGCAGCCCTTGCGGTCGTCGCCCTCGTCGGCGCCACCCACGACCGGCCGGGCGAACCGTTCTACCCATTCCGCATCGCCTTCGAAGAGTTCGCCCTCCCGTCCGGTGCGGCCCGATGGCCGGCCCAGCTGCAGATGCTGGAGCAGCGCTGGACCGAGGTCACGGCAGCGGCCCAGGCGGGCGACGCGGCGGCGCTCCAGGCTGCCTGGACCGCGTACCAGGCCGACCTTGGCGACCTTGTCGGCGCGGACGGTCAGCCCGGGTCCGATCCGGCCGCCTTGCAGCTCGTCCTGGATGCCGATGCCGCACGCATGTCGGCGACCGCGGATCAGCTGACTGGCCCGGTTGCGTCATTCGAGGCGACGGTGGTCGAGCCGGCCGTAAAGGACCATCAGGTCATGGCAGCTCCGGCGGGCGCGGCGCCACAGTCGACGAGCGCGTCAACCAGCGCACCGACCAGCGCCGCCTCGACCGGGCCGACGAGCGCCCCGACCAGCAGCCCAGCCACGCCCCGCGGGAATGGCAACGGGAATGCCGGCGGCAACGGGAACGGCAACGGCATCGGCATCGGCAATGGCAATGGCAATGGCAATGGGAAGGGCGGTGGGAACGGCGGTGGGAACGGCAATGGTCATGGACACAAGTAGCCCGCGCCCGCGCGCCGGTCGAGCGCCATCAGCCCCGCAGCGCCGTCGGCGCCGCGGCCAGGCGGTCGTCGAGTTCGCCATCATCCTGCCGGTCTTCGCCCTGCTCATGCTCATCGCGATCGACGTCGGACGACTCTTCCTGTCCTACATCGACGTCAGCAACGCCGCCCGCGAAGGCGCGGCCTACGCCGCCGGCAACCCCACGGACACGGCCGGCATCCTCACCGCGGCAACGCAGGAGACGAACTCCCAGAACCAGCCCGGCCAGCACGCCTTCACCCTCACCACGGCGTGCACCGACAGTTCCGGCACGACGATCGCCTGTTCGACCGCGGCCGGTGGTGCCGGGGCCGGCAACCGTGTCGTCGTCACCGTCCGCGAACCGTTCACCTTCTTCACGCCACTCATCAACACCTTCTTCGGCAACAACCTGGCCATGAGCACGACCGCGAGCTCGGCTGTCCTTGGCCTGGCGGCGACCGCCGGAGGGACTCCGCCGCCGGCATGTTCACCGCCGACGCTTGCGAGCTTCACGGCCACACCTGCTGGGCTGACCGTGACCCTGGATGCGTCCGCGTCCCTGCCGAACAGCGGTGGGTGTGCCATCGAGACGTATGACTGGGACATGGGTGATGGCGCCAACCCGTTCCCGCCCGTCGTAGGTCAAACAGCCTCGTACACCTACGCCTTCAGCGGCACCTACACCGTCTCGCTCACGGTATCCAACTCGAATCCCACCAGCCTGACCACGGCTCAGTCCGTGACGGTTTCGGTGGGGGGCCCCACACCGACGCCCAGTCCGGCGCCGACCCCGACGCCCGGACCCACGCCCACGCCGGTGTGCTCGATGGCCGCGGTGATCACGGCAACCGACATCGGAAGCGGCAAGATCACGTTCACAGGCTCGTACACGGGACAGCCGCAGCCCACGAGCTGGAGCTGGAACTTTGATACCACCGGCAGTCCGAGTCAGGCGAATCCCGCGACCAGCACCTTGCAAGCCCCGGGCGTTGTCCAGTACCCCGTTCCGGGGAGCAACGGCAACAACAGGCCGAAGTACACGGTGCAGTTGACCATCACCAAGGGGTCATGCACCGCCATCGCAACAACGTCCGTGCAGCCATCGAAATGAACGCCGTCCCGTCACCGACCCGCTTCGGAAGGCCACGGCGTGGGGCGGTTGGTCAAGCGCTCGTCGAGTTCGCCTTCGTGTTGCCGATCTTCCTGCTGATGCTGTGCGGGCTCCTTGACATGGGCCGCTTCGTCTACATGAACAGCGTCCTGTCCCAGGCGGCTCGCGAGGGCGCCCGGCTAGCCGCGGTGGAGGCGAGTTGGATCGGTTCGGCCGATCCGAGCTGCGGTGCATTCGGGGGGCCAGTCTGCCCCGCCAACCTGGCCGCCCTGCAGGCCGACGTGAAGGCGGCGGCCAACCGCATGGTCACGCCGTTCGCCACGATCAGCAACGTCTACCTGAGCTGCGATCCGCAGGGCAGCGCGCCGTCCGGCACGTGGACCGGTTCTTCATGCGTCAACAACACCACTGGTGGATCGACCCCGAATGTGGTCTCGGTCCACGTCGTCCTGACCTTCACCCCCATCACGCCCGTTGTCGGCCAGATCGTGGGTTCGATCACGACCTCCGGCTACGCCACCATGGTCATCAACTAGGAGCCCCGGCATGCGCACCCTCCGACCCAACCGACGCGATGAACGCGGCCAGGTGCTGGCCCTGTTCGTCATCTCGCTCACCGTCATCGTCCTGGCCGTGGGGCTCGTCATCGACGGCGGCACCGCCCTGCTGCAACGCCGGGCATCCCAGAACGCGTCGGACTTCGCCGCGCTCGCAGGGGCACGGGTCATCGCTGAACGGATCGGCGGCGACACCAGCAACGGCACGGACGGCAACGTCCAGGCCGCCATCACGACGTCGATCAGTGCCAACGGGGGCACGCCCCTCACGTTCGGGGCACCGAATGGGCCGCGATACGTGGACAGCAACGGGGCGGCTCTCGGCTACGTCGGCAACGGATCCATCCCGGGTTACCCGGTCAGCGGACCCTGCACCGTCTCGTGCGCGGTCGGGGTGACCGTGGCCTCCAGCCGCAGCTGGACGCCCTACTTCCTCGGCATCATCGGCGTCAACAACTGGAGTGCGGGCGCGACATCCACGGCACGAGGTGGTTACGCGGCGGGCGGGCCATCGGGCGCGGTCTTCCCGGTCGGCATCGCCGAGGCCTTCTTCAACAACCGGACGTCATGCTCCGGGCCCATCAGCGCCGATCCGGCCAGTCCGTGCTACCCGCAGCACCTCACGCCCGGTGACCTGAACGTGCCCGGCGGGTTCGGCTGGCTCAAGTTCGGCTGCGTCGGCTACGGCCTGGGCCAGGTGCCCCCGGCCAGCAACGGTGGCTGCGCCAACTCCAAGCCATTCCTGCAGACGGAGATCGGGCCGCCCCCCAACAGCTTCGGCTGCTGCACGGCGGTCAAGCTTCCGGGTAGTGCCGACCTGATCGGCAGCCTCCCCGGCAACAAGGCCAGCGCCGATTGCTCGTACTACATCAACAGCGGCGCGTGGGTGACCGTCCCCGTCTGGGACAGCGCCGGTGGCACCGGCCAGAACGCCTACTACCATATCGTCGGCTTCACGGGCTGGCAGCTCACCGCCTGCGATGGGGGCAAGGACATCGAGGGCGTCTGGCGCGTGCCCTTCTTCCTGGGGCCGACCACCACGACCCCGGGCTTCGCCGGGGCCCCGCTGGCGGTCCAGCTGATCAAGTAGGTCGCTCGCTCTCCGGACCAAGGCGGTACGCCCGCCTGGCGAGGCCGATGGCGAGGTCGGCGGCCATCTCTGAGGCGGCCGCCTCGTCGACGATCGCGCGCGTGACCAGCCCAGCCAGCCAGTTCGCCGTGGCTCGCCGCCACAGGTCGTGGCGAGCCGGGATCGAGCAGAAGGCACGGGCATCGTCGTTGAAGCCCGCGAGGCTGGCGAGCCCGGCGATCTCGACGACCGCGTCCAGGTAGCGGGCGATGCCCTTGAGGCTGTCCAGGAACCACCACGGCGGACCGAGCCGCACGGCGGGGTAGTAGCCGGCCAGCGGGGCGAGTTCGCGCGAGTACGTCGCCTCATCGAGGGTGAACAGGATGAGGCGCAGACGCGGGTCGTTGCCGAAGCGCTCCAGCAGCGGCCTGAGGTTCCGCGTGAACTCGGCGGCCACGGGGATATCTGCGCCACGGTCGGGCCCGAACCGCTCCAGCATCACACCGTCGTGGTCGCGGAAGGACCCGACGTGGAGCTGCATGACCAGGCCGTCCTCCACGCTCATGCGCGCCAGCTCGACGACGAGGTGACCGGCGAACCGCTCCCCATCATCCGCCGACGCCACGCCGCGAAGCGCCCGCGCGACGATGGCGTCCGCCTCCGATGACTCGAGTCGGCCGGTGTACGCCGTCTCGACGCCGAGATCGATCGCGACCGCCCCGTTGGTCTTGAAGAAGGCACGCCGTTCCTCGATGGCCGCGAGCAGGTCGGAGGTGGTCGCGATCTCGCGGCCGACCGACGCGGACAGGGCTTCGAGGTGCCCGCGCCAGCCGGGGGCCAGCAGGTTGACGAGGCCGTCGGCCCGCAAGGTCGGTCGGACGTCACCCGGCCAGCCCGACGCGCGGATGACCCGATGGGCCTCGAGTGGATCGGCCGCCTCATCGGACGTACAGAGGGTCTCGATGCCGAACCGCTCGAAGAGGACCCGCGGCCGGAACGGGGGCGTGGCCAGCTTCGCGTCGATCTCGTCGTACACGGCCTGGGCGTTGGCGCTCCCCAGTGGCTCCGCGATGCCGAAGACGTCGGCGAGCTCCATGGCCAGCCAGGCCGCTGTCGGCGTGGCGCGGAACAGGTGCTGGTGATCCGCGAACAGCTGCCACACGCGGCGGTGATCGGTCTCAGGTCTCTCAGCCACGCCGACCGTGCCGGGCCGCGGCGCGATGCCAAGGGCCTCGTATGAGATGCCCTGGGCGTGGAGCAGCCGCAGGACGTAGTGGTCCCGCATGACGAACAGCTCGGCGGGCGTCCCGAACGTCGCCGCGGGATCCGCGAGAAGCCGCGGATCCACG
>DATBOX010000093.1:0-5035 GCA_036561685.1 Candidatus Limnocylindrales bacterium | reverse complement strand
GGCGCTGCTCGATCCCACGGCCGCCAAGCAGGTCCGGCGCCTGCTGCCGTACCTCTAGGAGGCTCGTCCGATGGCACGCGTCAAGCGCGGCGTCACCGCCCATCAGCGCCATAAGCGGCTGCTCCAGGATGCGGAGGGCCGGCGCGGGACACGTCGCAAGCTGGTCAAGCCGGCCCGCGAAGCGCTGCTCCACGCGATGGCCTACAGCTACGTCGGCCGCAAGCAGCGCAAGCGCCAGCTGCGCGGCCTGTGGATCGTCCGCCTGAATGCCGCCGCGCGCCAGCACGGCCTCACCTACGCGAAGCTCATCACCGGCCTCAAGGCCGCCGGCGTGGCCCTCGATCGGAAGGTCCTGGCCGACATCGCCGTGCGCGATGCGGCGACGTTCGCCCGCATCGCCGAGGTCGCGAAGCCCTCCTGACGGCCGGCCGGGCCGTCACTCCCTCGCCCATGGATCCCACGGCCCTCGAGACGGAACTCCGCGCGCTCGGTGCCCACGCGTTGGCCTCGATCGGATCGGCTGCCGACGGGCCCGCCCTTGAGGCCGTCGAGGCGGAGGTGCTGGGGCGCAAGGCGGGCGCCCTGACGGTCATCCTGCGCGGCATGGGCGCCCTGCCGGCCGACGCCCGCCCCCGCATCGGGGCCCTCGCCAATGAGGTCCGGGCCTCGCTCGAGGCCGCGCTCGCGGCCCGCCGCGGCGCGCTCGAGTCGGGTGCGCTGGAGGCCCGTCTGGCGGCCGAGCGGCTCGACCCCACGCTGCCCGGGCGACCACTAGCGCGCGGATCGCTGCATCCCGTGATCGAGACCAACCGTGAGATCGCCCGCATCTTCGGCCAGTTCGGCTTCGTGGTCTTCGAGGGGCCGGAGGTGGAGAGCGACGAACTGAACTTCGAGGCCCTCAACATCCCGCCCGATCACCCCGCCCGCGACCTGTGGGACACGCTGTACATCGACGCGCCGGCCACCTCTGATGGTGGCCGGCTGCTGCTGCGGACCCACACGTCGCCGTCCCAGATCCGCGTCATGCGCTCCACGCCGCCGCCGATCCGCGCCCTGATGCCCGGCCGCTGCTTCCGCCACGAGGCGGTCGACGCCAGCCACGGCTTCGAGTTCTTCCAGATGGAGGGCCTGATGGTGGACGAGGGCACCACCATGGCCCACCTGCGCGGCCTGCTCGATGCGTTCGCCCACGCCATGTTCGGACCGGCCAAGCGGACCCGCTTCCGGCCGGGCTACTACCCCTTCACGGAGCCCTCTGTCGCCTTTGACGTCGAATGCCTGATCTGCGGCGGCAGCGGCTGTCCCGCCTGCGGCCGAAGCGGCTGGATGACCATCCTTGGCGCGGGCATGGTGCACCCCGTCGTGCTCCGCAACGGCGGCCTCGACCCGGAGCGCTTCCAGGGCTTCGCCTTCGGCATGGGGACCGACCGCATCGCCCTCCTGCGCCACGGCATCACCGACCTGCGGGTCTTCCTCGAGGACGACCTGCGCTTCCTGGAGCAGTTCTGATGCTCGTGCCGCTGTCGTGGTTACGCGAGTACGTCGACGTGACGCTCGAAGCGGAGGCACTCGCGGAGCGGCTGACGCTGCTCGGCATGGAGGTCAAGGGCATCGAGCGTCGCGGCGCCGACTGGCAGGGCGTGGTCGTGGGCGAATTGCTGGAGGTCAAGCCGCACCCCAACGCCGACCGCCTGTCGTTGACGCGCGTGCGCACGAGCGATGGTGGACCAGAACTGGCCATCGTCTGCGGCGCCACCAACATCGCGGCCGGCCAGCGTGTGCCGGTGGCGCTGCCCGGGGCCGTCCTGCCCGGCGATCGCCGCATCGAGCGCGCACCCAAGATGGGCGTCGTCAGCGAGGGCATGCTGTGCTCCGGTGATGAGCTGCGCCTGACGACTGACGCCGACGGGATCCTCATCCTGCCGCCGGACGCGCCGCTGGGGACCGCGCTGGTCGACCTCCTCGGCGACGTGATCCTGGACATCGATGTCAAGCCCAACCGCGGCGATGCGCTCTCGATGGTCGGGCTGGCCCGCGAGGTGGCGGCGGCGACCGGGGCGACTCTGCGGCGACCGGTCATCGAGGTGCCGGAGGCGGGCGATGCCACGTCCGATCATCTCTCGGTCTCGGTTCAGGATCCGGCCTTCTGCTCGCGCTTCGTGGGCCGCTATGTCGACGGCGTGACGGTCGGACCCTCGCCGCTATGGGTGCAGATGCGCCTGTCCGCGGCCGGCCAGCGGCCGGTCTCCAACGTGGTCGACGCCAGCAACTACGTGATGCTCGAGCTGGGCAAGCCCATCCACACCTTCGATGCGGCAGCGGTCCAGGGCGGCCACATCGAGGTGCGTTCGGCGCGGCCGGGCGAGCGCCTGGAGACGCTGGACCACGTCATGCGGGAGCTGACCCCGACGACGGGCCTCATCGCCGACAGCCGGGGAGCGCTCGGCATCGCCGGCGTCATGGGCGGCGCGGCCAGCGAGGTCGGCGCGGGCACGAAGGCGGTCGTCATCGAGTCGGCCATCTTCGATCCGGTCGCCGTCCGGCGGACCGCCCACCACTACGCGCTGCGCAGCGAGGCCAGCCTGCGCTTCGAGAAGGGCCAGCCGCACGGCCTCGCCCGCGAGGGCGCCGACCGGACGGCCCAGCTCATCGCCGCGTGGGCCGGCGGGCGCGTCGCGCGCGGGGTCATCGACTCCGATCCACATGAGCCACCGCTGCGGCGCGTCCCGTTCCGGCCCGGTCGCGTGAGCCGGCTCCTGGGTGTCGCGCTCCCGGCGTCGGAGCAGGCCGGGCTCCTGGGCCGTGTCGAGGTGGCCACCGAGGCCGCGACGGCCGGCGACCGGGTGCCGGTCGCGGCCGGCCTCGAGGTGACCCTGGGCGATGCCGACGCCGCAGCCGCACTGGTGGCGACCATCCCCGCGCACCGGCGCGACCTCGTGGTCGAGGCCGACCTGGCGGAGGAGGTGGCGCGCGTCCGTGGCTACGAGACGATCGCCGGCCAGCTGCCGGCCACCGCCATGCCGCCGTACCGGCCCGATCCGCGACGGGGCGTGGATCGCGTGCGCGACCTGCTCGACGGGCGCGGCCTGACGGAGGTCGTGACGCATGCCCTCATCGGCCCGGATGACCATGTCCGACTGGGCTGGCCGCGGGACGATGCCGCCACGATCCGGGTCGCCAACCCCATCTCGCCCGACCACAGCGAGCTGCGCCGCTCGCTGCTGCCGGGCCTGGTCGGCGTCCTGACCGAGAACGAGCGTCAGCGGCGGCCCGACGTGGCCGTCTTCGAGATCGGCTCGACCCATGTGTTCGCGGTGGGCGGCCCGCAGGAGGAGGCCTGGCTCGGCTTCCTGCTTGCCGGCGCGTGGCCGCCGGCCTCATGGGACCGGGCGGGCGCCGTCGCCGACATCGGCGATGGCAAGGGTCTCGTGACGTGGCTCGCCGATCGCCTCGGCCTGCGCGCCGTCAGGTTCGGGCCGCTCGAGCCGTGGGCCGGCATCGAGCATCCCGGCCGGGTGGCGGCCGTCCTCCTGGATCACGAGGCCGGATCGCCGGGTGAGATCGGCCGCGTCGGCGAGCTGCACCCGCAGTACCTGGAGGCCTGCGGGTCGCGGGCGGAGCGCGTGGCCTTCGGCCTGCTGCGGATCGGCCTGCTGCAGGAGGCGGCGGAGCGGACGACCCGGGTCGTGCCGTGGCCGCGGGTGCCCGCCGTGGAGCGGGACCTGGCGCTCATCGTGCGGGCGGAGCAGCCCGCGGGGGAGGTCGAGGCGCTCATCCGCGCCGAGGCCGGCGACCGGCTGAGGGCGCTGACCCTGTTCGACCGTTACGCCGGGCCGCCACTGGTGGAAGGCGAGATCAGCCTGGCCTACCGGCTGCGCCTGCAGGCCCCGGACCAGACGCTCACCGACGCCGACGTGGACCGCCTCCTGGACCGGGTCGTGGCTGCCTTGCGGGACCGCCTGGGCGTCCGTCGTCGGGCATGACCCCCGGGACCCCTCGCGGTGACGTGATGCCCCAGCGAGGTGCGGTATGGGAGGGTGTGGCGCATTGCGGGCGGCCGGACGGTACTGGTACGCTACCCCGCCGGCAACGACCGGAACCCTCTGCGGAGTAACGATGGACCTGCTCGACGGCCTCAGGCACTTCAACCTCGCGGACGTCATCATCGTGCTGCTGATCGTGGGCGGCTTCATCTTCGGCTTCGTCACGGGGGTCGTGCAGCAGCTCCTGACGCTGCTGGTGTGGGTCCTGTCGCTCCTCCTGGCGGGCAACATCATGCCGTCGCTGGGCAGCTGGATGGGCCAGTACTGGACCACCTTCAGCGCGCCCTACAGCGCGATGCTGGCCTTCCTGGCGATGTTCGTGATCTTCCTGGTGGTCGGGGAGATCCTCATCTTCATCTTCTACAAGCGGGCACCGATGGTGGCCCGCCTCTCGTTCATGGACGAGATCGTGGGCGGCTTCCTGGGGGCGGGCATCGCCATCCTCATCATCGGAGCCTTCGTGATGGGGCTGGACTCCTTCTACAGCTACCACCAGGTCGCGGCCAGCGCCCAGCAGCCCATCGCCCAGGTCATCAACGAGGGCCTCACCAACTCGGTCATCGCCGGGTGGCTGCGCGGGTCACTGATCCCGGCCATCGGACTGCTCGGGCCGCTGCTGCCGAGCCAGCTCCAGAACATCGTCTGAGCGCCGCCCGCCGCCTCATGCGCGAGCGGGACGCGCTCGGGACCGACTTCTTCGACCGACCCGTCGTCGACCTGGCGCGCGCCCTCCTGGGGTCCGTCCTCGTGCGGAGGGCGACCGGCGAGGCTGAGTGCAGCGCCGTGATCGTGGAGACCGAGGCCTACGATGGCCCGGCGGACCAGGCCAGCCATGCGCGCTTCGGGCAGACGGCGCGCACGGCCACCATCTTCGGACCGGGCGGACGGGCGTACGTTTATCTCGTGTACGGCATCCATCGCTGCCTCAACGTCGTGGCCGGGCCGGACGGCGCCCCGGGCGCGGTCCTGGTGCGCGCCGCGGCGCCGCTCGA
>DATBOX010000092.1:0-23203 GCA_036561685.1 Candidatus Limnocylindrales bacterium | reverse complement strand
AAGCCGCGGAAGGCGGCCCGGAAGCCGTCGCGCCGGTGCAGGATGAGCGACCAGCTGAGGCCGGCCTGGAAGCATTCCAGGGAGAGGCGCTCGAACAGCTCCAGCTCATCGGTGACCGGCACGCCCCACTCCTGGTCGTGGTACTCGACCATCAGCGGGTCGGCCGCCTCGCCCGGCGCCCACCAGCACCGGCTCGTCACGTCGCGCATGCGGCCAGTGTGACAGCCGCGTCTCCGGTACCGTTCGACGGTGACCGCCCCCACCGAGCCCATCGACCCGCCGCTGCGCGCCAACCGCGACTTCCTGGTCGTTCTCAGCGGCCAGGGCGCCTCGGCGCTCGGCGACGCGGTGAGCTTCACGGCCGTGCCGCTGCTCGTCTTCGGCCTGACCGGGTCCGGCCTGGCCATGGGCCTGGTCGGTGTGCTGCAGACGCTGCCCGACTTCCTGCTCGGCCTGCCGATCGGGGCGCTGGCCGACCGCTGGGACCGCCGGCGCCTGATGCTCCTCGCCGACGCGGGTCGAGCCCTCCTGACGGCGTGTATCCCGCTGGCCTTCCTGCTCGGCCTGCCGGTCATGCCCGTGGTGTATCTCGTGATGTTCCCGCTCAACGCGCTGCGCGTCGCCTTCATGGCTGGCTGGACCGCGTCCGTGCCGATCCTCGTGGGGCCGACGCGCATCGCCGCCGGGTCGTCGACCATCGAGGCGGTCGCCAACCTGGGCTTCATCGTGGGGCCGGCGCTGGCCGGCGTCGCCGTCGGCGTGGTCGGGGCGGGTCCGACGATCGCCATCGACGCCCTGTCGTTCGCCATCTCCGCCGCCAGCCTGACGCTCGTCCGGCGGTCGCTCCGCTCGGTCAGCACGGTCCCGCGGCGTCACCTGGCCAGCGAGATGCTGGACGGGGTGCGGTTCCTGGTCCAGGAGCGGACGCTCCGGATGGTCCTGATCTTCTACGCCGCGACCGCCCTGTGCACGGCCGCCATCATCCCCGCGCTGACCATCTACGTGGAGGGCCAGCTGGGCCTGGGAGCCGTGGTCTTCGGCCTGATCCTGAGCGCCTACAGCGTCGGCGCGGTCATCGGCGCGCTGGCCGGCGCACGGCTGATGCGCGGCGCTCTGGCCCCCCTCCTGCTCGGCGGGGCGGCGATGACGGGTGCGCTCGTGATCGTCCTGGCCCTCATGGGCCTGCCGGTGATCCTCGTCGCCACCGCATTGGGGGCGGGCATCAGCCAGTCGCTCGTCACCGTCTCCTACGTCACCTTGCGAGCATCGCTGACACCGCACGAGCTCCTGGGTCGGGTGGGCAGCACAGCGCGTGTCGTCACGCTGGGCCTCCAGCCGGTCGGCTTGCTGATCGGGGGGGTCGCGCTGCAGACCGTGGGCGGCTCGACGACGTTGCTGGGGATGGGCGGTCTCATGCTCGCGGCGGCCGCGCTGTTCAGCCTCTCGACCACCATGCGCGGGGCCCGCACCAGGGTCCAGCAGGCCGCCTGACCGGGCACGAGCAGGATTCGCCTCCGCCGCCCATCATGCCGCGCAACGCTTGCCCTGCCCCATGCCCGACCGCCCCGGCGGTCGCCGACCGAGGAGAGCCGTATGTCGGGTGATCCCACCCCACCCCAGAACGCCCCCGACCCCGGCGCGCCGACGCCGCCGGGCTGGCGCCCAGCGGACTGGGACCGCCAGCCGCCCGACGCGACGCGGCCCGGCTGGGGTGGGCCAGCAGGACCCTGGGGCACCCAGGGGCCGCCGCCGCAGCAACCATCGGGGCGCGGGGGCACCCGACCATCGTGGTCGGACGGGACGTTCGTCGTCGTCCTCGTACTGCTCCTCGTGGCCTTCGTCTCGGGCGTCGCCATCGACCGCACCGCCTTTGGCGGCGGCTCCGCCGTCGCGCCCGGAGCCACGCCGTCGGGCTCCGCGGTCGCCGGGGCGACGATCGGCCCGGGCGTCACCCTGCCGCCCGACCTGCCGGCCAACTTCGGCCTCTTCTGGCAGGCCGTGAACCTCATCCGTCAGCACTACGTGGACCAGGGCAAGGTCGACCCGCAAGCCATCACCTACGGCGCGATCAGCGGGCTGGTCGACGCGCTCGGCGACCCGGGGCACACCACGTTCCTGACGCCCGACGATGTCAAGAGCGAGCAGGACGCCCTGAACGGCACGATCGTGGGCATCGGGGTCTTCCTGGGCCAGCCGTCGGGCAGTGGTGGGGGCCTGGTCATCCAGTCGGTCATCAGCGGCTCGCCGGCGCAGGCCGCCGGCCTCCGCGCACAGGACCAGATCATCGCCGTCGACGGCCACAGCGTGGAGAACGTCAGCGTCGCCTCGGCGGCCAGCCTGATCCGCGGCGAGGCGGGCACCAAGGTGACCCTCACCATCCTGCACAGCGGCTCAGGGTCACCGGTGGACATCACCATCACGCGCGCCGTGGTGACGGTGCCGGCCGTCGCTTGGCACCTCGTGCCGGGTACCACGGACGCGCTGGTGAGCGTCACCCAGTTCTCCGACAAGTCCGGGGCCCAGCTCACGAAAGCCCTCCAGGACGCCCAGGCGAAGGGGGCCAAGGGCTTCATCCTGGACCTGCGTGAGGACCCGGGGGGCCTCGTCGACGAGGCCGTCACGACGGCCAGCCAGTTCCTCGCCAGCGGCACGGTCTATGTCCGCCAGACGGCGCAGGGGCAGCAGATCAAGGTGGCCGTCACGTCCGGCGGCGTGGCCACCCGGGCTCCGCTGGTCGTGCTGATCGACTACGGTACGGCCAGTTCGGCCGAGATCGTGGCCGGGGCCCTGCAGGACGCCGGCCGGGCCAAGATCGTGGGGGTGCGCTCCTTCGGCACGGGCACGGTGCTCAACACCTTCATGCTGCCCGACGGTTCGGCCCTGCGGCTGGCCGTGGAGGAGTGGCTCACGCCGAAGGGGCGGCACATCTTCCCCGACGGCATCACCCCGGACGTGAAGGTCGACCTGCCGACCGGCGCAACCATCGTCACGCCCGACGCACTGGCCGACATGACCGCGGCGCAGCTGGCCGCCTCGGGCGACGCGCAACTGCTGGCGGCGGTGACCCAGCTCCAGTCGGCCGCCACCCCGTGAGCGGCCCGGCGCCGTACGTGACCTACCCGCCGGAGCCCATGCCGGTGGAGCCGGTCACGCTGGAGGGCCGACACGTCCGGCTCGAGCCCATGCGGCCGGAGCACGCGGCGGATCTGGCGGCCGCCTGCGCGGATCCGGCCATGTGGACGTACATGCCCCTCGACGGGTCGACCCCGGCCGGCATGGCCGCGATCGTCCAGGCGGCCGTGGAGGCGTCGGAGCGGGGCACCGAGCTGCCTTTCACGACCTTCGAGCGGGCGACCGGACGCGTCGTCGGCGGGAGCCGCTACCTCAACATCGACCGGCTCAACCACCGCCTGGAGATCGGCTACACGTTCGTCGCGCCGCCGTGGCAGCGGAGTGCGGTGAACTCCGAGGCCAAGCTGCTGATGCTGGGCCATGCCTTCGACCACCTGCGAGCCAACCGGGTCGAGCTCAAGACCGACGCGCTGAACGTGCAGTCCCGCACGGCCATCCTGGCCCTGGGGGCGACCTTCGAGGGCACCTTCCGCAACCACATGATCACCCGCCACGGCCGCCTTCGAGACTCCGTCTACTACTCGATCACGGTCCAGGAGTGGCCGGCCGTCCGGGCCGGGCTGGAGGCGCGCCTGGCGCGCCACGCTGCTCGCGCGGCGGAGGCGCCGGCGCCGGGTCAGCGGACGGCCACGACCCGATAGGTGCGCGGGCCCGCCGGCGTCGTGACGGTGACGACCTCGCCGGCTCGCCGGCCGAGCAGCGCCGCCCCGATGGGGGAGCGGTAGCTCAGGCGGCCCTCCGAGAGGCGCGCCTCGGCCGGATCGACCAGCGTGTAGGCGACCGGCTCCGGCGGTGCATCGGCTTCGTCGATGACCTCGATCGTCGAGCCCACGCGGGCCAGCCCGTCGTCGGCCGAGACCTCCGACATGACGGCGCGATCCAGGGTGGCCTGGAGCTGCTGGATGCGGCCCTCCAGGAACGACTGCTCCTCGCGGGCGGCCTGGTACTCGGCATTCTCGCGCAGGTCGCCCAACTCGCGCGCCGCCTTGACCCGCCCGATGACGTCCGGTCGTGTCGCGTGCAGCTCGTGCAGCTCCGATCGCAGGCGCTCGTGGCCCTCGGCCGTCAGGACGACTTCGGTGCGCTGGTGATGACGTGGCGGGCCGGGCGCCCGCCGTGGCGACGTCACGCCCTGGCGCGCCGATGTGGTGGGGGCGCGGCGCGCGGCCGGCGACCCGGCCGACGAGCGGCGTACTCCGGTCGCGCCGTCCGGGGCGGCGGCCGGGGCGGCCGGGGCGGCCTTGGCGGCACCGGTGATGCCGTGGGGTCGCGAGCCGCTGCTGAGCGACCGCAGGTTGGCGAAGGGCAGCGCGCCGGGCTGGCCGACCGCCTCGCCGAAGGCCGTCAGCAGGGCATCCTCGTACTCCTCGGCCGCGTCGGTCACGGCCCACCAGACCCGTGCCTGCTCGTAGCCGCGCAGCGTCTTGAGCCAGTGGCCGCCGTGATGCGGGCCGTCATCGCCGAGGGGCGTGGCCGCGTACTCGGCAAGGCGGCGGCGCAACGACTTGCTGCGGCCGATATACACCACGGTCTGCTCGGGCTGCCAGAAGGCCCCCAGGCGGGCGGCCAGCTCGTGCGGGGTCGGGACCGCACCGTCGAGGCGGAGCGTGGGCACCCGGGCCAGCCACTCGCGCAGGAGGTTGTGGTCGACTGGCACCGTCGGCTCGCTCGTCGGCCACTCGATGACGTAGACGCCGGGTCGTGGCGTCGGCAGCGGCTGGCCGAACAGCAGCGGACCGTCGGGCAGCAGGCCCTGGCCGCGCAGCAGCTCCAGGGCCGGCACTCGGGGACTCACCGCCCCACCTTACCCGGCTCAAGGTCATCTGTCCGCCAGGCGGCCGTCGCGGACGACCATGAAGCCGAGACATCCACGCGCCACGCGGCGAAGAAGCGGGTCACGCCGGAGACGAGGAAGAGGGCGGCGAAGGGCAGGTAGCCGACCGGCGCCACCGCCAGCAGCCCGGCGTTGAGGAGCTGCCCACCGGTCGTGCCGGCCGCCGTGCCGGCGACGTACCGGCCCTGCGCGACGAACCACTCCTCGCGGCCCGCGAGCCGCAGCAGGCGCTCGTTGGCGGAGATGATGCCGGACGCCGCGCCCGCCGAGACGACCACGCTCACGAGGCACAGGACGACGCCCGACAGTGGGTTGGCGGGAAACGCCAGCAAGCCCAGCAGCATCGCCCCGCCGCGAAGCAGGAAGGAGACGCGCAGCAGGCGTGACGAGGAGCCATGGCCCAGCCACCCGCCCACGATGGTGGACGTGACGAGCGAGGCGCCGGCGCCCAGCGCGGTGAGGACGATGGCGAAGCTGGGGGGCTGGTGGAGCACGCTGATGGCGTAGATCGAGAGGTACGGCCCGAACCCGGAGCCAAACGCCGCGAGCACGACGATGCGCACGAAGCGCCCCAGCTCGGGGTTCTCCGCCCGTGGCGCCGGCGGCGCCGGGACCCGCACACGGCCGGGCCGGGGCAGGCGCGTCATGGCCCACAGCTCCAGCAGGCCGGCCGAGCCGCCGAGCAGGAACAGCAGCGCGAACACCAGCACGCCGGTGACGGGACTCAGGAGCTGCACGAGGAGCGCCGCGGGCAGGAGGAGCACGGCGCCCAGGCCGAGCGTGACGCCCATGACCCGCGGCGCCACGAAGCGGCGCTCCGGTTCGGCCAGGATCGCGCCGTACCACGCCAGCTGGTTCGCGCCGCCGATGGTCGTGGCGGCACCGGCCACGGTCATGATCGCGGCGATGAGGCCGATGACCAGGCCGGTCGGGAGGAGATCCACCGCGCTCCCCAGCGTCACGAGGGCCAGCCAGATGCCGCGCGTCTCGCCGGCGGCGGTGATGGCCAGGGTCACGCCGCGCAGGTTGCCGTCGGTCCGTTCCAGCAGGCGCGGCACGGCCAGCTGGGCCGCCGAGCCGGCGATGGGCAGGACGCCGATGAGGGTCGCCAGCGCCGGGGGCGCGCCGAGGACCAGCAGCAGGGGGATGGTCAGGGCGGCATCGGCCAGCGAGCTGACCCCGGCCGCCCCCAGGCCGATCGTCAGGTAGCGCCGGTAGCGTTCGCCGCCGAAGACGCGCCACTCCTCCAGGCCGGACCGGATGCCGGGACGCAGCGCGTGCACGCGTCAAGCCTACTCTGCGGCGCGCGCAAACCGGTCACGGGCCGCGGCCAGGCGCGGGAGCGCGGCGAGGATGGTGAGGGTGTTGAGGAAGAGGATCGGTGAGGCGAGGACCAGGGATGCCGGCACGGTCCACGCGCGATCGGTCCGCGCGCCCCATGCCACGAGGGCGAGCGAGACGACGAGGCGCGCCGGGAAGAACCAGTCGCCGCCGCCCGACCCGGACACGAGCAGCGCCACCCAGGCCTGCCACGGGCCGGGCCACCACAGGTACGAGACGGCCGCCAGCACCGCCGCCAGGGCCATGGCCGCCAGCCAGGCGCGCCACCGCCCGCGCAGCACGAACCACAGCAGCCCGACCCCCGTGCTGACTTTGGTGAGCAGGGCCAGTGCCCACGCCGCCGGGTAGCGGAAGCCGACCACCACCGTCAGCGCCAGGAGGGCGTTGATGTTGCCCTCCAGGGCCTCTGGCACGCACAGCAGCAGGCCGACCAGATACCACACCGGCGGGAGCGGGCGAAGCAGCCAGGCGAAGACGGCCAGCATGGCGGCGGCCCACAGGCCGATGAAGAGGTCGGCCGGCAGCTGGCCGAGCGGCCACAGGACCTCGGCGATGACCGGTGAGTAGAGGAACGCGTCGACATGCCCCGGCGGGATGCTGTACAGGGGGTGGGTCCAGGCAGCCCAGTAGGCGTGGGAGTCGAGGCCCACGGAGGTCGCCGCGACCAGGACGTCGTAATAGCCCACGAACACGATCGCCACGACGGCGAGGGCGTGGCCGAGCAGGCGGCGGGATGGCTGGCCGCCCAGGCGCGGAGCGCTGAGCTCTCGGTGCATCGGCGCAACTGTGGCAGGTCGGCCGCCCGCGTCGCAGCCCGCGGCCGTACCGGTCGGGGGCGGGACCTTCCGCGGCGTCCGGCGGTGAGGCGCGTGAGGCCCTTCTTCCGGACGGTATCCTGTGCCGGCGCCATCACGGGCGACGGGAGGGTGGAGGACCATGGCCGAGACGGACGACAGGATCGATCCGTACCGCGTCCTGCAGGTGGATCCGACGGCCGACCATGAGGTCATCCAGGCGGCCTACCGGGCGCTCGCGCGCCGCTTCCATCCAGACGTCGCGCCCGACCTCGAGGCGGCCCGCCAGATGGCCGCCATCAATGCCGCGTTCGACCTCATCCGGGACGCCGACCGCCGGACCGCGTACGACCGCGACCACGGCCACGGCCACGACGCTCCGCCCAGGCCGAACGGCGAGGCGGCCGCGCCCACGCCGCCCCCGCCCGCCGCAGGTCCCCCGGCCTCGGACGCGTCGTGGACCAGCAGCCGCCAGGGCGCCTCGTGGGAGGGCACCGCGGGACCGCCGCCCGGCCGGCCCAGCGGCAGCGTGCTGGACTTCGGCCGCTTCAAGGGCTGGTCCCTTGGCGAGATCGCGCGGGTCGACCCGGGCTACCTGATGTGGCTGGACGACCGGCGCGAGGGTGCGCGCTTTCACGCCGAGATCGACGAGATCCTCCACAAGATGAGCCTGCGCCGGCCGCCGCCCACCGCGGAGCGCAAACGCGGCGGGCCCTTCCGCCGCGGCTGAACCTCAGCCCGGCTTACCCGGCTCGGTCTGCAGGCTGTCGTCCCGTTCAGCCCGGCCGCCACCAGCCAGGGGCAGGGTGACGTGGAAGCGGGCCCCCTCGGCGGGTGAGCTCTCGACCGCGATCATGCCGCCGTGACGCCGCACGATCCAGGCGGCGATGGCCAGGCCCAGGCCGACGCCGCCCTCCGGCGCATCGGCGGCCCGCCAGAAGCGCTCGAACACGTGGGCCCGGTCCTCCGGCCGCACACCGGGCCCGGCGTCGTCGACGGTCAGCTCGGCCTGCCGGCCGGAGGTCGCGACCGCGACCAGGACGGCGGTGCCCGGCGGGCTGTGGCGGATGGCGTTGTCGGTCAGGATCGTCACCAGCTGGCGCAGGCGCACGGGGTCGCCCTCCAGCGTGGCGGGCGCGCCGTCGAGCACGAGATGCACCTCGCGCTGGCGGGCCAGCGTGCCCAGGCCGTCGAGGGCCGCCGCCGCGACGTCGGCCAGGTCGACCGGGATGTGCTCGAGCTCCACCACGCCCGAGTCGGCCCGCGCCAGCAGGAGGAGTGACTCGACCAGCTCGGTCATGTGGTCGACCGTGGCGCGTGCATCGTCCACCGACTCGTGGAGCGAGGCGACGGTCTGGTCGGGGTGCCGTTGCAGGTGCTCCAGGTTGCCGCGCACCACGGCCAGCGGGGTGCGCAGCTCGTGGCTGGCGTCGGCCGCGAACTCGCGCTGCCGGCGCAACGACTCGCGGATCGGCACCAGGGCGCGCTGCGCGTACAGCGCGCCGCCGGCCAGCGAGAGGGCCACCGCCAGCAGGCCACCCCCGACCAGCACGATCAGGAGGACCTGCATCGTGTTGACATCACTGCGGCGATCGGCGATGACCTGCACGACGTAGGTCTGGCCGGCGCTCGTGGTGACCGGCGTGGTGAGCATGCGGATCGGTACGCCGAGGGTCAGTTCCTCGTAGTCGGCCGTGCCGCCGCGTGCCGCCGCGACCGCCGCGCTGACCGGCAGGCCCGGGAACGCGGCCTCGCCGACGGGCCCGATGACGTTGTCGTCCGGGGCGACGACGATGGCGTAGGTGCCCGAGCTCGACCCGCCCGTGGCGAATCCCAGCGATCGGGTGCCGAGGTCGCCCGGTCGCTGCCCGGCGTTCTGGATGAGGGGCGCGATGGCGCTGGTGCGGCCGTTGAGCTGATCGTGCCCGGCGGCGGACAGGGCCTGGTCCACGGTGAGGTAGACGGCCACGCCGAGGATGACCACGATGGCCAGGGTGATGGCCCCGCTCCACGCCACCAGGCGGAGCCGGACGCGGCGGAGCAGGCGCGCATCACCATCCTGGTCACGCCCGGCCGCCACTCAGGCCTCCAGCAGGCGGTAGCCCACGCCGCGTTCGGTCTGGATGCGGGCACCCGCCTGCGGGCCGAGCCGCTCACGGAGCAGGTGGACGTAGGCGTCGACGGTGTTCGGCGTGACCGCCACGCCGGCCGGCCATGCCGCGTCGAGCAGGTTGTCGCGCGTCAGCACCTGGCCGGGGTGGCGAAGGAAGCACTCCAGCAGGGCGAACGCACGCGGTGTCAGCGACACCGGCCGCTCGGCGACCGTCACGAGCCGCTTGTGCTCGTCCAAGGCGATCGGCCCGCTGCGCAGGACCGGGGCCGGTCGCGCCGCCCCTTCCGCGCGGCGCGTGAGGGCGCGCAGGCGGGCCGACAGCTCCTCGTAGGCGAAGGGCTTGACGAGGTAGTCGTCGGCCCCCGCGTCGAGCCCGCGGACCCGGTCGTTGATGGCGTCACGGGCGGTGAGCATGATGATGGGCACGCTCGAGCCGTCCCGCCGCAGTTCGCGCGCGACCTCGAAGCCGGACCGGTCGGGCAGGCCCACGTCGAGGATGATGGCCTCCAGCAGCGAGCCGCCGGCGACCACGTCGAGGGCGCCCTCGGCCGTCGTGGCCAGCTCGACCACGTGCCGGTCCTCGCGCAGGAGGCGCAGCAGCAGGCGCCCCAGGCGCGGGTCGTCCTCGACGACGAGCAGGTGCATGGCGGGAGTGTGCGCCTCCCCCCGGTCCTATGGGGTCTCGACGGTCACGTCACTGGCCGTGATCGACGCCGCGCCGGACGCGCCGGGCGCGCCGCTGGCGCGTGCCCCGCCCCCCAGGCCACGTCCGCCGAAGCCGGTGACTTCAACGACCACCGAGCTGCCGGTCGTGACCGCGCTGTTGGAGGCCGTCGTCGCCGTGTGGTACGTCGTCGTGCTCGGCAGATCGATGGTGATCGTCTGGCCGCTGGCCAGCTGGAGCGTCATCGTCGAGCCATCGATGGCGATGACCTTGCCGCTCAGGCTGACGCCGCCGTTGGCTCCCAGGGCGGCGCCGCCGCCGAAGCCGCCGGGGGCGAACGACGCGCCCGCGCCAAAGCCTGCGCCGAAGCTGCCGCGGGGGAAGTTGCCGTTGGCGCCCGTGCGAGTCGCCGCGGCCGCCGGGGCGGTGACGCGGCCGGCCGCGAAGGCGACGCCTGCGGCGGCGACCAGCACGGCCACCGCGAGGAGATAGGTCCCCAGCCGGCTCGAGGCCGCCTTGGGCTTGACCGTGGGCAGGATCAGCGGCGCGGCGGCCGGCATGGGCGCCGGCGCGGACGGCTGCCACGTCGGCGCCGGGGGCGGCGTCGGGTCGGTCGGTCGAGGGGTGAGGGGGTCGGTCACGGTCGGATCTCCTTACTCGTAACGAAGCGCGACGATGGGGTCCAGGCGGGCCGCCTGGCGGGCCGGCCAGACGCCGAAGACGACGCCCACCACGAGGCTGAAGGCGACCGCCACGACCACGGTCAGGGGGTTGAAGGCGAAGCCCCAGCCGGCGACCTGGCCGATGACCGCGGAGGCGATGACGCCGGCCACGATCCCGATCATGCCGCCCAGCAGGGAGATGACGAGGGCCTCGACGAGGAACTGGGCCAGGATGTCCCGGCTGCGCGCGCCGATGGCCTTGCGGATGCCGATCTCGCGGGTCCGTTCACGGACCGAGACCAGCATGATGTTCATGATGCCGATGCCGCCCACGACGAGCGAGATCGAGGCGATCCCGCCGAGCAGCACGGTGAGCAGCCCGCTGACGGAGCTGACGGTGCTCAGCAGCTGCGACTGGTCGGTGATGTTGAAGTCCGGCGTGCCGCTGGCGCCGATGCCATGGCGCTCGTCCAGGGTCGTGGTGATCGACGCCTTGACCGCGTCGATCTGGTCGGCGGTGGCGACACTCAGGCTGATCGACCGCACGCTCGTGCCGCTGACGAAGTGGTGCTGGGCCGTGGTCAGCGGGATCAGCACCTGGTCGTCCTGGCTGGTCGGACCGGCGCTGCCCTTCGTCTGGAGGATGCCCACCACCTGGAAGGGCAGGCCGTCGATGGTGATGGTGGACCCGATCGACGTCGGGCCGAGGCCCAGGTCGTCGGCGGTCGTGCCGCCCAGGACGGCCTCGCGCAGGTCGTACTCGTTGCTGGCGGCCGTCAGGAAGCGGCCCTGCCACACGTCGAAGGCATTGACGGAGGCGTACGCGGCGGTCGTGCCGACGATCGAGGTGGTGGTGTTCTTGGTGCCGGCCACGACGAGGCCCTGGGTGCTGACCTGCGGGGCGTAGGCGGCCACGCCGTCGAGGCTGCCGATGGCGGTGGCGTCGGCCACCGAGAGGGTCGTGGCCGAACCGGCCGCGCCGCGGGTGAAGCCGGTGAAGCTGGCGCCCGGCGTGACCGTCAGCAGGTTGGTGCCCAGGCCCTGCAGGCGGCTGGTGATGCCGCTCGTCGCGCCCTGGCCCGCGCTGACGAGGGCGACCACCGAGGCCACCCCGATGATGACCCCCAGCATGGTCAGGAACGCCCGGAGGCGGCTCGCGCCGAGCCGTGACAGGGCCAGGTGGACGAGCTCGAGGACGTTCAATGGAGGAGCCTGCCGTCGCGCACATGGACCTGCCGCGAGGCAGCGGCGGCGACGTCGGCATCGTGGGTGATGAGGATCACCGTCATGCCCGACGCGTGAAGGTCGTGCAGGAGGGCCATCACCTCTGCGCCGGAGGTGCTGTCGAGGTTGCCCGTCGGCTCGTCGGCCAGCAGGAGGCGCGGCTGGGTCACCAGGGCGCGGGCGATGGCCACCCGCTGCTGCTGGCCCCCCGACAGCTCGCTCGGCTCGTGGTCGACGCGATCGCCCAGGCCCAGCCGTTCCAGGGCCTCCCGGGCGCGCACCAGCCGGTCGTGCCGTGCGACGCCCTGGTAGAGGAGGGGGGTGGCGACGTTCTCCAGGGCGCTCGTGCGCGGCAGGAGGTTGTACGACTGGAAGACGAAGCCGATGGCCCGGCTGCGGACCTCCGCCAGCTGGTCGTCGGAGAGTTCCTCGACCGGATGGCCCTCCAGGCGGTAGACCCCGGTGGTCGGGCGGTCCAGGCAGCCCACGATGTTCATGAGGGTCGACTTGCCCGAGCCGGACGGGCCCACGATGGCCAGGAACTCGCCGTGGGCGACCATCAGGTTGACGTCCTGGAGAGCCGTGACGGCGATGCGGCCGGTGTCGTAGACCCGTGACACCCCCTGCAGGTCAAGGAGCGGCGTGATCATGGGACGATGACCGTCCCGCCGCCATTGCCGCGGCCCCCGCCGAACCCGCCACCGAAGCCGCCGGTGGTGGTCGTCGTGGTCGTGCCCGAGCGGGCCGTCGAGGTGCCGGTCTCCACGCGATCGCCGACGCTGAGGCCGCTGGTGATCTGGGCCAGCGAGGTGGTGACCAGGCCCACCTGCACGGGCACCGCGGAGACGGACCCGTCGCTGGCGACGACGTTGACCGTGTAGTCGCCGCTCGTGCCGTTGAGGGCGATGGCCGGGATGGCGATGACGCCGCTGGCCGACGCGGTGGTCACCGAGATGCTGGCCGACATGCCCGAGCGCAGCGACGCGTCGGTGCTGTCGAGCGTCACCTGGACGGCGTACGTGACCACCGACGACGAGCCGCTGGTGGCGGCCGACGGCGAGATGCTGGTGACCTTGGCGGGCATCGACTTGCCGACCGCCGTGACGGTCACCGTGGCCGCCTGGCCCACCTGGAGGGAGTCGATGTCGGCCTCGGGGAAGTTGCCGGAGGCGATCATGCCGCCGGTCTGCAGCGAGATGGCGGTGCCCGACGGGGCATTGAAGCCGGCCACGGCGGTGACCGTGGCCACCGTCCCGTCGGCGGGCGCCACGAGCGTCGCGTTGTCGACGACCGTCTTGGCCGAGTCCACGCTCACCTGCGCCGTGGCGACCGCGGCCTGATCAGAGGCGATCGTGGCGGCCGGCGCGGGGGCGACCTTGGAGCTGTAGCCGTCCTGAGCCGAGGTCACCGCCAGCTGGGCGCTGGCGATGCTCTGCGAGGCCTGATGGGCGGACTGGGTGGCCTGCTGCTGGCTGCTGGCCAGCTGCTGCTGCGCATTCGTGATGGCCGCCTGGTCGGCCGCGATGACGTTCGCCGGGGCGCTGGCAGCCTGGTCAGTCGTCAGCTGCGCCTTGGCCCTGGTGACCGCCGCCTGAGCCGCCGCGACCGACAGCTTGTTCTTGGCCAGCGTGTCGCTGTAGTTGGTGCGGGCATTCGTCAGCTGCTGCTCGGCCTGCGTGATCGACAGCTGCGCCGCCGCCTTGTCGCTGGCGGTCGCGCCGGCCTGGTCGGTGGCCAGCTTGGCCTGGTCGGTGGCCAGCTTGGCCTGGGCCGCGGCCAGGTTGGCCTGGGCGGCGGCCAGCTGCGGCGTGGCGTTGACGTCGTCGGCCGTGGCCAGGACATCACCCTTCTTGACCGCCTGGCCGACCACGACGCTGACCGTCTTCACCGGCCAGACGGTGCTACCCGCGCCCGACCCACTGGAGCTGGAGCTGCTCGAGCTGCTGGACCCGTTGGCGAGCGTCGGGAGCTGGCCGAACGACAGGTCGTACACCGCGGCGGGGGCGAGGCTGCCCGTGGCCACCACCTCGTCGACCACGTTGGTGCGCGTCGCCTGCGCCGTCAGCAGGGTGCTGCTCGAGCCGCCGCCGAAGCTCGGGCCGATGAGGACGAAGCCCACGGCGCCCACGCCGATCACCAGGAGGAGGACGGCGGCGATGATCTTCAGGCGCATGGAGGACCTCGCGACAAGGATTGGAGGCGCGTCGCGCCGGCGGGGGATCCAGCGCGCGCGCCGAAGCCACTATCGAAGGGTCGGCTGAAGGAGTCCTGAAGGCGCGCGGAACGGGCGGGCGACCCGCCCGTGGCGTCAGCCGGCGCGACTCCGCGAACGCGACGCGGGCGATGGGCGGGCGCCCGACGCGGGACGGCCGGGGCGACCCGCGGCGCCGCCACCCGTGCGCCCACCGGCGGAGCCCGGGCCGCGCAGGGGTCGTGGCTCCTCGTCACGCTCCGGCACGAAGCCCTCCTCGACGCGCCAGGGGATCGCCCGCTTGAGGAGGCGCTGGACGCCGCGCAGGAGGTCGGCCTCGTCCATGCACACCAGCGAGATGGCGTCGCCGGTCAGGCCCGCGCGCCCGGTCCGGCCGATGCGGTGGATGTAGTCCTGGGGGTCGAACGGCAGCTCGAAGTTGACGACGTGGGGCAGGTCCTCGATGTCGAGGCCTCGGGCCGCCACGTCGGTCCCCACGAGGGCGATGACCTCGCCGCGCTTGAACGCGTCAAGGGCGCGGATCCGTTCGGCCTGGGTGCGGTCGCTGTGGATGGCCTCGGCCGCGATGCCCTGCCGCTCCAGCCAGCTGGCCAGGCGCCGCGCGGCGATCTTGGTGCGCGTGAAGATGAGCGCCTGGCGCAGGTCGTAGCGACGGATGAGGTGGGCCAGCAGCTCCTCCTTGCGGTCGCGGTCGACCGGGATGACGAGCTGGCGGACCGACTCGGCGGCGGTGTTGCGGGGCGCGACCTCCACCGTGGCGGGGTCGTGCAGCCACTGCGCGGCGAGGCGCCGGATGTCGTCGGAGAAGGTGGCCGAGAAGAGGAGGTTCTGCCGCTTGGGGGGCAGCAGGGCGATGATCCGGCGGATGTCGGGCAGGAAGCCCATGTCCAGCATCCGGTCGGCCTCGTCGAGGACGAGGACCTCCACCTGGCCCAGGTTGACGTTGCGCTGTTCGACGTGGTCCAGCAGGCGCCCGGGAGTCGCCACGAGGACCTCCACGCCGCCCCGCAGCGCCTTCGTCTGCGGGGCGATGTCGACGCCACCGTAGACCGCGGTGGAGCGGAGCTGGGGCAGGTGGCGGGCGTAGGTGCGGAAGCTCTCTTCGACCTGCATGCAGAGTTCGCGCGTGGGCAGCAGGACGAGCGCCCGGACCGGATGCCGGGCGGGCGAGAAGCTGGCGTTGCCGGACGCCATGAGCCGCTCGAGGATGGGCAGGGCGAACGCGGCGGTCTTGCCCGTGCCCGTCTGGGCCGCGGCCAGGAGGTCGCGGCCTTCGCGCACGAGCGGGATGCCGCGGGCCTGGATGGGCGTGGGGTCGACGTAGCCCTCGTCGTCGATGGCTCTCTGGAGTTCGGCCGGCAGGCCGAGCTGGGCGAACGACAAGGAGACTCCGGCGCCGTTAGGCGGGCTGGCGATGTCCGCGGCGATCAAGGCCGCATCAGTGCGGCAAGGATAGCGGTCCGCCGTGCGGCAGGCGACGCGTGGCGCCGCACACCGGACAGGTCGCGATGGCCGTCTCGGGGTCGAGGCGCATGAACGTGGTGCAGCCGTTGGTGCGGCAGTACAGGGTGGGGGCGGCGGCTCGGTCGCCGTCGTGACGGGCCCGCTGCTGGCGTCGCATGGCGGCGCCGCGCTGGCTGATGGTCGTGATGGTGCTCGCGCTTCGCGAGATCATGATCGGGAATGTCCTTCGATGGGTGGCTGCGCCGGCGGATCCTGTCCGCGGCCGCGAGCCGGATGTATGGGCTCGACGGGCACATGCCCGGAGCGAGTCGTAAATGAGGATCCTCGGCCGTGACCCGGGAACAGCGGGTTGAACTGCTCACACCGGTATCGGCGCTCGAGGTCGTGACCATTGTGCGCTCGCGACGGCCTCCTGTCAAACCGCCGAAGGTCCGGTGGGCCGTCCGTCCGCCGCCGCCCCTACACTGCGCCCGATGGCGAGCACGGCGCAACCCGCTGCCACGACCGGTGGCGCGGGCATCGCGGAGGACGGCTTCCGACCGGACATCGAGGGCCTGCGGGGGGTCGCCGTCACCCTGGTGGTGCTGTATCACGGCACGCTGCTGGGGTTCGTCGGCGGCTTCGTCGGGGTGGATGTCTTCTTCGTCATCTCCGGTTTCCTGATCACCGGTCTCCTGCTGCGCGAACTCGAGCGCCGCGGTCGCATCAGCTTCCGTGCCTTCTACGCGCGGCGGGTGCGCCGCCTGGCCCCGGCCGGTGCGGCCGTCCTGGTGGTCACGCTGCTGGCCACGTTCCTGGTGGTGGATCCGCTGGACCGGCCGGATCTGCTGGCTGATGGCGCGGCGGCGGCCCTCTCGGTGGGCAACATGCGCTTCGCCCTGCAGGCGTCGGATTATTTCGCCACGGTCTCGACGCCGTCACCGTTCCTGCACTTCTGGTCGCTGGCCGTGGAGGAGCAGTTCTACCTGATCTGGCCCGCCCTGCTGGCCGGGGTGGCCCTCCTCGCCCGAGGCCGGCGCGTGCGGCTAGCCGTCGGGGTGGCGATGGCCCTCGTCATCGTCATCTCGTTCGTGGTCAACCTGGTGGTCACCAACGTCTCGGTCGACTGGGCGTTCTACTCGCTGCCGACGCGGGCCTGGCAGCTGGCGGCGGGCGGCCTCGTGGCCGTGCTGGCCATGCCGTTGCGACGCCTGCCCGGCGCCCTTCAGGCTTCGCTCGGCACCGCCGGGCTGGCTGCGATCGTCGCCGCGGCGCTGTTCATCGACGGGAGCGTGCCCTATCCGGGCCTCGCCGCGGCCGTGCCGACGCTCGGGGCGGTGGCCGTGCTCATCGCGGCGGGCCGCGGTCCGGCGCGCGTCCTCACCCTGGCCCCGGCACGGTTCATCGGCAAGATCAGCTACTCGTTATACCTCTGGCACTGGCCGCTCCTGGTCCTGCCCGCCGCCGCGCTTGGCTCGGCCCTCGCGCCGAACCAGGTCGCCGGGCTGATGTGCCTCGCCATCGTCGTGTCGTGGCTCTCGTGGCGCTACGTGGAGACGCCCTTCCGAGCCGGCTTCGGGGGACGCCTGGCCCGCTGGCCGGGGCGGGTGGTCGCGGTCGGCCTCACGGGCCTCCTTGGCCTGGCGCTGCTGGCTGGCGGTCTGTCGTGGCAACAGGGCCAGGCGCTGGCCGCGGCGGCCGGATCGCCCGCGCCGACCGACCTTGGCGGGGGGTCCCTGCTCGCCGGAGCGGCCACGACACCGGGCCTGCCGACCGTGTCGCCCGGCGGGCCCTCGCCGAGCCCATCGCTGAGCGGCCCCGTCAGCTACGTCCTGCCCGCCGGCGTCCACCCCACGCCGGCCGGGGCGCGCGCGGATCAGACTGAGACCGAGCTGCGGGCCGACGGGTGCATGGGCCTGGATGCCACGGCGGTGCCGCCGGTCTGCGTCTACGGTGACCCGAACGGCTCCTTCACGATGGCGCTGGTGGGTGACTCGCATGCCGCGCAGTGGTTCACCGCACTCGACGCCATCGCCAAGGCTCGCCATTGGCGTCTGGAGACGTTCACCAAGGTGCGCTGCCCATTCCTGGACATGCGGATGGTCAACATCCAGCAGAAGCGCGAATACACCGAGTGCGAGGCCTGGGATCGGGCCGTCGTGGCGCGCCTGGTGGCCCATCCGCCGGATCTGACCCTGATCTCCACCGACCGCAACTGGATCGATCCCGTCGCCGCGGCCGACGACACGCCGGCCGCCGAGGCCGCCTCGGAGGCCCGCCTGGTCGCCCAGTTGCCAGGGCGCGTCGGGCTCATCGTGGACACGCCCTCATCGACCCAGGACGTACCGGCCTGCCTTGCCGCCCACAAAGCCGACATCCGGCCCTGCGCCTTCTCGCGGGCCGTCGCCGACCGCAACGCCATCGGGGTGCGCGAGCAGGCCATCGCGACGGCCACCGGGGCGGGCCTGCTGGACCTCAACGACTTGATCTGTCCAGGGGATCCCTGTCAGCCGATCGTCGACGACATCCTTATCTTCCGCGATGACTCGCACCTCACCGCGACCTTCTCGATGGCCCTGGCGCCCGCACTCGCCCGGGCCATCGACGCCGTCCTCGGGTCTTCTGCTCTGTCCTGAGGTAGCGCTCGCGGGTCAGTGGGGGTCAGGCTGCCAGCGTGGGCGCGACCGTGCGGCGGGACACCAGCAGGCCAAGCAGCACGGCGGCGATCGCACCGCTGAAGGCGATGGCCAGAGCGGCATGGGGATCCCAGGCCAGGGCCAGGCCGGCCGCCACGAGCGCGCCGCCGATGCCGCTGCCAAGGGCATTGCCCAGGACGTCCAGCAACTGGAGGCTGGCCGTGGCGGCGCCTTCCTGGCCGGGCTCGGCCTCCCGCAGGACGGTCAGGGTCACGACCGGGTAGCAGAGGCCCATGCCCAGGCCCGAGACGGACCAGCCGGCGATGACGACCCAGATCGGTGTGGCGTCCAGGAGGACCGTCGAGGTCACCGCGATCCCGGCCGCGACGCAGGCCAGGCCAAGGGCCATCAGGGCGCGTGCGCCCCACCGCTGGACGACGTGCGACTGGATCCACGAGCCCGCGGTCCACGTGATGGTGGCCGAGGTGAGGGCGAGGCCGGCGAAGAAGGGCGTCTCGCCGCGGATCAGGACGATGGCCAGCGGCAGGAAGGCCTCGGCGCCGAAGAAGCCGAAGGTCATGATCCCGCGCAGGGCGATCGTGGCCGGCAGCCCTCGGCCCGCTCGGAGCGTGCCGCGTGGCACGAGGCGGATCAGGGCCGCGAGGCCCACCACGAGGGCGGGCAACGCGATCAGCAGGCCCCACCAGGTGACGGAGGTAAGGCCGGCCAGCAGCACGCCGGCGGCCAGCGCCGTGATGACCGCCGGCGCCAGCCGGCCTCGGGCGGACACCGCGTCGGGGTCCGCCGGCGGCCCGGCGACCCGCCGCAGAGCGGGCACGGTCAGGACCGCGGCGAGGACCAGGAACGGCAGCAGGCCGAAGAAGACGAACCGCCAATCGAAGAACTGGGCGACGAAGGCGGCTGCCGCCGGGCCGGCCAGGGCCGGCACGACCCAGGCGGTGGACAGGATGGCGAACATGCGCGGCCGGATCTCATCCGGATAGGCCCGCCCGATGGCCACGTAGGTCACCGTCGGGATGGCGCCGCCACCAAGGCCCTGGATGAGGCGCGCGCCGATGAGCACGGGCATGGAGGGGGCGGCTCCGCCGATCATGAGCCCCACGCCGAAGAGGACCAGACCGACGGCGAAGGGGCGCACCAGGCCGCCGCGATCGATCTGCTGGCCGGCCACCACGATGCCCACGAGCGTGCCGAGGAAGAACGCGCTGAAGGCCCAGCCGTAGAGGGCCACATCGCCCAGCTGGCGCGCCACCACCGGCATGATCGTGGAGACGGCAAGCGCCTCGAAGGCCACGAGGGTGACGGTCAGCACCATGCCGACGGTGAGGGCGCGTCGCGCCGGCGACCACACGCTGCTCTCGGCCGTCGGTCGCGTCCCGGCCACCGCGGCTGCGGGCCGCCTCGGGGGGCCGCTCCCGGCCACCTCGTCGACCGATGCCATCGTCGTCACTGTAGCGGACCTGCCACCGCCACGGCTCCCAGGACGTCCGCCAGCGCGGGCAGGATGAGGCGCAGGACGACAAGCGCCAGGAGCGCCATCGCCAGCACCAGCACGGCTCGCAGCAGGAGCCCCTGGAGGGGTGTGAGGGGCGCGCCGATGAAGCGGCCGATGAGCAGTTCCACCTCTTCATCCCAGGGGCGTGTCGGGCGGCTCATCGGCGGGAGTCTAGGCGCGCCCATCCGTGTCGAGGTTGGTACGGAGGTCAGGCTCGCGGTACCATCCGGCCGTGGTGGCCCTGCATGCTCCCGATCGCCTCTGGTACGCCGGTGACGAGGCCGCCGACCGGTTCCTCGCCGCCGACCCGCTGGCCCTGCTGATCGGCTTCGTGCTCGACCAGCAGGTCACCGTGCAGAAGGCCTTCAGCGGGCCCCTCGAGCTCCAGCGCCGCATGGGCGGTCGCCTCGACGCGGCGGCGATCGCCGCAGCCGAGCCGGATCGCCTGGCGGCCCTCTTCCAGGAGCGGCCGGCCCTGCATCGCTTCCCCGGCGCGATGGCCGGCCGCGTGCAGGCCCTGTGCGCCGCCATCGTGCGCGACTACGGCGGCGACGCTGGCCGCATCTGGACGGATGCCCGCGACGGGGCCGACCTGAAGCGTCGCCTGCTGGCCCTGCCGGGCGTGGGTGACATGAAGGCGGCCACGATCGTGGCGGTCCTGGCCAAGCGGTTCGGCCTGCAGCTGCCGGGCCTGGACGCGGTCCTGCCGCACCATCCGACGCTGGGCGATGTCGATTCGGCCGAGGCGCTCGCCAGCTACCAGGCCGGCAAGCGCGCCTACAAGGCGTCGCTGCGAGCAGGGGCTACGCCAGAGCGCTCCTGAGAGCGTCATCCAGGTCCGGTCGCTGGAACGCGTAGCCGGCTGCCGTGGCGCGGGCGGGGATGACGCGGCGGCTGCCCAGCACGAGGGTGGCCATGCCACCCAGGAGCAGGCGCACGGGTAGCCCGGGCGTGGGGATGAACGTCGGCCGGTGCAGCACGCGCCCCAACGCGCGTGCCAGGTCGGCCTGGTGCACCGGTTCGGGAGCCGTCGCATTCAGCGCTCCGTGCAACGACGGTTCGGCCAGCGCCATGCGATAGAGGCCGATCAGGTCGACCAGGTCGACCCAGCTGAACCACTGGCGCCCACCGCCGATCGGGCCGCCCACGAACAGGCGGACGGGTAACGCCAGCAGCCGCAGCGCGGGCGCATCACGGGCGATGACGACACCCTGCCGCAGGCACACGACCCGCACCCCAAGCGACTCGGCCGGCGCCGCGGCCGCTTCCCAGGCCGTGCACAGGCGCGCCAGGAACGTGTCGGAGAATGGCGTCGCCTCGGTCGCGGGTTCGCGATCCAGGCCCTCGTAGCCGTCCGTGCCGATCGCAGTCAGGAGGGCGGCAGGCCGATCGGCCGGGGGCAGGGCCGTGATCGCTCCCACGAGCGCGCTCGTCGCATCCAGGCGGCTGCTCACGATGAGACGGCGGCGCGCCGCGGTCCACGGCCAGTGGCCGATCGTCGCCCCGGCGAGGTTGATCACCGCGTCGGCGCCGGCCAGTTCGGCCGCCCATGCGCCGCGGGGGTCGCGTCCGTCCCAGGCGACGGCGCGGGCGCCCGACGGCAGACGGCGGCTGGCGGCAGCCGGATCCCGCGTGAGCACCGTGACCGCGGCGCCATCGGGGAGAAGGGCGGTCACGAGCGCCCGCCCGATCAGGCCCGAACCGCCGGCGACGACGATCCTCACGGCGCCGTCCCGTGGCCGGCCGGAGGCACCGGGCAGGCGGGGCTCCCGACGCCGACGAGGCGGCCCAGGGCGTGGCGATGACCCGCCACGAGGCGGTAGGCGACATCGACGAGCGGGGCGACCGGCCGGGCACTCGCCAGCCGGGCCGCCACCCGCCAGCGGGGCAGCACCCGCAGGACGGCCAGCATGGCCCGGCCGCCCTCGGCCGCGGAGTCCGAGGCCGTATCGACGACGTGCAGCGCTGCGCGCAGGTCGTGGCCGGCGACGGTCGCGCGCCATGGTTCCGCACGAGCAGCCGCGTCCTGGAGGGCCACGAAGGTCAGCCCTCCGCCGCGGTCCCGGCGCCGGAGCCACCGGACGGTGGCCATGCAGAAGCCGCAGTCCGCGTCGTACAGGACGATGAGGGCGGGCGCTGGGGTAGGGGACTCGGGGGTATCGGTCATTGTGCTACTGAAGCATAACATGTTATCTCGGGTTAGCAAGAGCGGACGCCGACGTCACTCCACCTGGCGCGGATCGGGGTCGTGCCTGGGCGGCCGCAGGGTGATGAGCAGATACGGGGCGGCGGCGTCACGGCCGTGGTCGCGCACCTGTGACTCCAGCTGGCCCGGGTAGCGGTCGCGGAGCGCGGTGCGCACGCCGTGGACGGTGCGCTCCAGGAGAGCGATGTCGGCGACGATGCTGGCGAAGGCGTCCAGCTCGGCGCGACTGCGCTGGGGCGCGGCGACGTGGATGGCGGTCAGGCCGTCGGCCAGCCACGCGATGTGGACGGCACCGTCCAGCTGTAGCTCCGTGGGGTTCACGCGCGCTGGCTGCCCTCGGTGCCGCGGTCGCGCAGGAACCGCTCGATGTCCGAGATCAGGTCGTCGCCCGACGGCAGGCGCGACTCGTCGACCATCGCTTCCAGCTTCTCCACGTACGCCTTGGTGTCGTCATCGGCGGCCGTCGCGGCATCCAGGCGGGAGCGCAGCTGGCGCGCCTCCCGACGCAGCGCCACCGCCGCCGGCTCCGTACCGAGGTGGCGCGACAGCGCCTGCAGGAGGGCCAGCGAGGCGGCCGGATAGGCGCCGCTGACGTAGTGGGGCACCTGGGCGAAGTAGCCCAGGGTCGGGATGCCCGCCTGGGCCACCGCGATGTCGATGGCGGAGATGGCCGCCGATGGGACGCGCAGCAGGCCCGTCGGACCGGGCTGGACCGCGCCGCGCAGCAGACCGGGGGTCGATTCGGTCCCCATGAGGGTCACTGGGCGCGTGTGCGGCACGGCCGCCGGGATGGCCCCCAGGCTGATCCATTCGGCGACCCCGAAGCGGTGGGCCAGCTCGACCAGATCGCCGGCCAGCTCCTGCCAGCGGAAGTCGGGCTCGTGGCCGCTGAGGATCAGCGTGTCGTGGTCTTCCAGCCGCGCCCGATGGAGGGTCACGGCCGGCCAGGTCAGCTCCGCGGGGCGACCGTCCAGGATCTCCAGGGTCGGCCGGCGAGCGCGGTAGTCGAACAGCACGTCACTGTCGAAGGTCGCCAGCAGCTGTCCTTCTTCGGTCGCCAGCAGCTCGGCCACGGCCGTCGCGGCACCGCCTGCGTCGACCCAGCCGTCGAACGCCACGACGACCGTCGGGGCGATGAGCTCGACCGATTCACGGAGGCGATAGAGCGTCACGGCGCAAGCATAGGCCACGGGTCACGGCGCAGCCCACGCCATGACCCGTGTGCCCGATGAGCGTGACCCGAGGTCGGTGAGCCTAGGTGTTCTTCCCAATCAGGTTGTTGACAGGCGTCCGACTGATCGGCGGCTGTCCGGCGAGTGACCAATGCGGTCGACGTCGATTGTAGAAGTCGAGGAATCGGGCGAGACTCGCGACCCGCGCCTCAGGGTCGCTGAAGGGCTCGGCGTAGGCCCACTCCCGGAGCAGC